>CAYZKY010000022.1:0-51675 GCA_964478815.1 uncultured Verrucomicrobiota bacterium
GCCATGAGTTCTCTCGTTCCACCAACATATTCACGGAGTTGGTATCACTCAACCCGAACTCTGAAATTCGAAGTTCGGGCTCAACCACGCGGCCCACCGCCGCGTCTAATTCGAACCGCTTCGTTTGAACAATTCGGCACCCGGGGTCCTGGTCTTGCCGGCCGAATTCAGGCTTTTCGTGGCCAATTGTGCGTGGCAATTCGGGAGAATATCGCAGGCATTCCCTGACGTAAGTTTCTTATCGAAAACGACTTGCAACTATCCAGCCAAGCCCTCAAGCCGCTTCCAATGCGCCTTCGCCAAAACCTCGCCAAGCCGCCGAAAATCCTCGCGCCGAATGGCGACACCATTACTTAAAACCCTCTAAATCGGCCCCCCGTTTTCGTCGATACACTGGAGGAGTGGCGGCGATCCCGTCCTCATGCCGAATGCTGAAGCGTCGTGGATTGGAGCCGGCCGGCGCGCCGGCCGGTGAACCACCGGCAAGCGATCCGCTGCGTCCCACGCCGCGAGGCTTGCCAGCGGGGCTCGGCCATCTTGGCCCTCCCGATCTTGACCGTGGCCTCCCTTTCAGGGCCAATCGAGAAGAACCGATCGAATCATGAAGGGGATGATTTTCCAATTGCTTGAGGAGGTTGTGAATCAGCATCTGGGGCCGGACACCTGGGATCGATTGCTCCAGGCTGCTCAATTGGACGGCGTGTTCACCTCCCTCGGCAGCTATCCGGACGAGCATCTCTTCAAGCTCGTGGGCGCCGCCTCCGCCGCCTTGAACAAACCGCCGGCCGACATCGTGCGCTGGTTCGGGGCCAAGGCGATGCCTCTGCTCGCCCGCAAATATCCGGCGTTCTTCGAGCGGCATCGTTCGACCCGCCCCTTTATTCTGACGTTGAACAACATCATCCACCCGGAAGTCCGTAAACTTTATCCCGGGGCCGACGTGCCGGACTTCGAGTTCGATGTCTCCTCTCCCGACACGCTGGTGATGCATTACCAATCCAAACGGAAGCTGTGCGCGCTGGCGGAAGGTCTCGTCGAGGGCGCGGCGGAACAGTTCGGGGAAACGGCGACGATCGGCCATCCCGAATGCATGCATCGCGGCGACGCGCGTTGCCGTCTGGAACTCGGCTTCCAAGCCAAAGCCGCGTGAGCGAGCCTGTGCCATCCCCCCCCGCTCTGGCCGCCGAGAATGCGCGCCTGCGCCTGCGCCTGGAGCGGGAGCGCGCGATTCGTCTCGAGGCCGAACGGCTGGCGGAGCACGGCACGCGGCAGCTTTACGAGCGCCAGCAGCAGGTGGAACTGCTCCACGTCGTCGCCGAAGCCGCCAATGCCGCGGCCTCGCTGGAAGACTGCCTGCAAATCGCGCTGGATCATTGGTGCCGTTTTTCCCACTGGCCGGTGGGGCATGTCTATCTGGTCTCCGAAGATACGCCCCGGCGATTGGTCTCGACCGGCTTGTGGCATCTGGAGCCTGCCGAGAAGTTCGAGCTATTTCGGAGCGTAACGGAAGCCACCCCGCTGGAATCCGGCGCCGGCCTGCCCGGCACCGTTCTCGAAACCGGCCGCGCCTCCTGGGTGGCGGACGTGATGCAGTCGCCGAATTTTCCCCGGGCGAAGGGAAACCCGGGGCTGAACGTCCATGGCGCGTTTGCCTTTCCCATTCGGATCGGCCAGGAGACCGTGGCCGTCGCGGAATTTTTCTCGACGCAGCCGGAGGAAAGCAACGAAGCCTGGCTCCACCTCGCCACGCAGGTCGGCACGCTGTTGGGCCGGGTGTTCGAGCGGATTCGGGCCAAGCGCGAGCTCGAGGGTGTCCATCAGGAATTGGTCGCCGCCTCGCGCCGGGCCGGCATGGCCGAAGTCGCCACCAGCGTGCTGCACAATGTCGGCAACGTCCTGACCAGCCTCACTGTCGCCGCGGCCACCGTCTCGGACCGATTGATCCAGTCGCGGTTGCCGCTGCTGCAAAAGTCCGTCGATCTGATCAAGGAACATGCCGCCGATTTGCCGGAGTTTCTTGCCGCCGATCCCAAAGGAAAGGCCTTGCCCGATTTTCTGGCCAGGCTGGCCACGCATCTGACCGAAGAAAACAACGACCTCCGCCAGCGGATGGAAGGCCTCACGCAGCATGTCGAGCACATCCGCCAGATCGTCGCCGCCCAGCAGAGCCACGGGCGGAGCTTTGGCATCATCGAAACGCTCGATCCGCGCGCGATGGTGGAGGACGCCGTGCGGCTGGATGCGGAGAGCCTCACGCGCCACGGCGTTTCCGTGGAGCGCGACTTCGCCGCCAAAACGCCGGTCACGGCCGACCGCCACCGGGTGCTGCAGATCCTCGTGAATCTCCTGCGCAACGCCAAGCAGGCCATCCTGGAGGCCGCTCCCGCCCAGCGCCGCATTTCCATTCGCACCCTGTCGCGGAGTCCCGGGCGGCTGGCCATCGCCGTCGCCGACAACGGCATCGGAATCAGCCGGGAGAATCTGCCCAGAATCTTCCGCCATGGATTCACCACGAAGAAGGAGGGCCATGGCTTCGGCTTGCATAACAGCGTTCTTTTCGCGCGAGAAATGAAGGGCGATCTGACCGTCCAGAGCGACGGCCCCGGCCTCGGATCGATCTTCACGCTCGAGCTTCCGACCGCCAACTCATGAGCAACCGTGCAATGATGACCACACCGAACCGGCGCATTCTCCTCGTGGACGACAACGAAGGGGTGCATCCCTATTTCACCGAGGTTCTGGCGCCGGAAGATTCGGCCGCCGCCATGGATGCCGCGGCGGCGGACCTCTTCGGAGAAAGCGAGGCGCGGGTGGACATTCGCTTCGAACTCTCTTCGGCCTATCAGGGCGAAGAAGCGCTCGAGATGGTGCGCCGCGCGCGCGAAGCCGGCCTGCCTTTTGCCATGGCGTTCGTCGACATGCGCATGCCGCCCGGCTGGGACGGCTTGACCACCATCGTGAAGATCTGGGAGGTCGATCCGGAGATCCAGATCGTCATCTGCACCGCCTATTCGGATCATACCTGGGCGGAAATCCAGGCGGCGCTCACGGATTCGGCCCGCTGGCTGGTTCTCAAAAAGCCTTTCGACAAGATCGAAGTCGTGCAACTCGCCAATGCGTTGACGGAGAAATGGAACCTGGCCCGGCGAGCCTCCCTGAAGATGGAAGCCATGGAACGTCTCGTCGAAGCCCGCACTCTCGATTTGCAACACGCCCATCGCGTCAAAAACGAATTCCTCGCCTCCGTGAGTCATGAGCTGCTCACCCCCATGAATGGCTTGTGCGGGTTTAACGATATGCTGGCGGACACCCCCTTGAATGAGGAGCAGCAGGAATTCGTGCAGGAAGCGGGCCGTTGCGGACGCAACCTGCTCAAGCTGATCGAAGGCGTTCTGGATTTCAATCGCTCCGAAGCGGGCACGCTGGTCATCCAGCCCGTCGAGTTCCGCCCGGGCGAGTTTTTGGAATCGGTGGTGGCGGATCACGCCGCTGCCGCGCTGGCAAAAGGCATCGAATTGCGCGCGGATTGCTCCCGACTGGCTGACATGTCGTGGATCGCGCCGTCCGATCTGATCCGCAAAGTGCTCAACCCGCTGATCGAGAATGCCATCAAGTTCACGGCGCAGGGTTCCGTGACGCTCGCGGTGGAGGCGCACGAGCGGGGCTTCCGGTTTTCGGTGACCGACACCGGTGTCGGGCTTACGACTCAGCAAATGGAATGGATTCAGATTCCATTTGCCCAGGTCGACGGCGGGACCACCCGGCGAAACACGGGCATCGGGCTCGGTTTGCCCTTGGCGCGCCAGCTCGTGGGCGCCTTGGAGGGGGAATTGGCCCTCACCGGTGAACCCGACCGCGGCGTGACCGCCAGCTTTACGGTCAAGGCCAGCGCCGCGGCCGTATCGGTCGCCGCGTAGGGGCCGGCGCTCGGTCGAGGTTCATCTGCCGAGACACCTTTTTTCCGTCCCCCGGGGTCCGCCCTCGCCGTCAGCGGGGATCCAGCGATTATCGAAAGTATTTTCGAGAACCGCTCGATCCCAATGCCGCGCATCCAGTTCCGCGCCGGAATCTGGACGCAGCCTCCTTGCGTTCGGCGCTCCCAAAACTTTTTTCACTTTTCCTGAAAGGTTTGGCTGGAGAGCCTCGTATATACCGCATGAATGACCCGGTTGTGCCTGGAAGATGTAATGCAAGCGCGTGAGCCATCACCGGAACCTAGCGAGTTCCTCCCGACGCGCGCTTCCTTGCTCTCCCGCCTGCGCAAGACTTCGGCGGGCGATAGCTGGCAGGAGTTCTTCGATCTTTACTGGAAGCTGATCTACAGCATCGCCCGCAAGCAAGGCCTCGAAGACGCCGAAGCCCAGGATGTCGTGCAGGAGACCATGATCAGCGTCAGCCGCGCCATGCCCGATTTTCAATACGATCCCGAACGGGGCTCCTTCAAAAACTGGCTGCGCACCGTGACGGAATGGCGCATCAAGGACCAATTCCGAAAGCGCCCCCGGGCCGTCGCCATGCCCGAAGGCTTTCAAGCCGAGGCTCCGGACGAGTTCGGAGTCATCTGGGATCGGGAGTGGGAAAAGAATTTGATCGACAGCGCGATCGCCCGGGTGCGTTCCCGGGTCACTCCGAGGGTGTTCCAAGTCTACAGCTTTGCCGAGCTTCAAGGCAAAGGCGCCCGCGAGGCATCGCGCGTATTGGGGGTCAACCTCCCGACCGTTTATTTGTATAGCCACCGCGTGAAGAAGGCCATCCAGCGCGAGCTGGAGGTCCTGCGTCAACGCGAAACCGCCGAGTCATGAAACATTTGATCCAGGCACTGCTGGGGGGCGAGACATTTTCCGTGTATCGGATAGCTGAAGGTGACGAAGAGAACAGGATTAAGCGAGACATTCTCCGCAAAATCCGCCAGTCTAAGGGCCGGGCCGTGTTCGATGCTTTGATCGACACGGCCCGTGACCCTAATTCGAATCACCAATAAGAATCAATCCGATGCCAAAAAAGACCCCCGGCAAAAAGGCGAAAAAAACCGCCTCCAAAAAAGCGGGCAAGATACCCAAACCAAAAAGCAAGAAGGCCCCTCTCCGGCAAAACCTTGTCGCGCGGGAAATCACTCCTTGAACAAGGTTGTTCGTGGTGGCCCTCCTCGCCCTTCCAGCCTGCTCGTTCGAAACCCCTTCAGTCTAGGGGACATCGTCGTTCTCTCTGCCGCCATCCGGGATCTTCATGCGGCCTATCCGAGCCGTTTTCTGACGGGAATCGAGTGCGATCATCCCGATGTTTTCTTCGCCAACCCTCACGCAGCGGAAGTCGGGCCCGAGGCCCGGATTCTCGATTGCGCCCACGTTAAGTTGGACCGCTCCGGCCAGGCGGGTCATCACTATCTTCAGGCTTATATCGATTTATTCAACAAGCAGCTCGGCACGGCCATCGCCCTCACCGAGCCTCGCGGCGACTTGCATCTCTCGCACGACGAACGGCGGTGGTACTCCGAACTATATAATTACTGCGGGCGCGAGCTGCCCTACTGGGTGGTCTGTTCCGGAGGCAAGTTCGACCTGCCCGTCAAATGGTGGGGCCACGATCGGTTCCAGTCCGTCGTCGATCGGTTTCGGGGCAGGATTCAGTTCGTCCAGGTGGGCGCTTTCGGCAACCATCATCCGCGGCTGGAAGGAGCGATCGACCTGCGCGGCCAGACCACTACCCGCGACCTCATTCATCTGATCTACCATGCGGAGGGAGTCCTGTGCGGAGTGACCTCCCTGATGCACATCGCCGCCGCGGTTCCTCCCCGAGCCGGCCGACGTCCCGCTGCCGTCATCGTGGCCAGTGGGCGCGAGCCCATCGCCTGGGAACGCTATCCCGGCCACGAGTACGTGACCGCCGCCGGAGACCTGGCCTGTTCGCCCTGCTGGCGGAATCGGGTCGAGATCCTGCCGGACGGGCCGAAGGAGAATCGTTCCGACCGGCGCTGCCTCTTTGTCGAGCGCGGGTTGCCGTTGTGCCTGGACCGGATCGCCAGTGACCGGATCATCGAACGGCTCGAACGGCTCGAGTCGAGCGGCCGCATTCAATACCTTCGGCCCCGGTGGAAACCGTTCGCCCGGCGCGCCCTAGAGCGCGCGCGCCAGCAGAGCGATTTCGACCGGCACAATGTCACGCTGCTCAATGCGCGCGCCCTGATCGAGCAGGCGGCTGCCAGTCTGCCTGAATATCCGTCCGATCGATTTGCGGGCACGGGCATCATCCTCTGTGCCGGCGGTGTGCGCTACTTCACCAACGCCTGGATCTGCATCCAGATGCTTCGCCGCCAGGGGTGTACGCTTCCGATCCAGCTTTGGCATCTGGGTCGCGCCGAAATCGATGCGCGGATGGCCTCCCTCGCAGCCCCGTTGGGGGTCGAGTGTATCGATGCCCTCCGATTGATGCGCCGCCATCCGTTGCGCAGCCCGCTCGGCTGGGAGCTGAAATCGTACGCGCTGGTCCATTCGCGCTATCGGAATCTCCTGTTGCTCGATGCCGATAACGTGGCGGTCCGCGATCCCTCGATCCTTTTTCGCAGCCCGCAATTCGCCGAATTCGGCGCCATCTTTTGGCCGGACTATGGGCGCCTCGCCCGCACCCGCCCGATCTGGCGGTTGACCGGGATTGCTTACCGGAACGAACCGGAATTCGAAAGCGGGCAGATCGTGGTCGACAAATTCCGCTGCTGGCGCGCGCTTCAGCTCGCCCTCTGGATCAACGACCACTCCGAGTTCTTTTACCGCCATGTCCACGGCGATAAGGAGACATTTCATCTTGCCTGGCGCAAGCTGGACCAGCCCTACGCGATGCCCTCGAAGCCGATCCATACGCTGCCGGGCACCATGTGCCAGCACGATTTCCAGGGCCGGCGCCTGTTTCAGCATCGCAACCTCAAAAAATGGGAATTCTTCAAGCCGAACGAACGCATCCCCGGTTTTCGTTTCGAAAAGGAATGCCTGGAATACCTCGAACAACTTCGCTCGATCTGGGACGGAAAAATCGAAGGACGGCGGGAAGTCGACCGCCAGTGGGGCGTCGAGCTGCGCCGGGATTCCTGGGACGCTTCGATCTATCGGTCGGTCGTCGGGCGGAACGAATATGAACTTCCGGACGCGCTGAGCGCCGAAGCGACCGTGCTGGATATCGGCGCGCACATCGGCAGCTTCGCCCGGGCCTGCCATCAACGCGGCACCCGCCGCATCCTTTGCTTCGAACCGAACGATGACAACATCGCGCTGCTTCGCCGCAATGTGGCGGGCCTTTCCGGGATTCGCATTCGGCACGGCGCGGTGCTGGATCGCCCGGGTTTCGTCCGGTGCGATCCGCTTCCGCTGACGATGGCAGGGCAGAATACCGGCGGGGCCTCGATCCGCCCGGCTCGATCCGGAGTCCGGGCTTTCGCCTTGGACGAAATCTTGCGCCGGGAGGGAAAAATTGGCCTAATGAAGCTCGATTGCGAAGGGAGCGAATGGCCGATATTGCTGCGATCGCGGGAGTTAAAACGAATCGAACGGATTTGTGGTGAATACCATGAATGCGCCTCTCATCCTTCTGCCCGTGGACTGCCGGGTCCGTTCGACCACCGGCGATTGCGTGCCGTCCTGGAAGCCCAATTCGCCTGCGTCACGATCGTTCCGAACCAACCGGGCGCAAAGATCGGCAAGTTCTGGGCCTCTCACCGGCCGTGGGTGACCGATGAGCGATCCGATTGACCACGAATCGACGCGAGTGCCGAAGACGATCGACGGCCACACGATCCTCCGGCAGATCGGCAAGGGGAGCTACGGCGCGGTCTGGCTGGCGCGCAACGAACTGACCGGCACGTACCGGGCCATCAAAATCATCTGGCGCACCGATTTCGACAATGCCCGCCCGTTCGAGCGGGAGTTCGCCGCGATCAAGCGATTCGAACCGATCTCGCGCAACCATCCCGGTTTCGTCTCCATCCTGCAGGTGGGCGCCCTCGATGGCGCATTCTATTACATCATGGAGCTGGCCGACGATGAAACGCGCGGCCCGGAATTCGACCCAGCCACCTACTGCCCGCACACGCTCCGGGCGCATCGGCACGGCCCCCTGCCGCTGCATCAGTGCGTCGATATCGGCATCTCCCTCGCCGAATGCCTCGAAGCGCTGCACGGGCAAAAGCTGCTCCATCGCGACATCAAGCCCTCGAACATCGTCTTCATCAAAGGCAAGCCGCGGCTGGCCGATATCGGCCTCATCGCGGCGTTCGACGAGGCCCATTCGATGGTCGGCACGCCCGGCTTCGCGCCGCCGGAAGGGCCGATCAGCCGACAATCGGATATCTACAGCCTGGGCAAATTGCTCTATGAGATCGCGACCGGAAAGGATCGCCTCCAATTCCCCGAGCTGCCGGAGGACACCTCGCCCGAGAACGCGCTGCTCCTCGAGCTGAACCAGATCTGGCTGCGGGCCTGCGACAACCATCCGGCCAAACGCCATGGGGATGCCTCGGAACTGCGTTCGGACCTCGAGCTGTTGCACACCGGCAAATCGATCAAGCGCCTGCGGGCCGCCGAGCGCCGTTTCCGGCTCGCGGCCATCGCGCTCGCCGCCTGCGTCTCCATCGGCGCGGTCGGCTTCTCCGTCTGGAGCCGGATCGACCGGTTCGCCAAACTCGAATCCGAGCACCGGCAGCGTACCCTCGGCTCGGTGCTGGCGAACGGGGCGGTCAAGATGAAGGGCGGCGATTTTGCCGCGGCGCTGCCTTTCTTCATGCAGGCAGCCGCATCCGATCCGGCTCCGGTCCGCCAGCGGGTGCATCAACTTCGCTTCGATGCCCTCGCGGCCGCCATGATCAAGCCCGTGCTGCTCTGGACCAACGAGCCCGGCGAAGGTTTTTCGGCCTGGGACGCCGGCTGGCTGTATGTTACCCGGAGCAATCGCACCTGCCTTTACGATGCCCGGGGCAACCTGCTGCGCTCGTTCCCGTTCGGTGGCAATCTGGGGTTCGCTTCCACGGAGGGAAAGGCATTCGCGATTATCGCCAGCAACGAGCTGATCCGAGTCGAACTCGCCACGGGGGCCGTCTCGAAGCAGCAGTTTGCAACCAACATTCTGGGAGGCGCGTTGAGTCCGGGGGGAGAGGTCATGGCCCTGGCGCTCGCCGACAAGCGAATTCTCGTGCAGCGGCAGGATGAAACGCATGTCTTCACGCATACGGAGACGCTCCTCAACTTGCGCTTCAGTCGCACGGGACGCTATCTCAGCGGGGGCGGGTACCAAGGCAGCGTCTGGATTCGCCCGTTTGCGAAGCAGGCCATTCCCGAGTTTCCCCGCCACGGCATTCGCACCTACGAAGCGAAATTCCTGCCCGACGAGAAGACTCTCGTCACGCTCGGCTGGGATCGCACTGCCCGCGTTTGGGAAATCGAATCCGGCCACCAGTTGGGGCTGGACCTGGAACATGACGATGGGCTGACGCGGAGCCAGTTGTCGCCCGATGGCCGGATTCTGGCCACCTCCAGCTTCGATAGTACCGTCCGGCTCTGGGATTCGAAGACCTTTCGAGCCCTCAAGCAGAATCACATTCTCTACCAGCCGGATCGCTCCTTCGATCTCATCTTTGTCGAAGACCGCTACCTGTTCGTCCATTGCGCGAACGACCGCAACGCGCTCTGGGATTTGCGTCCGGCTCCTCTCGAGGAAGCCGAATTGCCGGCCGGCTTTGCGATCCCTCCGCGCACCGAGGTGGAGAGGGTTGGGGTCTCCCTCAGGGCGGAAGGCACGGTGGCTTTCGGCCGGATTCGTAACCATGAGGTCCGTCTGCGCATGCCCCATCCGGTTCACGCCATCGCGGTGGATCCCGCCGGTGACCGAATTGCCGTCGCAGCTCGGGAGCCCGCATCGACCCATTGTTACGCCAGTTTGTTCGAAGCCGACGGTTCTCCGCTGGGCATCCGGCTGAAGCACACCGACGGCGTGCTCTATGTCGCCTTTTCTCACCGGGGCGATCGGATCGTCACTTGCGGCGAGGATTTCGTGGCCAAATTGTGGGATGCCGCCACGGGTGCCGAGGTGGGCCAGCCCATGCGCCATCTCCATCAGGTCCACTGGGCCGCCTTCAGCTCGGACGATCTCCTGCTCGCCACCGTGGGGCTGGATGGCGACGTGCGATTGTGGGACACCGCCACCGGCGACCCCGTCACCCCGCCGATGCACCTGGCCGCACGCCTGACCTACGTCGATTTCGCCGAGAACGACACCGCTTTGATCGTCGCCAACGACGAAGGGTTCTCCCGGTGCGTGAAACTCCCCTCGAAGCGTTATTCGCGAGAGGAACTGGTGCAGCTCCTCGCCGGACCGCAACTGCGCGCCCAAGCGCTCGGGCATCCCGAAGGCCCCTAAAAGCTCCCGGCCGGCACTTGGCCTGACACTTTCCGAGCCGCTCTAAAAGAGTCCTTGGCGCGTGCCCAGCATGGCCTGCCGGACGAGCGGCACGGGCGGCCCGCCGAATCCGAGGAAGCGGTCGTGAAATTCCTTCCAGGCCGCCCGGCCGCCTCGGGTGGCGCACCAGTCGTCCCGGAGCTTGCGGATCATGAGCTTGCCCATGGTGTAATTCAGGTAAGCCGGGTCGAAGGTGCCGCGCGCGGCCTGTTGCCGGGCGGTGGCGGTGTCCTGAAAGGCCTCCTCCCGGAAGAACTGTTCGGATTCCGCGAGACTCATCTTCCCCGTGTGCAATCCGATGGCCGAGATGTAGCGCGCGTTGCGGAGCATCGCGTTGATCAACTGGCCGATATGCGCCGCCGGATCGCCCGCCCGGAGACCCGCTTCCCACATCATCTCTTCCGTGTAGTGCGCCCAGCCCTCGGCAAAGGCATAGCCGACGAAGATTTGCCCAAATTTGGACGGCGAACGATTGGCGTGCAGAAACTGCAGGAAATGTCCGGGCCAGACCTCATGCACCGAGGTGAAGAGCAGATCGGGTTCGCCGGGGATGTATTCGAATTGCTCTTTCGGCGACCAATTCGGTTCCGGCGGGGCGATATAGTAGATCGACGGGAGACCCTTGTCGTACGGGCCTGGGATATTGATGTAGGCAAAATTCCACCGCATGTAGGGCGGCGACTCCTGCACCTGCGCTTCCTCGGTGCCGGGGATGGTCACGAGGTCTTTCTCCATCAGGAATTGGCGCAATTCGCCGAGTTGCTGCCGCGCGCCCAGGACCGGCCCCGCGGGCGGTTTGCGCCCTCGGACCCTATTGAGACATTCGGCAATCGACTTGTCCGGCGCGAGTTGGGCGCAGGCTTTCTTCAGAGCCGCCACGTTGCGGGCCAGATCGGCGCGGCCGATCCGCTCCAGCTCATCCAGCGGGATATCGACGCGTTCCGTATCCCGGAGCATTCGTTCGAAGCGCATCGCGCCCAGCGGAAATTTGTCCGTGGCCCGCCGCGCTTCGCTCTCGAACCATGCGTCGAGCGCTTTCAACTCGCGAATCGCCGCGGCGGTCGCGGTTTTCAATTCCGCTTGCAGCGCCGGCTGGCTGACTTCGGCGAAGATCTTCGGCACGTCGGTCTCGAAGAAACTGGCCAGCCCTCCGAACGTGGTGCGTCCCATGGCGGCGAAGGTGCGGGGCATCGGCGTGCGCAAGTTCGCGCGGATCTGTTTGAGGGCGGCAGGCAGGTTCGCCAGATACTTGTTGAACGCCCGCAGCCGAACCTCCAACGGCGCATACTCGCGCGTCAGATACACATTCGGATCCACGCCATTGAAGCTCGAGTAGTAATACGGATTCGTGAAGGGGGCCTCCGCGATCTCGATCCAGAACAGGTCGCCATCGATCTGCGCCAGGACGTAGGACTTTTCGAACGCCTCGCGATCATTGGCTGTGGGATGGCCTTCCGCCTTGATTCTCCAGGTTTTCAGGAAGGAAACGAAGCGGCTGATTCCTTCCGGACTCCAATCCGGCAGCAAGCCGTCGAATTCGTGCCGCCCGGCGCTCACGGCCAGGTCGGGGCGATGCTGGAAATACCCGGAAGTGTATTCCTCCACCGTCCGATCCCATCCGCTGGCCGCGGCCGGTGCCACGGCGGGTGTGGCGGGAGCCGGCTCCTTCGCCGTCCGGCATCCCGGCAACATCGCGATACCAACCAGCAACAACGTGCGCACCAAGGCTTGCATAAAGAGGCTGCTTAGTGGCTTGCGCCGATCAAGTCAAGCTCCCCCGATATCGACGGGGTGTGATTATTTCCGGCGGGCCGTGGAGGTGGAGGCGAACCCGATAGCCCGAGGGGGCCTTTGAACTGATTTGGCGGGCACCCCCCCCCTATTTTTTGAATGAGGAGGGCGGGCAGGGGGCGAGGTTTCATGGTGGATGGAGTTGGAGGTTGGCGTGATTCTGGCGGTGGAAATGTAGACTTCCTAGGTGATGGGAGGGGGCTGGAAACTGTGAAGGCGGGGGCATTTTGCGTACAGGAAGTCCTATTTACGCGGGTTTCGGAGGGTGAGCGCATGGGCTTGGCGGGGGCAGGATGGGGAGCACCGGGAGGGGGTGAGGTTTCAGGGTGGGTGGGGTTAGAAGTTGGCCCGATTCGGCTGCTGGAAATGTAGACTTCTGGGGCGACGGGAGGGGGTTGGAACGGGTGAAGGGCGGGTCATTCTGTGCGCAGGAAGTCCTATTTACGCGGGTTTCGTGAGAGTGGGGGCACGGGCCAAGCGGTGGGAGGATGCGGCGCCCCGGGAGGGGGAGGATTGGGATAATTGTGGCATGGGACCACCCTTCGAGCCTCTTCCCGGAGGAAGGGCGCGGCGAGGCGGCGGGGTCGCGCGGGGGAGAATCGGAACAGGAGGCGTGAGGGTGTCGCGCCTGTTGTTCGGAATCAATCCGGGCGACCGCGAGTTTGGGTTCGCGATCATGAGGTAAAAAATACCGCCGGGGGGGCGGAGGCGCAAGAGGAGGTTTTGCTATGGGTGCGATCAGAAGTGGCGGTCAGGCGTGCGGAAGAGAGACGGAGGTCACATCGGCGGGGGCGCCGATGACGGCACGCGAGGGCGCGTGCGCTCCCCGGGAAGGGGCGGGTGACCGCCGCTTCCGATCACACCCTTTTGCTATTTGGCCGAGCAATTGGGAGTGGCCAGACGACCGCCTGATACCAACTCCGGATGATGGTTGGGCAAATGGAGAAAATCCCCTCACCCCAACCCTCTCCCCATCGGATGGGGCGAGGGGGAGGAAGGGCGGACCGTGGGTTCTCTCGTTCCACCCACAGATTCACGGAGTTGGTATGAAATCATCGCGCCCATATCGACGTTCGGAAGAACGTGCTACCGCTCCGGCTTCGTTGCATCATCCACCGCCAAGGGATGAGCGAAACGCGAACATTCGGCGCCGCGCGCGAAGGCTGCACGTACGTGCTGCGCCCCGGTGGCTATGCGGTCGTTTGCCACAACGGCCGCGTGGCGCTGGTGGATACGCCGACCGGCCTGCATTTGCCCGGCGGCGGGCAGGACCCCGGAGAAGACGCGGCGGCGGCGGCGATCCGTGAAGTCCATGAAGAGACTGGACTCGCGATCCGGCTCATTCGCGAAATCGCCCGCGCGGATGACTTGGTCTACTCGCCCGCTCAGCGCGATTATTTCCGCAAGCGATGCACGTTCTTTCTGGCCGAAGTGGCCGATTTCGGCTCCGGCCGCGGGATCGAGCCGGATCACCGGCTGGTCTGGCTCCCGCCCGGGGAAGCGCAGACCTCCCTTCAGCAGGAATGCCACCGCTGGGCCATCGAGCAGGCCCGGGCCTGGCTCACCGGCGAACCCGCCTCCGCCTGAACCATTCCTACCGCACCGCCGAGCCGGCCGCGGGGATGGGCGAGGCACTCGCGACATTGCGGCTCGCCCCCCGCACCTTGAGCAGCAGCGGGGCGGAAGTCTGCCGCCCAGCTTCGCTCGACACGGCGTAGCACGCCCGGTCGGTTTCCGGAACCCACTTGGCCGCCATCAGCGTAATTTCCCGTTCATCCTGATCCTCCGGGATCAAGACGCCGCTCAAGCCGATGTTATCCACAATCACTCCGTGCGGCAGGTTATCGACATTGAAACTCACCCTCCCCGCGTGCCCCTGGCGATGGATGCGAATCTTCGCCGACACCGTTTGACCGGGAGCGATGCTCAATTCCGACGGCGTCGTGCCCGGCGCGATGAGGCTTACGTAAAGCGGCGCGCTTTCGGCAAGGGCGATCTTGCCGAAACTGATCGGTTCCTTCGTGACACGCTGCCCATCGATTTCGGCCGAAACGAGGAGCTTCACTCCGGAGGCTTCGGCCTCGCTCAGGCTGGGGCAGTTCGTCGTGACGAACATCGTCCCGGAAGCGGAGGTCAAACCCGCCTGGACGGTCAACTGCGTCGGAGCCACGATCCCCGTCGGCAATCCCGTGAGCGTCACATCCACCGGCCCTTCGAAGCCGTCCAGCCGCTCCACATTGATGGTGAAGCTCTGTCCGCTCCCGCGCGCGATGGCCGGGTTCGCGCCCCCCAGCGTGGCGTTGAAGTCCGGCCGCGCCCGCCGCACGCTTAAACGGTAGGCGAACCGGTCGCCGGTGAACCCGCGCGTTTCCGTGACGCGCACGAAGTACTCGCCCGCTTTCGACGCCGTGAAGAACAACTTCGAGTCCGAACCCAGCCGGCGCTCGGCGTCGTCGTCGTTTTCGAAATAAATCGGAAACACGGGCAACCCATTCGGCCGCGGCGGCGCGTCCGGCCCGCGCGCCTCCACGATGTAGCACGGTTCGTTGACGGCATGCGCCGTCGCGCTCGTATCGAAATAGGTCTTCCGCCGCCCATTGCGGTTGTAGAATACCCAGCCCGAATCCGGCCCTTGCGGCGCGCGGAACAGCTTCACCACTTCCCCTTGCAAGTAGAGCAACTGGTTCATCTCCATCTCCTCCCAATTCTCCACCCGGCAATCGTTCGCCGAGGAATCGATCCCCCGGAACGTGATGGCGGAATCGCGCACCGCCTGCAGATACGTCCGCAGCACGGGCTGGCCGGCGGCGTCCAGCACTTCCAGTTTCGTATCCGCGGGCGAGCCGATCTGGGCCGCCGCCGTTTCGAGCACCCACGTTTCGCCGGCGGCGGCGTTGAACTTGAACCAATCCTCGTCCGCGTGCGTCCCTCCCGCGAACTGCCCGGAGACGATTCCTCCCAGCGGGAAGGAACTTGCCGAATCCTTGCCGTTGTTCGGCTCCGATTCCTGCCGATGCTCACGGTCGGTGACCGCGACCTTGAATTCCCGCCGGAAGCGAAACCGTTCGGCATCGACCGGCACCACCGACTCCGCGCCGTTCGGCTTCGCCAACGCCACCGCAGCATCCGGCGGCAGGTTAAACCCAAGCAACCGCACTTTGGCCGGTTCATCCTTGGCCGTCATCGTCGGAAACACGCCTGCCACGTAGGGAAAGCTTCCGATATCCACGCGGTAATAGTGCTCGGCCGATCCCGCGAACACGGCGTCCTGCACCGCCAGCAGGAACTCTCCCTCTGCGGCAAACGTATGCACCAGCAGCGGATCGGACGTGCCGTCGATCCGGCCGCCGCTCGCGAGAATCCGGCCCGTCGTGTCCGAGAGGGTCAATCGCAAGTCCGCCTTCGATCCGATGCCCCGTGCCGCCGCGTCGAACACGATCGTCTGCCCCGCCGGCGCGCGAAACTCGTACCGATGCAGATCGCCCGGCTTGTGCAGCGTGCCCCAAACGGACGTCGGCAGCGTGCTCAGGCGAACCGGCTGCTCGGCGCTCGCGGGGCTGACCTGCGGCAACTCATCGATGTGCAACCGCTGTTTCGGCGTCTCCCCTGCCGCGGTCGTCACTGCGAATTCCTGCGCTCCGCGCGGCAGGCCGCCGGGAATTTCGACGTTGATCCACGCCTCCGAAAAGCTCGACGCCGGATCGGTCAGCAACTCCGCCTTGATCCCCGGATGGGCGAACTTCACCGCCTTGGCCGTATGGAACCTTTTCCCGGTCAGTTTCAGCCGGGCCGTCGTGCCGCGTTGCACCCCGCGCGGCTCCACCCGCGCCAGTTCCGGTTTCGGCAGGGGCAGAGTCCCGCCGTCGGGCAAGGCATAGAGCGAGGTCGAACCATCCAGCCGTCCCACCACGGCTCCCTTGTTGCCGAGCACGAAGCTCAATGCCGTCGGCCAATCTCCATGCGTGCCGATCACCGTCTTTTCGGTCACCGTCTCCGCGTCCCACAGCTTTACCGACTTGTTGTCCGCGGAGCTGAGCAGCCACTTCCCATCCGGCGAATAGGCCAGCCGCAGCACCGATCCTTCGTGGGCGAATTTCGAAATCAGCAGCGGATTCGTCGTCTCCTTCGCTTCCGGCGTGACCTCCCAGATGCGGATTCGGTTATCCGCTCCGGCCGCCGCCAGCCGCTTTCCGTCCGGCGAGAATGCCACCGCATATTGCTCCTTCAACGGCTGCGAAAATGTATCCCGCCGCTCCCCGGTCGCCGCGTCCCAGAGCTTGACCGTCCGGTCGCCGCTGCTGCTCGCCAGAATCTTCCCGTCCGCCCGGAAGGAGAGGCCATAAATGCACCCGTTGTGCCCGGTGAGCGTTCGTAATTCCTCGCCCGTTTCCAGATTCCACAGCTTGATCGTCTGATCGTAACCGCCCGTCGCGAGCCGCTTCCCATCCGGCGAAACGGCCAGCGCATACAAGGCATCCCGATGCCCCGCCAGCGTTCGCACCAGCGTCCCATCCGCCACGCGCCAAACCTGGGCCTCGCCGCCCAAGCCCGGATCGCCCGCCGCGGAGTACAACTGTTGCCCGTCGGGGCTGAAGGCGAGCGCGTTTACATTCCCTTTGAGGCCGGTGATTTTCCGCACCGTCATCTGTTCGTCCGCCGCGAACAGTTCGATCTCTCCATGCCGGCCGAACGCGGCCAACAGTCCGTTCGCCGTGGCCGCCGCCGCGGTCACCGGCTGGCGCGGGGCGGATTTCGGCTGAATTTTCGGAATCGCCGCCGCCTTCACCGTTTCGGCTCCAGGGGCCGGCCCGTGCGCTCCCGCATCGATCCACGCCCGCAAGGCCGCGATCTCCTCCGCCTCCAATTTCTTCCGTTTGCCCGGCGGCATCGCCACCGTTTTGCCGTCTTTCTCGAAGCGCCCTTCCACCATCTTGACCAGCAGGCTGTCCGAACTCTTCCCCGGCATGATCGCTGGCCCGCTCTCCCCGCCCTTCATCAGCAGGTCGTGCGTCTCGAGCACGAACTTCCCTTCCGGATCCTGCACCGCATGGCAATCCACGCAATGCTTCGCGAAAATCTCCGCCACCCGCCCGTATTCCGCTGCTCCGCTGCGCCCGATGCCCAGCGCGAGCAGCCCGATAACCATTAAAACTCGAGGCATGGCGCCTTTATTCCAAGGTGTTTTCAAGAGGATTGGAATTAGTGGTTGAAGAGGAATTCCTTGCTGCTCAGCACCGCCCAGTACACATCCTCGAGCGCCGCCCGCCGGTCCGCCTCCTCCACGCCGGCCAGCATCGTGGTGAATTTCTCCCGCTCCGCGTCGGTCGGCTTCCGGGCCAGCGCGGTGAGGAAGACCTCCTCCACCAGCGCTTCCGGCGGCCGTTTCGATTCCAACTGCCGCTCGAGCCGGTTCCCCTTCGCTTCGAGCTTCTTGTTCACGGTGTCTCCATTGAACAGATGCAGCACCTGCGACACGCTCGGCTCCGAACTCCGCTCGCACGAGCAGGTCTTTTCCCGCTCCGCCCGGCCGAACGACGCCAGAAAATACGATTCGATCCTCGAATCCGGCAATTGCAGCGCCCGCCATCCCGCCGGGTACCCCTTGAACTCCGTCGGCGAGCCCGTCACATCCGAACACGCATCGAGCAGCACCTCCGCCATCAGCCGCTTCGGATAGTACCGCGCGTAAAACCGATCCTCATCCTCGTTCTCCGGCCGCGGACGGCTCGTTCGTTGGTACGTCTCCGATTGCAAAATCGCCCGCATCAGCGCTTTCAAGTCGTACCGCTGCTCCGCCAGGAACTTCGCCGCCGCGCTCAGCAGCGCTTCGTTGCTCGCCGGATTCGTCACCCGCAGGTCGTCCACATTCTCCACCAGCGCCACGCCGAAAAAGTTGTCCCAGGTGCGATTGACGATCGCCCGTGTGAAGTACGGATTGGCCGGCGCCGTCAACCATTTGGCCAGGTGTTCCCGCCGATCCGCCGGATCCTCCAGCGGGATCGTCTCCCCATCCAGCGGTGCCGGCGTCTGCGGCCGGCCGCGCAACGGCTGCACCAGATCCCCCGCCGCCGCCGCGAACACCACTTTCTCCCCGTCCGCCGTCCCGGTTTTTGTCCGCACCCGCGCGAACAAATTCGCCATCTGGTAATACTGGTCGTTCGTCCACTTCTCCATCGGATGGTTGTGGCACTTCGCGCAGTTGATCGACATCCCCAGAAAAGCCTGCGAGGTCGTCTCCGAAAGATCGGCCGGATTGTCGTGCAAGACATAGAAGTTCGCCGCCCCATTCTCCAGCGTGCTCCCTTGCGCGGTCACGATTCGTTGCACCAGCCGGTCCCACGGCGTGTTCGCCGCCACCTGGTCGCGAATCCAGTTGTAATACGCCCACATGGCCGGGGCGTTCAGGGATTTGCTGCTCACCAGCAGCAGCTCCGCCCAGCGGTACGTCCAGTAATCCACGAACCGCGGATGGGCGAGGAGCCGTTCGATCAGCGCGTCCCGCTTGTCCGCGCCCGATTCCGCCAGAAAGCTCCGCGTCTCCTCCAGCGTCGGCAGGCTCCCGATCGTATCCAGATACGCCCGCCGCAAAAACTCCGAATCGCCCGCCCGTCCGCTTGGCGGCAGCCGCAGGCTCTCCAGCTTGGCCAGCACCAGTTCATCGATGAAGTTCCGCCTTGGCGCTTTGGCGAACACCTCCGGCTCCACCGCGTTTTCGAACGGCACCGTCACCGTGGCCGTGGCGATCCGGCTCAAGTACCACGCCGTCACCGCTCCCTCGCCATAGCCCACCACCTTCACCTCCCCTTGGTCGCCCACCTGCGTGACCGAAGCGTTTGCCGCCGTATACTTCGCCCAGCGCGTCACATCTTCGCTGCGGCCATCCGAGAAATACGCCCGCACGATCAACTGTTGCGTCGAATCCCGTTTCAGGATCACCTGCGGCGGCAGCATCTCGATCCGCACGATCCGCGGATCCTCCGCCGACGGCCCGGGCGCTCCGGAAGCGATCCAATCCGCCAGAATCTCGTACTCCAGCGATCCGGTCTCGAACCGCTGCCCGCCCTTGTGCGGCACCGTTCCCGTCGCCTTCAGCAGCAATAAGCTGCGCCCCGGATCGCTCGGGTTCACCCGCCGTCCGAACGCTTGCCGCGTCAGCGTCAGAAAATCCCCTTCATCATCGTATCCGCGCAACGAAAGCCGGAAACCATTCTGGCCCGCGGCCGCCCCGTGGCAGGCTCCCGCGTTGCAACCGGTTTTCGCCAGCACCGGCTGCACCTGGTTGCGGAATCCCCGCTGCACCGTCGCGCCCGTTCCGCGCACCCGCACGTTTGCCCGGGCGCTTCCCGCGGCCGTGTCCACCGTGATCGCCGCCTCGCCATCAGCCCGGGCGTAAGCCACCCCGTCCTGCACCTCCAGCACCGCCGGGTCGCTGGACTGGAACTTGACCCCTTCCCCAAGTTGTTCGAATACCTTCCCCTCCGCGCTCCGCTGCACCAGCAACGTCTGGCGCGCCCCCGGCCCCGCCAATTCGAACTCCGCCGGGAACACCGCCACGGTTCCCCCGGCCGCGCCCAAAACCATCTCCGCCGTCAGCAGCCAGACCGCCGCCATCCATCCCGAAAAACTGGAGTTCCATCTCATAGGGCTTGAACCACAAAGCTATCAGTTACCGCCCCCCAAAGCAACCGCCCCGCTGGGGGCGCAGGGGTTCCCGCGTGCTCCGCCGGGCGTCCCGCCCCCGGCCTCGGATGCCGGCCCATGCCGCCACTGTTCAGGGCGAGGGATATTCCCAGGCTCATCGCCCATGGACTGCATCTGGATTGGCGTTGCCGACACAGCTCCAAGCGGCCAGCGGAATTTTATCGCCGCCGCGCGAACGTCCTGTACCAATTCATCATCGTCATGCGACCTCAACTTTTACTTTCGATGGCCATATTCCTGGGCGTGTTCACCGCGCGTGCCGAGGATTGGCCGCAATTCCGCGGGCCGGGCGGGCGCGCCGTTTCCGAAACGGCGACCCCTCCCATCGGCTTCGGCCCCTCCAGCAATCTCCTTTGGAAAGTGGCGATTCCCGAGGGCGTCTCCTCGCCGGCAGTGACGGGCGAACGGATTTTTCTCACCGCGCAGACCGCAAAAAAGATCGACCCGCTCGATCTCACCGGGATTTTGCCCGCCGAGGAGGCCGGAAGAGGGATCGAAACCCTCGCGTTCGATCGCAAGGACGGACGCATCCTCTGGAAGCGCACTCATGTCGGCGAAGGCACTCCCACCCCAACGCCGGTCACCGATGGAAAATTCGTCTACGTGTATTTTGGCTCGATCGGCGTGATGGCGTATGACCTCGATGGCCAGGAGCAATGGCGCCACCCGATCGGTAAACCGGACTTCTCAGCCAGCGCCTCTCCCATCTTGATCGACGATAAACTGATCATTGTCTGCGACCAGGAAACCGGCTCGTTCGTCGAAGCGCTCGACAAAAAAACCGGCCGCTCGCTTTGGCGCGCGGAACGCCCGCAATTCCGCCGCGCCCGTGCCACCCCATTCCATTGGAAGCATGGCCCCAAGGAGGAATTGATCGTCTCCGGATCCTTCGCGCTGACCGCGTACGATCCAAACAACGGCCGGCCAAAATGGCGTTCCCCGGGCGCGGCGCGTTGGGCGATGAGTTCGCTCGCCGCCGGCGAAAACCTGCTCTTCGCCCTAGCCATGAAAGAGAGCGTCGGCGAGGCCCCGGACCAGGAAAGCGCTTCCGAGCCGATCGACTCCGCGTTCGATCTGGCCGAACTGACCCGGGTCGATCCTCCCAAAGCCGCGAGCGCTCTCCGCGCGATTCGCCCCGGCGGCTGCGGGGACCTCGTCCTCTGGAAAAGCGTCCGCAGCCTTCCCTACGGCAATTCCCCGCTCTACTACCAGGGCCGCCTTTTCAAGGTCAAATCGGGCGGCTTCGTCACGGCCCTGAACGCCAAAACCGGCCAACCCATTTACCAGGACGAACGGATCAACGCTCCCGATGATTATTGGTCCTCCCCCGTCGCCGCCGCCGGCCGCGTTTACTTCGCCTCGGAAAAAGGAGTCGTCACCGTGATGGACGCCGCCGCCGACACCCCGACGATTCTGGCCCAAAACAAACTCGGCGAACAGATCCTGGCCACGCCCGCGCTGGTCGGCCAAACCATCCTCATCCGCACCGCCAAGCACCTTTACTCCTTCGGCGCGTCCAAATGAGGCCGGTTTCATAAAGGGCGCGCCGACCACCCGCCGGGAGCTTTCGAGGGTAAATCAAGTTTCATCGACGTGCGCTTGTCGGAGCCATCCAGCGCGTCGAAAGCCGCCGCTACCTCGACCTGCTCACCCCGGCGCAACAGTCCCAGCTCTTCGGCTGGCTGTCCGGCCCGGGCGGCATTCCCCACATCGCCCGCACCTGCGCTCTCCCGCCTCCCGAAGGCTTCGGCCGCCCCGTCGCCCTCACCACTCTCGTGCGTCTTCGTGCCCAGATCCGCGCCGGACGGTTCAACGAAACCCTCCAGACCTGGAACGCCCAGTTCGAAGAAGCCGAACCGGTCGATCCCGCCACGCTCCAGCGCTCCCAGGCGATCATCCTTACCCTCCTGCACAACGCCGCGCTCAATCTCTCCCAGCCCCAGCCGAACTCGCGCGCCTTTCCCAAGCTGGTCGATGCCATTGCCAAAATCCTCAACCTGGACTTCCGCCGCCAGGCTCTCGGCCTCCAGCAAGCCCGCCTGGACCAGGCCCGGCTCCAGGCCACCACCTCCATCACCTCTGCCCGCCGCCACCAGGTCGATCTCAACATTCTGTCTCCCGCGCGTCCCGCCGAACCGC
The DNA here is from genome assembly GCA_964478815.1 of uncultured Verrucomicrobiota bacterium. GTDB lineage: Bacteria > Verrucomicrobiota > Verrucomicrobiia > Limisphaerales > SXQI01 > DASVNK01. The sequence goes on from CAYZKY010000022.1 coordinate 22,066, forward strand.
GCGTCGAACCCGCCCCAGCCGCCGAACCCGCCCGGCTCAATCCCCCGCCGGCGTCGCCTTGAACGTGAGTCGAAGACCTGCGGCCAGTCAGTTGGCGGCATGATCGGGTGCGCTTCCCACGGCTGCCGGGCCTTTCCCAAAGGCTCGGCCCAGTCCGTCCGGGTCGTCGAAGGAATTGGCGGGTCGGAATCGGACGCCTCTGGCGTCGTTTTCATGATCAAATTGCCATATTTTACGGGCTGATCAAGCATACTCGCCCACTACCCACCCACCCACTACCCTTTCACTGCACCTTTGCTGACGTTTTTGCTGACAGTGCAAGCTTGGGATCGAGGATGTTGACCCTTTGGTGGAAGCCCAACGGGCGTGGGCTCAGGCGCGAAACTGTTACCGGGAAAAAGAAAATGGGTATTTCATCGCGCCGGAGGCATCCCCTGCCGTCCTTTCGAACACAGACTGGACAGCAATTCACTGACTCCCGCAATTCGTTTTCCCTTCCCGCCGTCATCAGCTTCATGCAAGCTGAAAGCCAACCAATCTGCTCACGACGTGAATGCATGCTTCGACACGAATGTTTGCGCTGGTGTTCGCGCTCTCACTGCTCAGCTCCGTCCTGGGAGAATTTGACACCCGTCGCCTCGAGCAACTCGACACCTACCTCGACAAGGCCAGGCGCGAAACGCGTGTTCCCGGCATGGCGGTCGCCGTCATTTACCACACGAACGTTGCTTTCCTGAAGACGTACGGCGAGGGAGTGAATCCCCAAACCCCGTTCAAACTCGGCTCCATCACAAAGTCCTTCACGGCGGCGGCCATTCTGCAACTCGTCGAGCAGGGGAAATTGAACCTCGATGCACCAGTGCAAACCTATCTGCCCTGGTTCAGGGTAGTGGACGATGACGCGTCCCAAACCATGACTCTGAAGCATCTGCTCCACCATCGCAGCGGCTTCTCGACACTTCAGGGGCGAGTGTTTGCTTCTGGCGCTGCCGCCACCGACGTGACGGAACTCGCTCGCTCCTACCGCGATTTCCAGCTGCAAGGCAGACCCGGTGAACGGTTCCGCTATTCAAACGCGAACTACAATGTCCTCGGCGCGGTCATCGAAGCTGTCTCCGGCCTGAAGTATTCCGACTACATCCAGCAGCACGTTTTCAATCCGCTGGGCATGCGGCATAGCTACACTTCCTACCAGAACGCCAGGGCCCAGGGTCTGCAAGGCCATCGCTTCTGGTTCGGTCATCCGGTGCCGTGTGAGTCGGACGATTTTTCGCCATCGTGGCTTCCCAGCGGGGGGCTTGCCTCCAGCGTGGAAGACATGACGCGGTACGCCGCTGCGATGCTGCAGCAAGGCTCCTACGCGGGCGGATCGCTGCTTTCGAGCAACAGCGTGGAACACCTCTTCCGTCGCCCGGTCGGCGCGACCAACGATCGCTACTACGCGATGGCCTGGGTGATCCGCACGCGCGATGGCGCGCTGGAAAAAATTGGTCATGGCGGCTCCACTGCGGATTTCTTGACCGATTTTTCGTTCTCTCCCGAAAACAAACTCGGCCTGGTCATTCTCATGAACGCCGTTTCCTACAAACACGCTCGTTTGGAACGCATCAACAGCGTGGCGTACAAGATTCTGCTCGGCGAGGCCCTGACGCCTCCTCCTTTTGACCTGATGGGAACGATCATCTCCCCTGCGTTTCTTGTTTTTCCGTTCCTCCAGTGTCTCGGGCTCCTCATGACCTTGAAACGGCTTCGAAAATGGAGATCGAGCGCGCCGCCCGCGTTCACACGGTTCCGCTGGATGGTTCACTGGGTTTTGCCGCTCCTGGGCCACGTCTTCGTCGCTGTCTTCGTCTTCTTGATCTTGCCGAGCGGCATGGATGCGACGCTCGGCATCGTATATGTTTTCGCTCCCGACCTGGCGCTGCAAATCATCTGCATCGGAGGGTTCGCGCTCGTCTGGGGAACGGTCCGCACGTTCCTGGTGGGAAAAGTACTGCTCCGAGAGCATCCAACCCTGACACAACCCGCTCTTGGAAATGACGGCAAACCCGCCTTCGGTTAAAGAAGTAGCCTTCCGGGTAAGGGTCCACAGGAAGTTGGTAGAGGATTTGAGCCGGAGTTGTTGTGAGATCGAGAACGACTGTCCCCCGCCCTTTGCGCGTGGCAATTTTCGCGCTTCTGATGAAAATCCGAAATGCCTTACCCTGGAAAACGTGTGCTGGCGTTTGGTGTGATCTCGGTGCTGATTGGCACTCTTGCGTCAGCCGCACCCGCTGTCACTGACCCTGGTGACCTGGTGATTGATCCTGCACAAGTCGCGGCCAAAGCCGCTCAAGCAATCACGCAGGCAGCCGTGCAATTCGGAGGAGCCGTGATCGATAGTGGGGTCGAGACGGCTGATACCATTGCGCGCATGAAGGCGCATTTTCGTGGGAAGGTTAAACCGGAGGACCTGCGCATTAAAGATGCGGATTCCCCAAACGAGCGGGCGATCAAGAAGTTCTTAAGCGCGATTAACGGACGGCTAGTGCCTTGCGGGGGAAGGTTAGCCATGAAGGTGCCGATAAATATGACGAGCCCCGACGGGCGACAAGATTTAGGCACAACCGTTTTGCCTGTCCTGACAGAAGGGATTTACGTTGTCTGCGTCTCCTCTCCAGACCCCCTACCCAGCGGTGCAGAGTCGGTTAAATATCGGTTCATAATCTCTTTCCAAAAGTCCTATTTTGCGGGAAGCGAGATTGACCCAGTTTGGGATGACGAGATGTTCAGCTGGAAAGAATTGCCATACCCGCGCGACCTGATTTACACCGTTCGAATCTCGCGTCGCGCTTCGCGAGTGGAGGCCATTTTTCCAGGGCCGCCTCAAATCAAGCTGGAGCAATCTCACGAAACGTATGAGATCACTTGCAGCGACGTTCCCCGCTTTGGGAACCTTCGTGAACTCCAAAGGGAGATAAAAGAGGAACTTAAGGGCTCCGAGGTTCCAATGTATTTGGAAGCCCTCAGCAAACAAGGCGATGTGGACGCGATGTTCATTTTGGCTATCCTCACCTTGGATGGGAAGAACGTTTCGCCTCAACAAACTAAAAGGGCGGTCGAACTGCTAACCGCTGCGGCAGCCGGGAGAAGCGCGGAATCTGCGTTTCATCTTTCTCAACTATACGTAAAAGGCGCTGGGGTTCCCAAAGATTTGGACAAAGCAATTGAATACGTAGAAATGGCTCAAAAGAATGGATTCATCGGCAAGAGAGCCAAAACCGTTGCGGATCGGATGCGGCAGCAAAAGCAATCCCAATAGCAAAACGATTTTGAAATCGTCACGGGCGCGGCACGGAAGAAAATGAACTTCGCAAAATACTGGAGACGGCATCGGACCGGCGAAACCTTACGGAAAGGGAGGGGCCTCGAGGAGGCGAAGTTCGGAACCGCCGCTGGTGGAGCTTTGCATGGCGAGCCAGCGCCCATCCGGCGAGAAGACCAGCCGCCGCTGGCTGGCTCCGATCCGGACCAGGCTGAGCATTTCGGTGCCGGTGGGGACGTGCCAGAACTTCAGCGCACCGTCTCCGCTGGAGCTGGCGAGCGTGCGCCCGTCGGGGGCAAAGGCCACGCTCGAAACGGCCTGCTTGTGGCCGATGCAGGTGCCCAGCAAGCGCCCCTCGGCGGCATCCCAAAGGAAGATGGTGTTCGAGGAATCGCGCACGTCGGAAGCGGTCGCGAGCACCGATCCATCCCAGCTCAGCGCGGCGGAGAAACCCACGCCCTCGGGAAGATCGAATTCGCGCTGAACCTGGCGGGTGGAGGTTTGCCACAGCCGCACCCGGCGGTCGCGGGTGAATTCGGCGATGGATTCCCCGTCGCCGGAGAAGACCGCCCATTCGCCTTCGAGCGTCAGCACCGGCTCCCGGCTCACCTCCGGTTCGAACCACTCGAGGGGATGGCGGAAACCGCCCGCCAGGAGGATGCGGCCGCTGGGCGAGAGCGTCAGGACGTCCGCCGGCGTGGATAGATGCAGCTCGTCCGGCGCTGCCGCGCGTTTCTCCGGGTGCCAAAGGGCCAGGCGTCCCGATCCGCGCGCCTCGGCCACGCGGGTAAGATCGGTCGAAATAGCGATCGGCGGCCCGGCGAACCAGCCCATCCGCCGGGAGGGTTGCACATCGATCCGGGCCGTGGGTTCGAGCGTGGCCGGATTGAACATCGAAAGGGCTCCGCCGGTGTGGTATGCGACGAGTTTCGAACCGTCTTGGGAAAACCCGAGCGGGATCCAATCGCCCGGTATCGCCGTCGCCGGCCGCTTGGGATGCGCGGGCCACTGGAGCAGCTCGCCATCCTTGCCGCCGCTCAGCACCTGCTGGCCGTCGGGCGAAAACGCGATGGACCAGACCTCGGCGAGGCTGCCGCGATAGGTGGCCCGGCACAGCCGGCTGGCGAGATCCCAGAGCCGCACCGAATGATCCCAACTGCTGGTGGCCAGGGTCTTGCCGTCGGGCGCGAACGCCAGATCGGTGATCGCGCTGGTGTGCTCGACCTGACCGGGCTCCTCCGGCAGGGTCGTCACCCGCCGCCCCGTCGCGGCATCCCACACGCCGATGCTGAACGGTTCCGGCGACCCGCGCGCATTCAACGCGGCCACGACCGTCTTGCCGTCCGGCGAAATAGCCAGCGGTTCGTTGCGCGGCCCGCGCTCGCCCGCCCGCCCGCCCGATCCCTCCAGCAGGGCCACCCGCTCGCCCGTATCCGTGGCGAACACCGCCAGTCCTTCCCGCGTGCCGGCCACCAGCCGCTGTCCATCCACGGTGAGCGCCATTCGCCCGAAGGTGCCGGGAATCTGGCGCCGTTCGCGCCAGAATTCGGTCTCCCACAATTGGATGCCGTGGCGGCTGGAGACGGCGGCGAGCCGCGCTTCGCCGGCCGTCGCGATCGGTTCGGACGAATTCCACAACGTGGTTTCGAGCGACCAGTCGCTCGTGCGCCACACGCGGATGAGATCCCGATCCGCGGCCAGGAGCTGCGCGCCCGTGCTGTCGAACGCCACCGAAGAGGCGCCTCCCGGCAATTCGGCGGCCACCACCGTCCCGCCGTCGCTCAACACGATCACCCGGTCGAATTGGCCAACCGCCGTCAGCCGCCGATCCGGCGACCAGGCGAGATCGAGCACCGGCCCGAAACCGGCGGCAAAAAGGTGGTGTTCATCCCCCTGGCTTAACCGCCGCAGGTAGCGCCATTCGAAGCCGCGCAAGTCGGAGTCGCGCGGTCCGGGCCGCTGCTTTTCCAGCCGGAGAATCGCTCCCGCGAAATTCCCGTTGGCCAGCGATTGGTGCGCCAGGTTGATATCGACGACGTACTCGTTTAGCCGGGCGAGACGCCGCCCTTCGTTGGCCCGCCCCGTTTGCTGCACGAACGATCGTCGGAGCAGCTCCTCCTGCCCGCGCACCTGTTCGACCTGCGTTTCGGCCTCGAGGGCTCGCCGCGATTGGCGGCCCACCACCGCGGCGGAGATCACGATGACAAGCATCACCAAAGCCGTCCAGGCGAGGGCGGGACGCTGGCGGCGCCCGAATTTCTGCAAGCGATAGGCCAGGCTCGGCGGGCGGGCTTGCACCGGCTCGTCGTTGAGAAAGCGCGCAAGGTCCGCCTCGAGGGCCTGCACCGTGGGATAACGGCGAGCGCGGTCCTTTTCGAGGGCCTTCAGCACCACCCAATCCAGCGCACCCGCCACCTGGCTGGCGGCTTTCCGCAACCAGGCGCTGCGTTCCGGGTTGAGCCGCGGGTCGCGCGCCAAGGTGCGAAGCCGGGTGGATGGCGGGATGGGATCTGCCTCCAACAGGTGCCGCCGGAGATCCTCGGGAGGCACGCCCGCCAATTCCCTGGGATCGAACGGCGTGGTGCCGGTGAGCAACTCGTACACCACCACCCCCAGGCTGTAGACATCGGCGCGTGCATCCAACTCCTCAAGACTGGAACCGGCCTGCTCGGGGCTCGTATACGCCGGTGTGCCGATGAATATCTGGGTGCGCGTCGAAACGGTTTGTTCGAGCAAGCTCGGACGGGTCGCCTTGGCGACGCCAAAATCGATGATCTTCGCCACCGGCTCGCCTCCGGACGCGGCGACGAGCAGGTTGGAAGGCTTGAGATCGCGATGGATCACGCCCTTTTGGTGGGCGTGTTCGACCCCGCGGCAAACTTGCCGGAACAGTTGCAGGCGCGCGGCCACACTCAGGCCCTGCTCTTCGCAGAAGTCGGTGATGCGCGTGCCTTGCACAAACTCCATCACGAAATAAGGCCGCCCGGAATCGGTGGCGCCCGCGTCGAGGACGCGCGCGATGTTCGGATGATCCATCAGCGCGAGCGCCTGGCGTTCCGCCTCGAACCGGGCGATGACCCCGCGCGTGTCCATGCCCGGACGGATGACCTTCAGCGCCACCGTCCGGCGGATCGGCTCAAGCTGCTCGGCGAGATACACCACGCCGCAGCCGCCTTCGCCAATTTCGCGCACCGGACGATACCGGCCGATCTGCGTCGGAATGCAGTGGGGGCCGGCCACCCACTCGGGAGCGGACATCGGCACGCGAGGCCGCACGGCAGGCGTCTCGAGAAAATGGTCGTGATCGGTTCCTTCGAGGAGTGCTTCCACCGCCGTCCGCAAGGAGCGATCTCCCCGGCAGGCCTGCTCGAGAAAGATCATCCGCTGTTCCGGATCTTCAAGTTCGAGGGCTCGGAGGAATATCTCCCGCTCGGTCCGCGCATCTGGAAGCGGAGTGTTCACACCCACGGTCTCAGGCTCGGGCGGCGCCGAAGCCCGATTGGGCCAGGTGCCGCCGCAGCCAGGCTTTGCCGTAAGTCCACAGCCGTTCAGCGCTTCGCACCGGGAGCCCCAGGGCCAGCGCGGCCTCCTCCATCGACATTCCCAGAAAGTAGCGAAGTTGGACGAGATCGGCCGCGGCAGGATCCTGGCCGCGGAGAACCTGGAGGGCATCGTCGATCGCCAGGATCGATTCGTCGCCCGCCTCCTGCACCCAGTGGGTCTCATCGAGGGTTTCGTGCGGGGCGCTTTCCCCGCGACGGAGGCGTCCTTTGCGGCGAGCCGATTCGATCAAAATGCGGCGCATGGCTTCGGCGGCGGCGGCAAAGAAATGGGCACGGCTCACAAATCGGGGGCGTCCATCGTCGGTGAGCCGCAACCAAGCTTCGTGAACGAGAGCGGTGGGCTGAAGGGTATGGCCCGGGCGTTCGCCGGCCATCTTCCAGGCCGCGATGCGGCGAAGTTCGTCGTAGACCAGCGGGAGCAAATCACCCGCCGCGGGCTGGTCCATCCCGCTCGGTGCGGGCCACCTCTCCACCATGTCCACCATCGTTCGCTCTCCGAGCAAGTCGTGTGCCCTGGCCGGGAACCTCCTGATTCCCAAGGACCTGGCCAGGACCTTCAAGCCTGTAGACAGACGCCGGGACGGCTCGTTACCGGGCGTTGACCGGCACAGGTTGAGGGAAAGTTCGAAAAAGTTGGCGGATTTCTGGAAGAAACGGCGCATGAGAGAGCAGACCGGCGGCGATTCCGCCGGAGCTAGGGTGGAACCCATCCGCTGTCATTAGCAGGGTCGCGGATGATTCACCGCCCTGCCACGAGTGTGTGCAGGGCGTTTAATTTCCACGCCGAAGTTTGGGTTGGCGTGAAAAAGCCGCGATTTGCGTCGGAGGGACGCTCGTCGTGTTTCGCATATAAATCCGCTGGCGGGCCTGGGGGACAGGCTGGCCAGCGGAGCTTTTTTTGGAACACCCTCTGAGGCGCGAGTTACGCCGCCAGGGCCGCAGCCCGGGCGAAGCGGGCCGTGAACCAGAAGGTCGAACCGACCTTGGGCGTGCTTTCGACTCCGATCTCCCCTCCCATCATCTCCGCGAGACGGCGCGAGATCACCAAGCCCAGGCCTGTCCCGCCAAAACGGCGCGACATGGAACCGTCGGCCTGGACGAACGGGTTGAACAGCTTCGCCAGGTCTTCCGGGTGGATGCCGATGCCCGTATCCTCGACTTCCGTCCGAAGCAGAACCGAGCCGGGACCGTCCTCGATCCAACGCATGCGCACCGTTACGCCTCCCTGCGCGGTGAACTTGATGGCGTTGCCGGCCAGATTGGCCAGGATTTGGCCGAAGCGCACCGGGTCGCCCACCAGGCCGACCGGCAGATGGGGATCGATCTCCCGCTCGAAGCGCAGCATTTTGGCCGCGGCCTGCGCGGAAAGCAGTTTCATGGTGTGCTCGACGCTGGCACGAGGACTGAACTCGATCGTTTCGAGTTCGAGTTTTCCGGCCTCGATCTTGGAGAAATCGAGAATATCGTTCACAATCCGCATCAGGGAGTCGCCGCTGGTGCGAATGGTTTCCACGCAATCGCGCTGATCCTCGTCGAGCGGCGTATCGAGCAGCAGGTCGGTCATGCCGATGACCCCGTTCATAGGCGTGCGAAGTTCGTGGCTCATATTGGCCACAAACTCGCTCTTCACGCGGCTCGCCTCGGCCAGGCTGGCGTTGGCCAGGCGGAGCTCGGTGTTGGCGTTGCGCAACTCGTCGCTCGATTGCTTCAAGCGCCCGGTCATGCGATTAAACGCCCGGGCCAGTTCGCCGCACTCATCCTCCGAAGCCACCGGAACCTCGATGGAAAAATCCCCCCGGCCGACCGCCTCCGCGCTGTTTCGCAGCAGTCGGAGCGGTTGAGTGATGTTGCGGATCAGCATCCAGACCAGGGCGATGGCGGGCAGCAGCCCGGCCGCCGCGAGAAGAAAGGAGCTGCGCTGGATCGACTTGAGCATTTGCAGCGGCCGCTCGTACGGGGCGAGGAGCAGGTAGCCGAAACTGGCGCCCGCTCCGCTGGAACTCAACAGTCCCGATAGGCAACGGTAATGCTCGCCGTCCAACATCATCTCATGCACGGCTCCCTGGCCGCGGCTTCGGGCGGACGACACGCTGGGAGGATGCGCCGCGAAATCGGCGGTGAACTGGGCGTTCAGGCCGGCGCTGGAAACGGTCGAAGCCAGCACGCGTTCGTTCGTCAAAAAGATCACCTCGCAGCCGGTCAATTGCTTGAATTCGCTGGCCACGGCATGGCCCATCTCGACGGCGACAGAAAGGACGCCTAGAACCTCGCCCCGGATGGCGATGGGGATCGAAACGACATTGTAGAGCCGCCCATCCAAAGCGATCGTCAAAACCTTCGAGGACTCTTCGTTGACCGAACGAGCCGGTCCCTCGACGGCGGCGCGGAACGCCGCCAGATCCATTTGCGGGTCGCGGCTCGCGCCGGTGGCCGCGCCACTTCCGTGCGGCAGGAACAGGAGCACTTCCAGGCTCAGCTCTTCGACCAGTTCGTTGAGCAATTCCCGCAATGTCTGCCGGTCGCCTAATTGGAACACCGCCTTGTAACGGGGTTCATTGGGGATGTTGCGGAATTGAAGCAACAGATTGTCCGCACGAATCTTCTGTGAACTGTGAAAGACGGCTTCGGCGGTGAAGAGGCTCTCGGCCGCCTGGGCCTGCAATTGCTTCCGGACGGTCGCATCGACCCGCCACATCAGCGCGATGACCAGCACCGTGATGATGCCGATGACCGGCGCCAGCACCTTTGTCTGAAAACTCCATCGCCGAAATGACCGGGTCCAAGGCATGCGGGCGTTCAGTACTTGGGCAGATCGGCCATCCCCAAGGTGAAATCGATTTTCAGCGTGCCCGAAGTGGGCACGACAATTTCCTTGGTCTGGGTGGGCAGCCGGGGATGCCAGGCCTTGAGCTTGTAGGTGCCGGGAGGAACGCCGGGGATCGAATAGATACCCCGTGCGTCCGTGATGGCGAAATGCTCACTCTCCAGCACAAGCACCACGCAGTTCATGCGGGTATGGATCGAGCAGAACACGTCCACGCGTCCGGCTTTGTCGAAGGTGACGCGCTTGACGTCCGGATCCTTGTACAAGCCCAGATCGAACGGCTTCGCCTCGGAGATGGAGAAGACGTTATGGAAAATCTCGTCGTTGTTCGGCCACTCCACCGTCGTCCCCACGCTGACCGGAAGCACCGCCGGCAGAAACACGGCCCCTTTCTGGGCCACTTTCCGGGTCACGACCGACTGCACCCGGTTCGACGCACTCGGACTCGGCGCAAGCCCCTCGAGGTATACGACAAAATCGCGCATCTCGGCGTAGTTGACGCGCTCCACAAATTTGAATTTGCGGCTGTCGTACTTGCCGCCACCGCCGTCTCCGCTGGTTTCTTCCTTCCCTTTCGCCTCGACCAAGCCCGTGATCGTCGCCCCGTGCAAAACGGGCAGGAGCCAGACTAAGCTCAGGACACTGTAAATCAGGGATTTCATGTCAAAAACGGAACGCCACGGCCGCGCCCACGGTGTTCTCGTGCCGGCGGTTGCGCCCATTGGCGAGTTCGCCCTGTTCGAAGCTGTACTCCACCTTCACGATGAGCTGATTGCTCAAGCGGTAACCCAGCCCCAGGCTGAGCAGCCACAGATCCGTGGTTAACGGAGCGGAACGGCTGAAAAAGTACTGGCCGGCATTGGCATTGCCGGCGATCGGATAGCCTTGGTCCACGAACATCTGGCTCCAGCGGGCGGCGGCATAGAGCTTCGGGATGATGTTCTGCACGCCTTCGACGTAGTAGTAATAAATATCCCGGCTGTTGTCCGCGAGCGGGTCGTCGTCCTCGTAGCGGATATACCCGCCCGCGGTTTTGACGTGCCCGCCTTTCCAGTGGACCTGGGCATCGCCCTCGACCAGTTGCGCCTCGAACGAGGTCGTATTGGTCGAACCGATCGAACGCATGAAGCCCGGCCCCAGCCAGAGTTCGGAGTACTTGTCGTTCGTGGCGTGGAGGTCGCCCGTGCGCATGCCGCTCACGCTCAGATGCAGCCAGCGTGTCGGATCGTAACTCAACCGGGCCACGACAGCTTTGTCCCCATCGAAATCGTGCAAGGCATCGCTGCCGCCGTTCTGCACGGCCAGCGCGTATTGCAGTCGGCCGATGCGGCCGTAAATCTCGACGCCCTCATCCACACCCCAGATATCGCTGAGGGAATGGGTAATGAGCGGATTATCGATCGCGTCCCGCGCCATGTACTCCTCGCCGAACGGGATGTCGAACCGGCCGACGCGCAGCGTGAGCTGGCCCTCCTGCCCCCAGAAGCGGGAGAGGTTTTCGAAATCCAGATAAACTTCGCCGATGCGCAGATTCGCTTCGGACTGTTCGCGCACGAACAGATCCAGCTCGGTGAAGAAGTAGACATCGGAGTAGACCGGCGATTCGAGGAAAAGCTTCGCCTCGTCCACGCGGAATTCCGAATTCGGATAGCGGCCCTTCGACTCGCTATGCATGAAGGCAAAGCTCCCTTCGCCGCTAATGTTCAGCGAAGTAAAGCTTGGGCCCTTGCCCGCCATCAAATCCCGCGTTTCTGAATCCGTGGGGGCTCCGCTGGAAACCGCGCGATCCGATTCCAAGGCGCTGACTTTCTCGGTCAGGCTCTCGATCAATACCTTTTGCTGGCTGAGTTGGGACTGAAGCAATTCATTCTGCCGTTGCACGGCTTTCAATTGCTCCGAAACATCCGGAACTCCTTGCGCGAGAATGCCTAACACTGAAAACTGAAGACCGGCCCACAGCACCGCCCGGCCCATCAGGACACGGCTTCCGCCGCGCGCGGGCCGGATGGCTCGGGCAAAGGCACGCTCCGGGGGCAGGCCGGGCGAGATGTTGCTCTTGGCTTCCAACACACTTCGAAATCGACCCGCACCTCCGAAACTTGAGCCAAATGCCTCTGTCCGAACGGTACCACGGGAGCAGACAGAGAGGGGCAGTCGAAGTCTTCAGAGACATTTGCGGTCACTGAGACGGGGCCTCTGGAACGAACCATCCCGCATTCGTCGAGTCGCGGCACGCAAACCCGCCACAGATGTCGCGGGCCGCAAACGCGCGGATTATCCCGGAGCGGATGAAATGCTGCGTGGTACGCGATCAGCAGAATCCGTGCGGCGGGTAACGCCGAGTATGCAAACTGGCCGGATGGCCCCGGAGAGTGTAGATAAGCTCCTGGCGCATGGCGCATTTATTCAAAAAGCATTATACGCGGGAAGAAGCCCGAGCGTTGCTCCCGGACATTCGGGAATGGCTCGAGCGATTGGACCGCTTGCGCAAGGAGCTGCAGCAGATCGATGCGGGCATCGCTTCCGCGCTCGTGCCGGGAGTCGACCTGGGGGGCTCTCTCGTGAATCGCCATGTCCGCGTTCTGGCTTCGATCAAGGAAGTTTTGGGCGAATTTCAACGGCGGGAGATCCAGGTGAAGGATCTCGAGCGGGGGCTGGTCGATTTTCCGGCGTTTATCGGGGGCAAGGAAGCGTTTCTTTGTTGGGAGAAGGAAGAGGACGACATCGAGTACTGGCACGACCTGAATTCAGGATACGCGGGGCGCGAACGACTCTAGCAGGCTCTCGATCCAAGCCGGCGGGATGGCGAGGTGCTTCAGTCGGCAAATAGACTGGCTAGGTCGAGGGCCAGGCTGGGAAGTGCTCGGCTGCGCAACGTGCCGTGAGGTCCGAATTGAGCGACCGTGGCGAACGCGCCTTCGCTGGGCTCGGAAAAAACTTCAATGCGCTTCTCCGGCCCCAGCACGAGCCAACATTCGCGAACTTGAGCGCTCGCATACGCGCGCAATTTCGAGCGGTCGTACTCATGGCTCGTCACGCAAACCTCGATGACCAGTTCCGCGGTTTGCGGATGGGCCATCCGGTATTCCTCCAACGTTCCCCGCACCACCGCCAGATCAGGCTCCGGCTCGGAATCGAGGAAGGTGAGGGGCTGTTCGGTCCTGACAACCCGGCCGGCGAGTTCCGCTTTTTGGAGCCATTGCAGCAAACGGCCCAGGAGGTAGCTGTGCAACGGTGATTTGGACATTTTCGTATAGACCTGCCCGTAAAGAAGCTCGGTGTTCTCCGGAATAACGCCGGCTTCGCCGAGGACGTGATACGCCTCGACCGACATGGGCCAAAGTTTGGCACCCCGAACCGGGGACGCCGGTTGCTCCACCGCGTGAGCCATGCGTAAATCCTAACCCGGGAGCCGGTTTCAGCAACGCCATTTCCAGAAGCGGCCTGCGGCTATCCGGCTCAGCGATCGACGGGCGCAGACTTAATCGAATCAATCATCCCAAACCGCTGAATTCGAAAGCGGAAGCTCAGGATCATTCCGCCGGCAACGCGTTTAGTTTCAGGCGGATGGCGGGATCGTCCTTGATTTCGAGGGACTTTTGGTAAGAGGCGCGGGCGGCCGGGAAATCGCGCAGTTCGAGCTGAATGTCGCCGAGGTGATCGAAGAGCGTGGCATCCGGTTTTTCGGAAAGCTCGATGGCGCGCCGCATGTGGCCGAGCGCCTCTTTCGGCCGGTTCAGCTTGTGGAGCACCCACGCGAGGCTGTCGATAAAGGCGGCGTTGTCCGGCTCAATGGCCACTGCGCGATCGATCAGCGTGCGGGCTTCTTCGAGATTCTCGCCGCGGTCGGCCCACATATAGCCGAGATAATTCAAGGCTTCGGCGTTGTCAGGAGCCAGTTCGAGGCATTTGCGGAAGGCTTTGACCGCTTCGGGGATGTTGCCCGCGCGCTCGTTGACCGAACCGGCCTGAAAATAGAAGAACTGGTTCAGGCGGTTGGGTTCCGAGTTTTTGGCGAGAAGCTCGGCGGATGTGAAATGGCCGAGCGCTTCCTGATAACGTTCGAGCTGGGAGAGGGCGATGCCGGTGTAGAACTCGGCGGTGAAATTGAGCTGCGGGAATTTTTCGCGCGATTTGCGAAGAATCTCCAGCGCCTCCTGTGGCTGCTGCGTGGCGATATAGGCGCCGGCGAGGTCGTAGTAGATCGGCTCGAACTCGGGGTTTAGCTGCAGGGCGTTCTTGTAGTAATCGGCGGCCTTGTCGAAGTTCTTGCCTTCGAAGGCCAGTCCACCGAGGAAGTAATAGTTGCGGGGGTCGGTCGGTTTTTCGAGGCGCAACTCTTCGAGCAACCGGGCCGCTTCGTCCTTTTTGTCCTGGCGCAAATAGATGGCGGCCAGCTTGTCCCGCACGCCCGGTGCATCCGGATAGTCATCGTACAGTTGCCGGTAAATGGGCTCGGCCTTGGCGATCTCCCCGTAGGCGAGATAAAACTCGCCGACCCGCTGGCTCAGGAGCGGGTTGTCCAGCGGCTGGGCGGAAGCCCGGTCCGACAGGGCGAGGATCTTGGCGCGCGCTTCCGCTTCGGGCAGAGCTGACTGGCGGGCGAGGCGCACGTAAAGTTCGGCGAGGGCGAGCAGGAAATCGGGGGCGGCCTCGGCTTGCGCGGCGGCGCGATCCAGCACCTGCAAGGCGTCGTTGGTGCGCTTTTGTTCGAAATAGATGTGAGCGAGGTTCTGGTAGCCGGCGAGCTGCTCGGGCGCGGCCTGGATGGCATTTTCGTTGGCCCGGATCGCGGCATTGGTCTGGCCCGATTGGAAGTAGGCGTAGCCCAGGAGGGAATGCAAGGGCCCGCTGCCGGTGCCTTCGGCGACGGATTTTTCGAGTAATTCGACCGCTTCGGCGTTTTTCGTTTCCCGCAGCAGACGGCGGGCGGTTTCGATGACCAAGGGCTCGTACCGGAGATCCAACAGGGAGGATTCGACAAAATCCGACGTGGCCCCCGCAGCGTCGCCGTTCAGCTCGCGGCTGATGCCGACGGCGAAATGCGTGAGCCCAGCCACTCGGCGCTCCAGCGCCTGCCGGTCGGCATCGGGAACGTGGCGTCCGGAAGACCGGTGCGACCCGGTTCGGGCACAGCCGCAGAGCAGGCTCGCGACGAGCACGGCGGGCATGATCGCCCGGCGCGCTGCCACCGGAATCCAATGGTTGTCAACGGTCGCCACCCGGGGTTGAGGCTAACCACCGCCCACGGGGGTGTCAAATCAGGCGTGTCGAGCGGTCGCGGGCGCGGCCAGCGGCGGTTGGACATCGGCCTGCGTGTAGCCTAGAGACAATGCGTCCCGAGGCGTGCCGTCCGACGAGCGCGGACTTGGGTTGGCGGGCGGTTTGGGAGAGCGAGCTGAGATGAATGTGTTGCTGGTGGGTTGCGGGTATGTGGGGATGCGGCTGGGCGCGGACCTGGCGGCGGCGGGCCATGCGGTCCATGGGTTGCGGCGTTCGCGGACGGCCGAAGCCGAAATGACCGCGGCGGGAATTCGACTGGTGCAGGGGGATATCACGGATGCGTCGAGTTTGCGCGCTGTTCCAACCGGGATCGACTGGGTGGTGAATTTGGTCTCCTCGACGCGGGGGGGAGCGGCTGAGTATGAACGCGTTTACGTCGAAGGGACTCGGAACCTGCTGGGACAGGTCGGGCAGGGGGGGGTGCGGAAGTATGTCCAGGTGAGCAGCACCAGCGTGTATGGCCAGACCGATGGAAGCTGGGTGGACGAGCGGAGCCCCGCCGAGCCGCCGAGCGCCACCAGCCGACTGTTAGTGCAGGCGGAGGAATGGCTCCGCCGGCAGAGCGCGGACTGGCCCGTCGTGATTCTGCGCGCGGCGGGGATTTACGGGCCGGGCCGGGGGCATCTCTTCCAGCAATTTCTCCGGGGCGAAGCGCGCCTGCATGGGGAGGGGAGGCGCTATCTGAACATGATTCACCTCGCGGACCTGGCGAGCGGGATCAAAGCGGCCCTGGAGGAAGGGGCGGCGGGCGAGACCTATAATATCGCGGACGACCTCCCGGTTACCGAGCGCGAGTTTCTAGGGTGGCTCGCCGGGGAGCTGGGACGGCCCCTTCCGCCGACTGTCTCCGAGGAACGCCTGAGCGAGCGGAAGCGGGGCTTTACGAATAAACAAGTGAGCAACGCGAAAGCGAAACAGACTTTGCGCTGGCAGCCAGCCTTCGCGACGTATCGCGAAGGCTATGCCGAGGCGGTGCGGCAGGCCCGCGCGGTCGCATAACCTGGGCCTGTCCGGCGGCGCGGACCGCCGGACAGGTCAGGAAAGCGGAAGTCCGCTTACTTGGCGGCGCCTGCGGCGCTATTCGTGTCGGCGGGAGGCGAGGACATATCATCGCTGCCGCCGCAGGCCATGAGCAGGCCGGCGACCATCGTAACGGCGATCAGAGCAAGCATCTTTTTCATTCGCAGTGTTCCTTATATGGCCGTCCGCCAACCCGCCAGCGCTACGGTACTTTCGAGCTGAGTCGGCGATCCGGTGGGGCTGTGATAAAGCGAACGGCGGGGCGTGACAAGCAAATCTGGCGCGAAATCTCCGGTTGGAAGCGGGGGCCGGGCGAAGGTGTCGCGCGGAAGCAGCCTGGGGAAACAGAAAAGCCGTCCCACTCGGGACGGCCTGCCTGCTTTCACGGCACCTTTCGGTGCTTGCATTACCTATCGGAAGCGCGGCGGGACACTTTAGAAAACTTCGCCGGAAAATATCACGGCTTGTCGTATTCCCCGAGCGGCCGGATCCAGATGTTGCGAAAGCGGACGGGGTTGCCGTGTTCGTAGAGCTCGATGAAGCCTTTTTCTGCGTGCCTGGCGTATTCGCGGATCTGGCGATGGTTGGTGCCGCCGAGGAGTTCGCGCTTGTTATGCACGATCAAGCCGTTGTGCAACACGGTGACGCTGGCCTTGCGGGTGAGCTTGCCCTCGGCATCCCAGCGGGGGCCTTCGAAGATGATGTCGTAGGTCTGCCATTGGCCCGGGCCGCGCGAGGCGTTCACGAGCGGCGGGAACTGGCCGTAGATGGCGGAGGCCTGGCCGTCGGCGTAGGTCTTGTTTTCGTACGAGTCGAGCACCTGGATTTCGTAGCGGCCGAAGATGTTCACGCCATTATTGCCGCGGCCCTGGCCGGAACCCTCGACCTTCGAAGGAGTGGCAAATTCGAGATGGAGCTGGAAGTCCCCGAATTCCTCGCGGGTGCGGAGGCGGCCGGTTTTGGTGGTCTCCATGTAGCCGTTCTCGACCTTCCATTGTGGAGCCTTGCCCCCTTCACCGACCCACTTGCTCAAATCCTTGCCGTCGAAAAGAACGACGGCATCTCCGGGGGCAGAGGCGAGGTCGCTGAATTTTTCGCCGGATTTGACGATGCGGGGATGGGGCCGGTCGCTGTCGTGAATGTGCCACGGCGTGCCGGGGATCATGGGGGTATCCTTGTAGCCTTCGGCGGCCAGAAGTCCGGTGGCCGCCGCCGCCGATAAAAGAGCGATTACGATTTTTTGCATGTTACTTGTCTGGTTCGACGGAGACCTTTCCAAAACGATTCAGGAAAGCAAGCGCGGGGCGGGAGGCTCAGGCCCGGCCGACGGCGGCGGCGATGATGGCGTGTTCGGTCCAGTCGGCGCGGGGGCGGACGGCGACGAGGCGGCCGCGGCACATGACGCCGATGGTGTCGCAGACCCCGAGCAGCTCGGGCAGGTAGGAACTGGCGAAGATGACGGCCTTGGCCTGGCGGGCGAGTTCGCCCATGAGGGAATAGATCTGAGCCTTGCTCGCGACATCGATGCCGCGCGTCGGTTCGTCGAGCAACAACACGGAAGCCTCGCTGTGCAGGAGGCGCGCGATGGCAACTTTCTGCTGATTGCCGCCGGACAGCTCGCCGATGGTCTGCCCAGGGCCGCGAGCCCGGACGCGGAGCTTTTCCATCCAGCCGGCGGCGGCGCGGGCCTGATGATTGAGATGGAGCAGGCCGCAGCGGGAGAAGGGCTGAAGCCGCGGAAGGGTCATGTTTTCGGCCAGGCTGAGATTAAGCATCAGCCCTTCTTCCTTGCGATTCTCGCTGAGGAGTCCGAGGCCTTCGAGGATGGCCCGGGCCGGCGAAAGCGCGGTGGCGGGGCGGGCGCCCAGGCGCACCGACCCGCCCCGGCAGGGATCGAGGCCGAAGATGGTGCGCAGCGTTTCGGTGCGTCCCGCGCCGATCAGCCCCGCGAGGCCGAAAATCTCGCCGCGGCGGAGCGTGAAGGAGACATCGATCGGCCGCTTTTCGCCGCGCAGCTCCTGGACGGTGAGGAGCGGCTCGCCGAGTTCGTGGGGGATCGCGGGATAAATGTCGGTCAGTTCGCGGCCGACCATGGCGTGGATGATCTCGGGCAGGACGGCGGATTTCATTTCGCCCGAGGCGACGGTTTCGCCATCGCGCAGCACGGTGTAACGATCCGCGAGCCGCTGGCATTCTTCGAGAAAGTGGCTGATGTAAATGATGGCCACGCCGCGGGCCTTCAGGCGTTCGATGGCGGCGAAGAGTTGCTCCGTGTCGACCTGGGTGAGGCTGCTCGTCGGTTCGTCCAGGATGAGCACCTGGGGAGCGCCGATGAGGGCGCGGGCGATCTCGACCATCTGCTGCTCGGCGATGGGGCGGGTTTGCACCGGAGCGTCGAGCGGGATATTGGAGTGGTGCAATTCCGCCAGGGCGCGGCGGGCGGCCTCGCGGCGTTCCTTGCGCTTGAGCCAGCCGAGGGTCGCCGGTTCGACGCCGAGGAGGATATTCTCTTCGACCGAGAGATGGGGAGCCAGGTTCAGTTCCTGGTAGATCATCTCGACGCCGCGGCGGCGGGCCTGCAACGGATCCTTGGGCGCGTATTCCTCCCCATTCAAATGAATCTCGCCGGCGTCCGGCTGATAGGCCCCGCTCAGGATTTTCATGAGGGTGCTTTTGCCGGCGCCATTCTCTCCGATGAGCGCATGGACTTCGCCCGGCGCCACTTCGAGAGTGACGTTCCGCAGGGCCTGGGTGGGACCAAAGCGCTTGGCCACGCCGCGAATGGTGAGGCGGGGCGTCATTCGGCGAAGGCGGCGGGCCGGAGAACGCTGCGGAGCGTGGGGTCGTGCATGGCCGAAGGATGGCACGACCGCGGCGGGAGGGCAACGAGAAGCCGTTCGCTGTCGAACCTCGCCCAGCGCAATGCCTGGACAGACAGGCGCTCAACCGCTCGAGGCAGGCGGAGGCGGGATCGGTTACTGGAAATGCGGTTCGTTATCGCGATTCCATTGCCGCGAGACCTGCTGGCGCTTGTCCCGCTCCCGGTGCAACTGGCCGATCATGTCGGTGCGCCGTTTCGCTTCGACATGGCCGTCGGCATAAAGAATAGTGGCGCGCCGGTTGTGCAGTTCCAGCGGCCATTGCCGCTCTTCATACATGCCGATGAACCCGCTCCAGTCGGGATCGCCCTTCCGCTTGAGATCCCAATTGCTATCCCCGAGGGCGATCATTTCGGTAGGCTTTACCACCGCCGATTCCTTCGTCTCGCCCCACACCGGGTCGCCGAGATAGACACCCAGCCCGGTATTCGGATTCTTCCCGGCGAACGCCCCCCAGACATTATAGCCGTAGCTCATGAAGTGCGTGCCGCCGGGGCGCAGCCGCACTTCGTCCTCGAAGTAGCCCGTGCGCGCCGGCTCCTTGCTGCCGAACTTCACGATCCACTGCGATTTTTCGGGAGCGGACGGACAATGAAACACCCGGGTGTTCTGGCTGCCCGACATCGTTTTCCGCAGCAACGCCGGCCAGATCCAGGCCGAGTTCCGGCTGTTGTCGATCCCCACCGGATAGACCCCGTGGTCGGAGATATAGATGATCATCGCGAGGCCCATTTGGCGGAGGTTGCTCGTGCATTTCGCGCCCTGCGCCTTGCTCTTTGCTTTCGTCAACGCCGGCAGCAACATGCCCGCGAGGATCGCAATAATCGCGATCACCACCAGCAGCTCGATCAACGTGAAGGCCCGGCCTCCGGCCCGGCCGCGAAACTTCCAAAAATCCTTCGACATAGGCGCAACTCCCAACTCGGTTCCCCGTCTTCCGCTAACGTGCCGCACCCACCCGGCCGCAGCCAGTAAAATGTCCATCCGCTCCGGCCGGGCTCCTACGGCGCCGCCGGAAACTTTCGCCGCACATGCAACACACGGAGTCCGGCCGGGCCCTCTGCGAGATAGACGCGCGCGCCGTCCGCGCGCTCGTCCACGACCACTCCATACGCGAAGCCTTCGGCCTCGTACCGGCCCAAAACGCGAGGAAATTCCGGATCCGAAATCTGCACCAGCTTCAGCCCTTGCCCATCCAACAGATAGGCCATCCCCGCCCGCAGCACCACGCCGTGCGCGAAGTCCCCCGAATTGTACCGCCCCACCACTCTTGGGAACTCGCCATCCTCTGCGTCCACGAGGCCCAAGCCGGTCGGGCCGTCCGCAAGGCCCGCGCGCGTTCCATCCACCGATATTCCATACGCCCAGCCGCCGGTCTCGATCCGGCCGAGGCGTGACGGGGCCGCCGGGTTCGAAAGGTTCAGAATTCCCAGCCCGCCATTCCCCTCCGCGATGTAGGCGCGGCTCCCCGCGACCGTGACGGCGCTGGCCCACCCCATCGTCGCGAAATGCCCCACCGCCTTGGGGCTCGCCCGGTTCGAGACATCGATGACCTGCACCCCGCCCACCCAATCCGCCACATACGCGTAGCTTCCGGCCACCGCCACCCCGCGCGCGAAAGCCGGTGTGACGACCGCGCCGACTTCTCGCGGCCCGGCCGGCGCCGAGATATCGATGACCCGCAGCCCGGCCTCCCAATCCGCGACGTAGGCATAATCTCCCGCCACCGCCACTCCCACGGCCAGGCCCGGCGTATCCAGACTCGCGACGTGGGCCAGACTCAATTCCCCGCCCGCCTCTTCGAGTTGCACCACCTGCAAGCCCGCCCGATAACCCGCCAAGAAGGCATGGCCTTTCGCCACGACCAGCCCTCGCATCGTCCCGCCTTCCACGCCCGGCCAGTGTGCCGCTTCTCGCACCTCCAGGCTTTCCGGGTCTTCCCCCAGGATCGTGAACGTCCGCTCCGCATACGCGCTCCAGAGGCCGGGCCGCCCCGGCTGCTCCGCCCGCACGGTGACCGGCCCGTAACCCATCGGCGTCAAGACCGTCCCCGCCACCCGCGCCAAGCCGGCCGACACCCGGAAGCTCACCGGCAACCCGCTGCTGGCGGTGGCGCTTAACGTGACCGGGCCGTCCTCGAACGCTCGATCGGCGATCGGCGCAAAATCGATCGTCTGGGCTTGCGGATCGATCACCCTGATCGTCCGCTCCACGAAGGCCGGGAGCCATTCGTCATTGCCCGCCTGCTCCGCCCGCACGACCACTTCGCCGGTCCCCAGGAATGCCAGCGAATTCCCCGCCACCTGCCCCGGTCCCGACACCACCCGGAAAGACACCGGCAACCCGCTGCTCGCGCTCGCCTGCAAACTCACCGGCCCGCTCGATAGCACCAATCCCGCGACCGGAGTGAATGCGATCGTTTGCGGCTGCGGATCGAAGACCTCGAAGCTCTGCTCCGAAAATCCAGGCGCATAATCATCATTTCCGGATTGTTCCGCGCGGACTACTACAGTCCCTCCGGCTTCTGGGGTCAGCTTCGCCTCCCAGACGGCGTCGTTCCACCACGCCTTGACGGGAGTCGAGACTTCACCTTCGCCCGACACGATCCGGAACGTGAGCGGCAGTTTGCTGTCGACGCTGGCGGATATCCGGACTGGTCCGTCGGCCAAAGTCTGGTCATAAATTCGGTGGAAGTGAATGGATTGCCTCGATTTCTCGCCCGAAAGCACCTTCAACGTTTGAAAACCCGTCGTCCCTCCCGAAGCATAGACGATATCACCACGGGCCAGGATGGAAGCCCCTGCCGTCCGATACGATCCAACAGGCTGCAAATCATCCACGTCTGAAAAGTCAACAATTTCTATGCCTTTGTCGCGATGGGGCAAAAACGCAGTTGTGCCCGAAATTCCAATGTCAAGCGCCATGTCTTCCATCCTTCCCCGAACTGCCCACTCGATGGGCAAGGCAAAGCTGGCTGTCGGATCGACGACAACTCCAACCCCGCCGATGGCGCCCACATTCCCCGGGTTGGCGCTCACGCGAATCGAGGAAGCGAGAACAAGATTCGCAGGATCGGAAATATTGATAGTTATCCCGCCGCCTGACCAGCTCGTGACGAGTGCATAGTGATCGAAGACCACGATCTTATCTCCAAACGGGTTTCGGATGCCTCCGATCTCTCGGATATTCTGGAGGTCCGAGATGTCGTACGTCAGCAATCCCGCATAATTGTCAAAGACCACGGCAGTGTTGCCATGCACTCCGATGTCGAGCGGCCAGCGCAGCGATGCCTTATACCCTCCGAGCCGCCGGGAAGCGGCTGGATCCGAAACATCCAGCACATGGAAGCCGTTTCCGCCGTCTGCAACAAGGAGCCGGTCACCGTTCAGCGCAATACCCTTGGCGAACCCCGGAGTATCGTATGCGCCGATCTTCCGGGGATTAGCGGGGTCTGACACATCAAGGAAGACTACCCCTGCCCCTCCACAAGCGAGATAGACCCTTGGACCATCCATGATGGATTTCGTGACTTCATGGTTCGTCGAATAAGTCCCCAACCGCACAGGAGAACCCGGCGCTGAAACGTCGAACACAATCATGCCTCCATTGTGATCAGCCACGTATAAACGGTCTCCCGCTTGCGCTACTTTCCAGGCATAAGCTGTCGTCGGAGCCTCCCCGACAGTCCGAGGAGCAGCCGGATTCGAAACGTCGACTACTTTCAGTCCCTCGTGTTGATCTGCAATGAAAGCCAAATGGCCAGATATGGTGACATCCTTGCAATTGCCCCGTGTGAACCAGATTCCCAGTAGCCGGGGATTCTGCGGGTCGGCCACATCGAGAATACGCAATCCATCGTCCCCACTGGCGACGTAGGCGGTGCTTCCGGCCACGGTGAGATCGAAGGCGTGCCGAGGAAGGGGAAACCGGCTCAATTTGCGCGGGTTCCCAGGATCGCTAACATCGACCAATTCGACCCCTTCCGTGTGCATAGCCACGTATGCCACTCCTTCCGAAACCGTTACTGCGACCGGGGTGCCTACGGTGGATTGTGAGCTGAGCAGAAACGGTCGGGAAGGATTCGAAATGTCCACCATGCTCAAACCTCGAGCCTGATCCGCGACATACGCGATCCGGCCGTCAATCGCCACATCCATCGGCCATCCATCATTCCGGACGAACCGTGACAAGCCAACCGGTCTGGCAGGATCTGAGACATCCACAATCTGCAAGCCCGCAGGGCCACACGCAAGGAATGCGGTGTTGCCCGAAACCGCTACCCCTAAGGCGAGACCTTCCGCTGGATGATGCCCCAGAAGCCTGGGTAGATGTGGATCTGAAACATCCAGAATCACCAGCCCGCCCCAACCGGCAGCAACGTATGCTACTGGCCCCGCCACTTTCACATCGTAGGCTGCCCCTTGCGGAATCCCGGGCCACGCTCCGAGCGGACTCAATCCCACATGGACCGGTAACGGACGCAGCACCTCGAATGTTTGATCCTGGAATGCCGGTTGCACCTCGGCGGTGCCTGAATTCTTCGCACGGACAACGACCAAGCCGCGATCTAACAAAGTCAGCGCATTCCCGGCAGCCGTGGCGGGCCCGGAAATTACCTGGAACGAGACGGGCAAATCTCGATCCGAGCGAGCTATGAGCGGCACTGGGCCACTGTTCAACCGTTGTGCGGAAATCGGAGCGAAGGCAATGTTTTGGCTCAGTTTACTGACGATCCGTACTTTACGACTTTGGGTGGCGGGTTGAAATCTTGCATCTCCCGCTTGCCTTGCTTCGATGATAATTTCTCCTAATCCCGTGGGCGTAACGGTGGTGCCAGCCAAGCTTCCTGGCCCCGAAACTATGGAGAAAGAAACCGGCAGCCCACTGCTCACGCTCGCGCTGATCTGGAACGCCCCCTCAGCCAGCGTCCTTTCCGTTACGACTTCGAACGACACCGCTTGAGGATCGGCTCCTGGCAAGTCGATTTCCATAATCCGAACTCCCGACCCGAAAGTTCCCGCAAATGCGAGATGGCCATGCAGCGCGGCGCTGACGGTCGTGAAGGCGCGGTTTCCTTCGGCCACAAGGGCGGGCGAAGCTGGAGTTGCGACATCGTATAGCTGGGGCGCATACCCCCAAAAACCAATAAACAAGTAATCACCCGACACGCTATATCCGTTGCCTGGATAGGCTACTGGCTCGCCCCCCAAGCGAACGACATTGTTGATATCCCTGGCGTCAAAAATTTCGATCCCCCATTGGGCGGCTTGGACATAGAGTCTGCTGTCCTCCGCTTGGACAAACCATGCCCCGCCGGTAACAGGAACTCTACGAACCAATTGGGGATGGAACGAGTTCGCCAAATCGAAAATCGCAAGCCCGGAATTACCGTCCGCCACGACGAGATGGTTGCCCGAAATCACGAGTCCGGCCGCACTGCCACCTGTGCTGACCCTGGCAACGCGGTTCGGTGAGACTTCATCACCGACATCGATAACGTCGATTCCAATCGAACCCATTGCCATGTAGGCCGCCGAGTCTCGGAGTACGATCCCGAAATTAGAAACGAACTCGTCGCCTGATCTTGAACTGCCCAATTTCCGCGGTTGGCTGGGCTCGGTGACGTCAAAGATAGCCAATCCATTCGGGGTCTCCCCTACGAAAGCCCTGCCGTTGCGAATGACGAATCCTGACCCCGTGGCGGGAATCTGGCCAATTCTCTTCGGTTGCTGTGGGTTGGAGACGTCGAGAATCCGCAGCACCCCCGGCCATTCTGCAACATAGAGGCGCCGATCTGCGAAGGAGATGGCTCGTGCATCCCCGGAGATATCGAGGCGACCGCCCACATTGATACCCGCCTGCGCCAGGTTTCCGAACGAAATCCCTCCTGAATCCACAACCGCCACACGAGCCCCGGAGATACGGGACATCCAAGGAGAGTAGCCGCCAAGCTCCGCATTCCCCACCGCCTTCGGATGCTCGGGAACAGTGATATCGAAGATACTCAGGACTGCCCAATTAGCTATGTAGGCCCGCCCCGCCCCAATTTCAACGTCTGCAGGATTCTGAATGGAGTCTATTGCCCCGATGATTTCAGGGTGCAGCGGATCGGAAATATTCACGATATGTACCGCACTCGAACTGACGACAAATAACAGGTTCCCAGCCAGCCGCACCCGTGATATCGATGAGGACACCCCCAGTTCGCTGGCCACGCGCGGATGGAGAGGATCTGAAATATCGATGATCTGGACACCGGCGGTGTGGTCAGCTACAAACGCGAAGCCCCCACCGACTTCAATGTCGCGGATGTTTACTGGGGTCGGGAGTTCCGCAACCTTCACCGGATTCGCGGGATCGGAAATGTCCACCACCGAAAAGCCCGTCCACGGAGTTGCCAGATAGGCGTACTGGCCGGAAATCGCGATACTTTCGATAGGGCCATAGTTGGCCATCAGCCCAACCCTGCTCATGTTCGCGGGATCAGACACGTCCACAACGTGCAGGCCCGAACTATCGTCACCGAGCAAAACGAAGGCCCCGGCCAGCGCCAAGCACTTCGGCCATGTGGACTCTACATAATTGCCCAGAACCAGGGGATTCGAGACATCCTGGATGTCGATCGCCAGCAATCCGCCGCCGGGAGACTGGGTGGTGACAAAAGCGATATGCCCAGATATTTCCACGGCATTGGGGGCTCCGCGATTGAATCCGGGCCAAGCGCCGATCTCCCGAATTTCACCACTTTGCCCCCAGGAACGGGGGGCTATCCCAGAAAATAGCACTGCACAGAATACGGGCAGCAGCACGCTGCCTGCCTTGGAGTAGATGCGCTGACAGCGTTCCAGCCAGCCGCCAGTCGTGCGTATTCTATTCATACTAATAGGGAATGGAACCTTTGCCCGCGCTTGGATGCACCACCCTCCTGGGGAATGCGGGCACCAAACACGGAAATGCTCAGCACACTCAACCCCCAATGCCCGAAGTGGTCAATGCCTATTTTTAAATCTGCTGTTCGGGCGCAGTGCCGACTTGACTCGGCTTAAGTGGCACCGACGTGGCGGATCGCTCCGGCACGGTGTCCGCACTCAAAGCCGTCGGCGGGTCAGGCGCGGGGGTCGTCGGGTTCGGCGGCTTCGACGTCGACGCTGACGCGGACGTGGTGCTCGCCGCCGCCGGTGATGATGCCGCTGACGGGGCTGACATCGCCGTAATCGCGCCCCAAGGCCACGCGGATATGTTCCGCGCCCGGGATCAGGTTATTCGTCGGGTCGAAGTCGACCCAGCCGATCTCGGGGCAGTAGACGGAGAACCAGGCATGGGACGCATCGGCCCCCACGAGGCGCGGCTGGCCTTCGGGCGGCCGGGTGCGCAGATAGCCGCTCACGTAGCGGGCGGGCAGCCCGAGGGAGCGCAGGCAGGCGATGCCGACATGGGCGAAATCCTGGCAGACGCCGCGCCGCTTCTCGAACACTTCCTTCAGCGGCGTGGCCACGTTCGTGGCCACGGGATCGTACTTGAAGTCGCGATGGATGCGCCGGTTCAGATCCTCGACGGCCACGAGCCAGGGCGTGCCGGGCGCGAAGCTGGGCCGCGCGTACTCGGCCAGGGCCGGCGAATTGGCGAGCATCGGCGAATTGAAGCTGAACTGGAAGACATCCGTGATGCCCGGCGAGACGGGATCGCGGAACAAACTGGCGACGCGGTCCCACGGGGGCGAGTCGTCCAGTTTCGGCGCGGGCCGGGTGGTCACGGTCACCAGGCTCGTCGCGCTGACTTCGAGCTGGCGGTGAATTTCCTGAATGCTGAAGAAGCAGACCTGGTTCCCGAAGTAATCCGTGCGCGTCTTTCGGACCGCCGGCTCCGGGGCGATCTCGAGCGAGAACTTTTCCCGCACCTGGTTGGTGGAGGAGAGCGGCACCAGCCGGGCGGCATGGTGGGAGACGGTGACCGGCTCCGCGTACTCGTAGATCGTCTTGTGTTGGACCCGGAATTTCATCCTCAATCCCCCTGCCCCGTCCGCGAGATCGACGAATGGGCGAAGTAGCTCACGGCGATGGCGTCCGACAGCCTGGGCAGGTCGCGCACGGTGGCTTCCAGCACCTCCCCCACCTCGCCTCCGTGCCAATTCGAGCTTCGCCCGCACAGTTCCCGCGGATCCAGCAACCGCAGCCGGGCGAGGCATTCGATCAGGACGCGCTGGCTGTCGCTCGGCAGCGCGCTCTCGCGTTCCCGCGGCATCCGGTCGAAATGTTTGGTGAGCTGGGTGAACTGAAACAGCAGGGAACGGGGATTCGTATCGTCCAGCAGCACCAGATCGTAAACGGCGGCGATGTTCGGGAGGAGATTATAGCGGGAGCGGTAGGTGATCGTGCTGTCGCACACTTCGAGCACCGCTTCGAGCACGCTCGGGTTGTCCGCATCGGAGGAACGGAGCGCCGCGTCCAGAAACACGCCGACGTAGAGCGCGCGTTCGATCCGGCAGCCCATGTCCAGGAAGCGCCAGCCGTGCGCGCGGGTCATGTTTTCGCGAGCGAGGCCCTGGAAGGCCGCGAGCCCGAGGAGCGTCTGGTTGAGCACGCGGACGGCGTCCCCCGCGAGCAGCGCCAGGCTGGAGGGCGGCATCGCGAGGCGGTCGTCCAGCTCGCTCAGGGTGCGCCAGAGATCGTTCGAGGTGCGGTGCCGCAGCAGCATGGCGAGCCGCTGCAAATGGTCCGCCAGATAGCGCAGGCTGCCCGGCCGCATCCCGTCGAAGATCGCCGCCAGGAACTCCGCCTCCAGCGCTTCCAGATTGTGCCGCAACTCCGGGCGGTCGGCGCGGGTGGGAATCTGCTGCTGCGCCTCCAGCGCGGTGACGATCGGGAGCAGGACCGGCCACGCGCTGCGCGCGCTCTCGGGGTTCACCCGCACCAGGCCGCTCCGCAGCAGCCGAGCCGCGCCATCGGCGCGCTCGGCGTAGCGCCCGAGCCAGAAAAAGTTGTCCGCCATCCGGCTCGGCAGATTGTTCCCCACCCGGCGCAGCTCGATGCGCTGCGTCGGCGCGTGCAACAGCGTGACCTCCTCGACCGGCCGGTCGCTCAGCACCCAGGTGTCCTTGCTCGTGCCGCCCCGCTGCATGGAGATGGAGCGGCGGCCTCCTTCCGGCGCCACGCGGGTCAGGCCGCCCGGCATCACTTCGTAGCCGTTCTCGGTGGCCACCAAATAGACCCGCAAGCCGACCGGCCGCGGCTGGAGCCCGTGCTCCGTCCAGGTCGGCGCGGTCGAGAGCGTCACCCATTCCTGCGCGGCGAAGAGATGCGGCTCGAAGTCGATCGCCTGCCGCAAGGCCGCCCGGTCGGCGGCGGACAAGTCGCGCGCCTGATGGCTGGCCTTGGACCGTCCGCGAAAGGCCGGCTTGATGAACAGCTCGTCGAGATGTTCGAGCACGTACTGCTTCGCGCGTTCCTGCCCGCACCACCAGGTCGCCGCCGAGGCCAACTGCAATTCCTCCCCCAGCAGGTGGCGGCACAAGCCCGGCAGAAACGGCGACAGCGCGGCGCTTTGCAGCAGCCCGGTGCCGAGCGGATTCGCGACCGCCACGTTCCCGGCGCGCAACGCCTCCACCAGCCCGGGCACCCCCAGCATCGAATCGTTCCGCAACTCGAGCGGGTCGCAAAAATCGTCGTCGATCCGGCGCAGGATCACATCCACCGGCTCGAGCCCGGAGAGGGTCTTGAGGAACACGCGGTCGTCCCGGACCGTCAAGTCCTGGCCCTCGACGAGCATGTAGCCCAGGTACCGCGCCAGCCAGGCCTGCTCGAAGTACGTTTCGTTGTACGGCCCCGGCGTGAGCAGCACCACCCGCGGATCGTCCGTCCGCCGGCGGGCCAGCCGGGCGAGCGAGACTTGCAGCTCCCGGAAAAATTTGGCCAGCCGGCGCACCTGTTCATCCCGGAACGGCTCCGGCAACACCCGGGACGCCACCA
Organism: uncultured Verrucomicrobiota bacterium; assembly: GCA_964478815.1. Taxonomy (GTDB): domain Bacteria; phylum Verrucomicrobiota; class Verrucomicrobiia; order Limisphaerales; family SXQI01; genus DASVNK01. The sequence goes on from CAYZKY010000022.1 coordinate 50,904, forward strand.
GCCGGTTGGCCAGCGCGTAGCCTGCACCGGTGGGGATCTGCGTCCGGTCCGAAATCACCCGCCAGCGGCCGTCCGCTCCCCGCGCCACGTCCGCACCGTAAAAGAACAGAAAGGTGTCCTGCGGCACCGGAATGCCGTGGCAGGGCCGCAGAAAATCGGGCTGGGCAAAGACCAGCGCCGGGGGCAGATGCCCGCCGCGCACGAGATGCTGCGGCCCGTAACAGTCCGCCAGCAGCCGGTCGATCAAGCGCGCCCGCTGGACCAGCCCGGCTTCGAGCGCCTGCCAGTCTTCCGCGCCGATGATGAACGGCACGGGGTCGACCTGCCAGGCGCGTTCCTGGCTGCGCGCCTCTCCGTATACGTTATAGGTGATGCCCTGCTCATGCACCAGGCGCCGGCTGGTCTCGACCCGCAACTGCAACTCCCCCGGGCCGAGCCGGTCCAAATCCCGCAACAGGGGGCGATACGGCTCGCGGACCGCGCCCGTCCCGTCCAGCAGCTCGTCGTACGAACCTTCCGGAGGCCGATAGCGCGCCAGCAGTCCGGGCTTTTCCCCGGGAGGGGCGACGACTTCGATCATCTCGACGCCCCCCTTTTACCGCAAACCCGGCCCGCTGGCGAGTTTACTTCTCCCGGAGGGGCGCCGTGCCGTCGGCGGCGCGCGGCGGTTCGGTTTTAAACGGCGGGGCGCAGGGATGCCGGGTTAGGCTGGGTGGGGGATGACGCTGGCGGGTGTGGAAACGGGTGGGTTTTGGGGCGTGGAAGGTGTGGA
>CAYZKY010000023.1:0-51621 GCA_964478815.1 uncultured Verrucomicrobiota bacterium
GGGCGGTGAGATTCGAACTCACGACCTCTTGTACCCGAAACAAGCGCGCTAGCCAGGCTACGCTACGCCCCGAACCGAGCAGGGAAGTTGTACCGGCGGGGCGCGGTTGGCAACCGGTTTTTGGCGGTTTTTTATTGCCGGAGGCACTTCGCCATTCCGACGCCGCTTTTTCCCTTTCGCCCCCGGGCCTCGCGTGTTAGCTGGAATCCGATGCTGGGAACTCTGCTGAACGCCGGCGCCATCGCTGCGGGAGGGGTGGTGGGGCTGACCGTCGCGCGCGACTTATCGGAGCGCGTGCAGGTCCGCCTCAAGCTCGCGCTCGGCGTGCTGGTGCTCCTCCTGGGGTTCAAGATGACGTGGGACGGGGTGCATGGTTCCCTTGGGCAGGTGGCGCTGCAGCTCTTCATCGCGTTCCTCGCGCTGATCTTGGGAAACATCATCGGGAAGGGGTTGCGGCTGCAAAAGAACGTGAGCCGGTTGGGAGAGTGGGCCAAGGCGCGTTTTCAGAATGCGCCCGCCGCGTCGAACCGCTTCGGCGACGGCCTGGTCACGGGCACGATCCTGTTCTGCGTCGGCCCGATGGCGATTCTGGGCGCGCTGGAGGATGGCTTGCAGGGAACAATTCGCACGCTCGCGATCAAATCGGTGATGGATGGCCTGACCACGGTGGTGTTCGTCCGCTCCTTCGGCTGGGGCGTGATGCTGGCGGCGCTGCCGGTGCTGGCCTATCAAGGCACGATCACGCTGGCCGCGCGGTCGATTGGGGCTTACGTTCAGAACCCAATGCTGATCGAAAGCATGAATGCCACGGGGGGGTTGCTCCTGCTGTGCGTGGCGGTGGTGGTGCTGGACCTGGCGAAGGCTCCGCTGGCGGATTATCTGCCCAGCCTCGCCGTCGCACCCGCTCTGACCTGGCTTTTGCGTTAACCTATGCTTGGCGTCCTGCGAACCCGCTATCTCGGCTACTGGCTGATCGCGCTCCTGCTGTTGCTGGTGGGAACGCTCGAACTGGCCACCCCCCTTCTGGCGGTGCTCTTTTCCTATCTGATCCTGTCGCAATTGGGCCGGCTCGGCAGCAAATGGCTGGCCATCGTCGTGTTCGTCTTCCTCATGAGCGGGATTCTCTACGGGGCGGGCTACATGGTGCGGCAGGCGGTCGTGGCCTTGCCGCAAATCGCGGAGACCTCCGTGCCCGCGATCCTCCGCTTCGCGAACGAGTATGGCGTCCAATTGCCGTTCGAGGATGTCCAGGAACTTCGCTCCATTGCCATCGACTGGGTCCGGCACCAGTTGGGGTATGTCGGAAATTTCGCGCGGATCGCCACCAAGGAATTCGCCTTTCTCGCCATCGGCCTCGTGGTTGCGGCCAGCCTGTTCCTTAATCCCGCGCTGGACCTCGACCGCGGACGGCATCGGCTGCCGAACAATCTGTATGCGTTCGCCTGCGAGGAGATCGTCACCCGCTTTCGTTCCTTTTACATGAGCTTCACGCGCGTGATGGGGGCGCAACTGGTCATCAGCACGCTCAATACGGGCTTCACCGCCATGTATCTGATGTCCGTCAAGCTCCCTTACGCCGTGATGGTGATTGCCATCACCTTTTGCTGCGGATTGCTTCCGATCATCGGCAACTTGATCAGCAACACGGTCATTGTCGCCATCTCCTTCACCGTCTCGCCCAAGTTGGCCATCGCGTCGCTCATCTTTCTGGTGGTGCTGCACAAGCTCGAGTACTTCCTCAATAGCAAGATCATCGGCGAACGGATCAAAAACCCGGTGTGGCTCACGCTGCTGGGTCTCGTCATCGGCGAACGCCTGATGGGCGTGCCCGGGATGATCCTGGCCCCGGTGCTGCTGAATTTCGTCAAGGTCGAGGCGTCCGAAATCTCGCTCAGCCCGGTGCCGCGCGGGGCCGAGCCGAAAGTCCCGGGTCTTGAGGACCGTCCGCGCGCCGGCGCCGAACCGGCGCACTTTGTCGAAACCGCCCGGTAACCTCGCATTCCTGCCCGGATGAATTCCCCGCTGGCTCATCTCGCCGAAATCACGCTGGTGCATCCATTCCTGAGCGCGGCCGGGGTTCAGGAGGCTTGCCGCGAGGCCATCGCCGGCGGGTATTACGGGATCGCGCTGCCCAGCTCCCGCATTGGGCAAGCCTACCATTTTATCGAGGAGGCCGATTTCAAACTGACCTGCCTGACCGGTTTTCCCGATGGCCAGGCCGAGGCCGATGCACAGCGGTTCGAAATCGAAACCGCCGTCGATGCCGGCGCTCATGAATTCGAAGTGGCCCTCGACCTGTCCCGCTTGCGGGAGGGCGATTACGCTTACTTGCTGCGCGCCTTGCGGGACTTCGCCGAGGCCGCGGATGAGCGGGTGGTAAAGGTGGCCCTCGATGTTCAGCGCCTGACTCCGGCGGAGATCGAAACGGCGTGCCGGATCGTCCTCGATTCCGGCTGCCAGTTTCTCAGCGTGCGAACGCCCGGCGGCTCCGCCGACATGGTGCGCTACACCGCCGAATTCCGGCAACGCGTCGGCCCTCAGTTCGGGCTCAAGATTCACCTGGCCGAACCGGGTCTCGCCGAAGCTGTCGTCCACGCGGGAGCCACGCGGCTCGGGGTTTCACCGCCGCCGGGTTGACCACCCACCCCAGGCTCCGGCGGCTCCGCGCCCGGAATTCAGCGGGTGAGACGGGTTGTGGCCGGACAGTCGCACCCGCCTGGTGCGAGCCCATCGACACAAATCTACACACTCACATACACGAAAATACACAAAAATACACACGATTTACACACTCTAAATTTACATAACGATCTCCGGCCGAACTACTTACGTAAAAAACACCTCTAAGGGCTCTCCTGCCTCCAATTTACACGCCCAACCCAACCACTGGCCGCCAGAAAAACTCGCACCCAATTCAGGGTGACACCGCAGCCAGGTTGTTGTCTAACTGGTCGAGCCACAGTCTCCTGGAAATCATGAGCCGTTTTGGGAATATCGAGTTTTCCGGCGAATCCCGGGAAGGGAACGAAGCGCGCGGCGGCCCGCCCGAGGGGCGGAGCCATCTCGACGAGGCGCAGGCGGCCTTCGAAGCCGGGCGGTTCGAGCAGGCCTTGCGATTATACGCCAAGGCCCTCGAAGGCGCCGCGGATCATTCGGCGGCGTGGGCGGGCCAGGTGCGGATGTTGATCGAGCTGGGCGAGTTTCACGAAGCGAAGGTCTGGGCGGAGAAAGCCTTGGGGCTCTTTCCGGACGATCCGGAACTGCTCGCCGCGAAGGGAGTGGCCCTGGCGCGGCTGGGCGATCTCGAAGGCGCTCTCTCATTCTCGGATTCAGCGGTGGAGGCGCGCGCCAGCACGCCCTACGTCTGGCTGGCTCGGGGGGACGTGTTGCTGGCGCGAGGGGAAAAACGAGCGGAGTACTGTTTCGAGAAAGCCCTCGCCCTGGCCGCGAATAACTGGCTCGTCCTCTGGCTGGCGGCGCGCATCCAGGCCTTTTACGAGCATTTCGCCACCGCGCTGAAGCTGGCGCGCCGGGCGTTGACGCTCGATCCGGCCCGGGCGGTCTTGTGGATCGAGATCGGGCGCAGCGAGCTGGCCTTGGGCCTCGCGGATCAGGCGCGGCACTCCCTGGCGCAGGCGCGCGAACTCGATCCCGATTCCCCGGCGCCGGGCGAGCTGCTCGGCCGGGCGAGCGACACCACTTTCCTCCGCCGGATGCAAGGCCGCTGGCAACGCTGGTTCCCCCGATGAGCCATCCGATGCTCGACGAATTGATCGCGGCGGCCGTCGATCTGGGCGCGTCGGACCTCCACCTCATCGCCGGCGTGCCGCCTTCCTTCCGCGTCAATGGCGACATTCTCTTTGCCGAGCGGGATGCGCTGAGCCTCGAGGAAACGGTCGAGCTTTGCGAATCGATGATGCCGCCCGGCCAGCGCCAGCAGTTCGAGCGCGAATGGGAACTGTGCGTCTCGATCCCCCACGGGCAGGCCGGGCGGATGCGCGCCACGTTCTACCGCCGCAACGGCCATGCCGAGGCGAGCATCCGGTTTTGCGGCGATGCCGTGCCCAACCGCGAGCAGCTCGGGCTGCCCGCGCGCGTCGACGACCTCGCCCGGAAACCGAACGGGCTGGTGCTGATCACCGGGCCCACCGGTTCGGGGAAGACGACGACGCTCAATTACATGGTGGATCGGATCAACAGCGAGCGCCGGTGCAAAATCGTGACGGTGGAAGACCCCGTCGAGTTTGTTCACCGCAACAAGAAGGCCATCGTCGTGCAGCAGGAAGTGCTCACCGACACGCATTCGTTCAACCGCGCCTTGATCCACATCTTGCGGCAGGACCCGGACGTGATCGTCGTGGGCGAAATGCGGGATCACGACACGATCTCGGCTGCGCTCACCGCCGCGGAGACGGGCCACCTCGTGCTGGCGACCATGCATTCGCCCAACGTGGCGCATACGTTCGAACGGATTGTCGGGGTGTTCGAAGGCGCGGCGCAGAGGCAAATCATCATGCAACTGGCCAATTCGCTCCAGGGCATCATCGCGCAAGATTTGCTCCCATCCGCGGATCGCAGCGGCCGGGTGCTGGCCTACGAACTTTTGATCGCGACGGCGGCCGTGCGGAATATCATCCGGGAAAATAACAAACACATGCTGGAGACGCTGATCCAGACCGGCGGCCGGGATGGCATGGTGCTGATGGATGCCTGCATTTACGAACTCTACTGCCGCGCCGCGATCAGTTACGACACCGCATTGAGCCGCGCCCGCAATCCAGAGCGGATGACCAAAAAGGGATAACCGGTGGCCTACTTCTTGAAGATCGCTCTCGGCCTGGCGGTGTTGCTCGCCACCTTTGCCGCGAGCGGCTGGCTGGCCTGGCGGTTCCTCAAAAAAAGCGACGACCCTGGCCGGCTGCTCGTGCGCTGGATCCTCACGGGCGTGCTGTTGGTGGTGCTGCTGGCGTTTGCCAACTCCGGTATTTTTGCCGTCATGGTGGCGGTCACGCTGGGCGTCGTTCTGGGCATTCTCTGGGCGCCGAGCCTCGGCGCGATGCTGGCCAAGCCGCTGACGAGCTTTTACGACGGGGGGGATGTCCTGCCGGAGGAGCGGCCCTTCTACTCGATCGCCAATGCCAAGCGGAAGCAGGGCCGGTATCGCGAAGCCATTCTCGAGGTCGAGGCGCAGTTGCAGAAATTCCCGAACGATTACGAGGGATGGATGCTCCTGGCGCGCATCTACGCCGACGATTTGAAAGATAACGCCTCCGCGCAGCAATGCCTCGGACTCCTCCTCAACCAGCCCGGCCACGCGGTGAAGAATCTGGTCTTCGCGTTGAATTGTTCGGCCGATTGGCATCTCAGCCTCGCCTCGGACCCGGAGGCCGCCCGCGCGGCGCTCATGCACATCACGGAACGGTTCCCCGATACCGAATACGCGCAAGCCGCCTTCCAGCGCATCGCCCACTTGGCCAGCCGGGAAACTCTGGAACAGCAAAAGGACCGGCCCCTCATCTCCCTGACCCGGAGCGACCGAAAGCTCGGACTGGAAGGGGCAGCCCTGGAAATCGCCCGGAAAGAAGAAGCTCCGGAAGCCGCCGCCGCGCGGCTGGTGGCGCATCTTAACGATCATCCGTTCGATGCCGAAGCGCGCGAGCAACTCGCCGCCCTTTACGCCGATCATTACGGAAGGATCGAACTCGCGGCGGACCAGCTCGAACAATTAATCGCCAGCCCGCATCCCACCCAGAAGCAGGTGGTGCATTGGCTGAACATGCTGGCCGATCTCCAGATTCGCACCACCGCCGACCGGTCCGCGGCCGCCGCCGCGCTCCGCCGCATCCCCGAACTCTTTCCGGGATCCGCCGCCGCCGCCAATGCCGAGAAGCGGCTGGCTTATCTTGATCTCGAACTGAACAAAAAAACAAAGAGCCAGGCGATCGCGCTTGGCTCTTATCCGAAAAACCTGGGACTTTCGGGCGGCCCCCCGAAGCCGCCCGCTCCTTGAACCGGAGAAGCGGCTTCGCTACTTCAGGCGGAGGACGACCTGTTTGTCCAGTTCCGCCGCGAGCTGGATATCGGCGCCGCCCCCGCGTTTGCGCACCTGCGTCCGGATGCGGCTCACCCCGAGTTCGACTTCATCCACCGTCATGAACACCGTGCGGGTATCCACCTTGCCTTCGAGGGTGTTGCTCACCGTATTGTCGCCGGTCAGCGTGCCGTTCTGCTTTATGACATCGCGGGCGGCGGCGACAATCTGATCGACCGGGCGTTGATACCGGCTCTCGATGGTGTCCTTCAAAAACGGGACGCCCGCCTTCATCCGGCCATCGGGCGTGCTGCGGCAACCGCCAGCCGCGAGGCCAACCGCCGCCACCACCAACCCTATCCAGAGGTTTCGTTTCATCATTGCTCCCATGCAACCACAACGACCCCGACCGTCAAGCATTTCCCGGGGCATTCACCCGGTCATGCATCCTGCGTCTTCCTTCCGACGCAATAGCTCTGCTTCTGACTTGCCGTGGTATGGATCCTTCCGCTATTGTTCCGACAAACGAAGCCTGCCAACCCCCGAATGTGATATGATGCTTCAACCTCGTGCAAGTTATAACCTGGCCCGGCGTGTTTGTCCCCGACTTCTTGCCGGACTCGCGCTGGCCTCCACGCTGGCCAGCCTGCCCACGGCTCAGTGCGGTAGCTGGATCGGAGAACTCCATGGGACGGTGCATACCGGCTCGGCCTTCGGACTTTCGGTGGGAGATGAATGGACCGGCTCCTATCGTTATGAGTCGCCAACCGGCGACGGGCATTTCAACGCCGCGGCAGGGCTTCTCACGATCGAAATCGCGCTCGGGACCTATCATATCCTCGCTCCGGACCTCGGGGGGCCGCGCGAGGGCTGGCTGGACAACATGTATCTGGACGTGGCGGGGGGCGTTCAGACGGACTTTGAGCTGGGCGGGTTCGACCCGGCGGTCTCGCGCTGGCTGTATTTCAAGTGGACACCCGGTGGCGGCTCCTTCAATACGACCGATGGAGTCACGGGAGAGGGCCTGGTCTCCGGCACGTTTAGCGTAAGCGCCCCTCATCCAGCACCGGTGCCGGACTCGGCGAGCGCGGCATCCTTGTGGGCGCTCGTGCTTTTTGGACTGAGCCTCGCCAAGCTCCCTTATTCAGGCGAGCGGGCGGGACGATTCGAATCTTGAACTGAGCTGGGCGCGCCGAACGTTTGTCGGCGGAGGCAGAGCATGCCCGCCCGGTGGTGCCGATGGAACGGTATCGCGACGGATACATCGTGATCCTCGATCAATGCGATTTCCAGATTGGCCGTTGTTTTAGACGCCAGATTATTCCTCTCAAAGCCGCCGATCGATCCTGGATGGCGAAGGCGTCTCAAACCGTCAGAGTCGCGCCGTTCGTTGCATCTGATGCATCCATCGAATCCATGAAAACGGTGACCATCTATTCCGATGGCGGTTGCCAGGGGAATCCGGGGCCAGGCGGCTGGGCCGCCGTGCTCGAGCAGGGAGGGCATCGGCGGGAACTCAGCGGCGGAGCCCCGGCGACCACCAACAACCGGATGGAGCTGCAGGCCGCCATCGAGGCGCTCGCGGCGCTCAAGGAACCGTGCGAGATCGATTTTCATACCGACTCCAATTATGTGAGAAACGGAGTTTCGGCCTGGCTGCGGCAATGGAAGCGGAACGGCTGGAAAACCGCGGCGAAACAGCCGGTCAAGAACGAGGATCTATGGCGTGCGCTCGACGCGCAGGCCGCCCGGCACCGGATTCGGTGGCATTGGGTGAAAGGACACGCGGGCTGCGCCGGCAACGAACGCTGCGACCAGTTGGCCGGCGGAGAGATTGCGAAGATCAGGCGCGCCTACACCGCCGGACAGTTGAAGGCATTCCTGGCCCAGTTCGTGGCGAAATCCGGCTCGGATTCGGCCCAAGGCGACCTGTTTCGAGGTTCAACCGGGTCCGAGCCGTGAAAGGTAGAGTAGGCGGAAGAGCATCGCCGAGTTGAACAGACCGTAGTTGTCAGTTCCGGATTCGCTCTTCCACCCCTCCTCAAACCGGACGGACGGGTTTCCCGTATCCGGCTTTCCGAATCACTTCATCGCAGGGCGTTCAGTTCATGTTTTCCAAGCGGCTTGGGTGGGCAGCGGCCACAGGCCATATCGCTCGAAGAGGAGGGAATCGGGGTAGTCGCTCCATTTGCCTCTGCGCCGGTTATGTTTGCGCCACAACCAGTGCTTGAGTCGCACCAGGATCCATCCCCGCATCGATCCCATGACTTGGCTGCTGTGGCGGAAGTGGAAGTATCCACTCCAGCCACTCTGGAGTCGATTCCGTTCGCCAATGACTGTTGGGATGGCTTTCCACAGGGCCCAATGGTTGAGGAGGTGCCTCCCATGGTCGCGCGCGCCGACGGCTTTTGGCCGAGGGTTCCACCTGGGCGTAGGGACGCCCTGTCCTTTGCGGGGCTTGCCAGCCCACGGTGAACGCCAGAAAGTTGAATCCTTCCCGGCGGTCCACCAAACGGGTCTTGGCCTCGTGGAGTTTCAACCCTCGCTTTTCCAGCCAGTTTTGCCGCCGGGTTTTCAGGGCCGTGCCCTGCCCCGGCCCGCTCGGGATGACGAAGTCATCCGCAGAGCGAACCATGACGGGTTGGCCCGCGACGCGTTCGTTGACCGCCCAATCCAGTGCCTTGAGGTAGCGATTAGCCAGCAGGGGCGAAATCACCCCGCCCTGCGGGGTCCCGCAGGGGTTGGGTTTCATCCGCCGAGTTCCTTCCTTCGCCTCTTCCTGGATCGGCGCGCGCAGCCACCGGTTGGTCAACCGCAGCAAAATGGTTTTCAAGCGCGGTGAAGCTTCTGCACAATAAACCTAAATCCGGCAGTTGAAAGCCACGTTTCCGCGTATCTTGCTCATGATAATCAACTTCAACTGCTCCGTAGTTGGACTCAATGGGTAACAACGCCCTTTTGTACAAGTACTTGCACCTGAAACTCGATCTTCAAAAACGAGGGGGTCAACTGCCGGATTTAGGATAAATCTTAGGTTGGCCGAATAATCACGTTCAATTGCCGTCTAGATAATTTGGTAGACGTCGGGTCTGCATTACACCGATGTTCCTACTCCAATTATTGTTCTTGTGGCCACTGGTCAATCAAATAGATTCTGAGTATGGGACTTAGGAAATGCAAAGATTGCGGCACGATGGTATCGTCGAATGCGCAGAGATGCCCGCAATGTGGGCGTCAAAGGGTTTGCCTTCTCGATGATCCATGGTGGGTGTGGCTTGTGTGTGCCATCATGTTATATATGGCATTGTCGGGCAAATGGAAACTACTGCTTCCGAAGCCATACAACCCACCGATGCCACCCTCTTTGTTTCCGGATGCCAAATGATTCCGTTGCGCCTCATGTCTTGGCTACGATGAACCCCTCCGACTTCTGTGTCCTCAGCCGCCGTCTCGCCGGGCGAACCGGCTTGGCCGGCGGGTTGAGCCTGCGATCGCTCCCCGCTCATGGGCACAGACCTCCCAGCTTAGCTGACTGGCCTTCCCCGCGTGCTGGCCACGCCGACCCCGCCGGAGACGGCAGAGGCTGACGGTTGTCCGCTCCGCAGACATCGGCCTTCGCCATCACCCCAGTGGCTCGGCGACTCCGGATTAACTGGTCGAGGCTCATTCGCTGTGGTTCATCTTCATTCAGGCCCGCGGGTTCATGTCTGGACTGCTTCCCTTCCCACCTCGCGGCAGGACAGGCACCAGACCTTTCCGTCGTGAACCGTCGCATTCGACGGGTGGGACTTTCACCCACGTATCTCGTCAGCTTCACTGGCTGCTTCGGTGCGATGAATTCTGGCGGTCGTCTGGCCTTGTCCCCTGCTTTCCAAATACTCGGCCAAAACACCAAACCTCTGCTTGCGCCTCCGCCTCCCCGGCGGTATTTTTACCCCATGATCGCGAACCCAGACTCGCGGTCGCCCGGATCGATTCCGAACAACAGGTGCGAAACCCTCGCGCCTCCTGTTCCGATTCTCCCCCGCGCGACCCCGGCCCATCGCCGTGTCCCTTCCTCCGGGAAGAGCCCCGGAGGGGTGCCCCACGCCCCAATGGCCCTGGTCGCCCCCGTCCTGCCGATCCCCATCCTGCCACCGCCAATCTCTCGCGCCCACCCTCACGAAACCCGCGTAAATAGGACTTCCTGCGCACAGAATGACTCGCCTGTCACCCTGTCACGCACCCCCCCAGCAGTCTCCCTCCCGGCACGCTCCCTCCCGCCACCCCCAAACACCGCCAACCACCCTCACGAAACCCGCGTAAATAGTGCTTCCTGCGCGCAAAATGACTCGCCGGTCACCCTGTCTCGCACCCTCCCAGCCGTCTCCCTCCCGGCACGCTCCCCCTCGCCACCCCCAAACACCGCCGCTCACCCTCACGAAACCCGCGTAAATAGGACTTCCTGCACGCAAAATGACCCGCCCTTCACCCTTTCTAACCCCCTCCCGTCACCCAGGAAATCTACATTTCCATCGCCCGAACAGCACCAACCTCCAACCCCATCCACCGTGAAACCTCGCCCCTTCCTCGGGGAACCCTCCCAGACCCTCGCCTGCCGGCTCCATGCCCAGAGCTATCCCCCGGTCCTCGCCCGCCTCCCCCGTCCTCCTCACTCAAAAAGTAGGGGAGGGTGCCCGCAGAATCGGTTCGACGTCTCCCTCTGGCTGTCGGCTTCGCCTCCACGGCCCGCCACAAATAGAATCACACGCGTCGTTAATACCTGGAGGTGTCCGTGACGATCCTGGGCCACAGGCGGGAAAAGGCGGAACGAAGCAGGCATGGCGGTGTCCAAGTTTCGTGGGGTGGCGAGTTTCCGCTCGCAGAGGGTGGGGCGATGATGCAGTTTAACCTGAGCCATGAGCGATCTTGAACGTATTCGGAGTACGCTGGAGCAAACAGCGCGGCGGCGGCGGCTGGATCGGGGTTTGCGAACCGGCTGGACGGGGGTGCCGGCCGGGGCCTTGGCCTGGCTGTTGCTGACGGGGGCATTCAAGGTCTGGCCCCTATGGGAGTCCTTGGTAACGTGGTCGCCGCTAGCCATCCTGATCGGGGGCGTGGCGGGATTCTTTTGGGGATGGTCGCGCCCGTTGACGATGGGCGAAACGGCGCGTTGGGTGGATGGGCGCAAGGATTTCAAGGAACGGCTGAGCACCGCCCTGGAACTCGGCGAACAGGCGCCGGACGCGGATTGGGGCCGGCTGATCGTGGCGGATGCCGCCAAGCGGCTCCCGGAGATCGAGCCCCGGCAGCTCCTGCCGTTTCACCTGCCGAAGGCGAGCCGGTGGGCCTTGCTGATTCTCACGGTCGGCTTCGGCTTGGGCTTCGTTCCGGAGTACCGGACCAAGACGTTCGTCCAGCAGCAGACCGATGAGAAGGCCATCAAGGAAGCCGGACGCGAACTGGCGCAGCTAACCCGCCGGACCATGCAGTCCCGCCCCCCGGCCACCGAGCAAGTGCGGAAGGCGCTGGAGCAGGCGGGCGACCTGGGCGAACACCTGGCCAAGGCGGAATTGACGCGCGGCGAGGCCCTGAAGGACCTGGCCAGCATGACGGACAAGCTGAAGGAGCAGACCCGCGAAATGGCGAAGGACCCGGCGGTGCGGAATCTGGAAAAAGCGGCGCGGGCTTCCAGCAAAGGGGGCGGATCGCCTTCGGCGGATTTGCAGCAGAAGATGGAGAGTCTGGCCCAGAAGTTGGGAGCCAAGGCGGCCAACCCGGAGGCCTTGGACAAGATGAGAAACGATCTGGGCAAGGCAAAGCAAATGGCGGCGGACATGCCGAAGGGAACGACGCCAGAGGCGAAGGAGGCCCAGGATAAACTGGAAGCCAGCCTCGCGGACCTGGCCAAGCAGGCGAAGGACCTGGGCTTGGACCTCCCGAGCCTGACGGAGGCCATCGCCGCGTTGCAGAATTCCCTCCCCGATCAGGTGTTGCAGGATTTGCAGGTGGCGGAGATCGAGCTGGAGAAAGTTGAGCAAATGGCCAAAGCGCTCGAGAAGATGCAGCTCGACGCGCAGAAACTGGGCAAAGACCTGGAAGAGCAATTGAAATCGGGCCAGGCCGAGGCGGCGCAAGCGACTTTGCAGAAAATGGCGCAGCAAATGGCCAGCGGCAAGATGTCGCCGCAAGACATGGAGAAGACGATGGAGGAGGTGAAGAACGCTCTCAAGGCCGCGGAAAAGTACGGGGAGGTGGGGGACGAATTGAAGAACGCCGTGGCGCAGGCCTCCAGCGGGAAATCCGGCGAGGCCGCGGAGTCGCTCGGCAAAGCCGCGGCGGCGCTGGGAAAAATGTCTCAGGAATTGGGGGATGCTCAAAGCATGCTGGCGACACTCGAAGCGTTGCAGCAGGCGCAGATGGTGATCGCGAACGGCCAGGGTTGGGGCCAGGGTTCGCAACCGAGCCGCCGCCGTGGAACGGGCGAGGGCCGGACCGGCCGCGGGGTCGGAACCTGGCACGACGAGAATTCCTGGGAGTACCCGGAATTCTCCGAGAAATGGGATAATTCGGGACTGACCCAGGAGGAGATGGACGCGCGCGGCATTTCCGACCGGGGGGAAGGCCAGTTGGCCGACAATCTGATGCCGACTAAAGTCAAAGGCCAGATCACCCCGGGCGGCCCGATGCCGAGCGTGACGCTGCGCGGAGTCAGCATCAAGGGGACGAGCAAAGTGGATTTCAAAGAGGTCGCGGCCGCCGCGCAAAGCGAAGCCCAGAGCGCCTTGAATCAGGATCAGGTGCCGCGGGCTTACCAGAACGCCGTGCGGAATTACTTCGACGACTTGAAGGAATAGGCAAACGAATCGGGACAGCGGGGCGAGAACGCGCATGAATACTGAAGAGCGGATTCAAATGTTCCGGCAGAGCTATGCCGGGCTCAAGGCGGAGATCGGCAAAGTCATCGTCGGCCACGAGGAGATCGTGGACGGCACGCTGACGGCGATGCTGGCCGGCGGCCACGTCCTGCTGGAGGGCGTGCCCGGGTTGGGGAAGACCTTGCTCGTGCGGACGCTGAGCCAGGTATTGCAGCTTTCCTTCAATCGCATCCAGTTCACGCCGGACCTGATGCCGGCCGATATTCTGGGCACGAACCTCGTGGTGGAGACGCCGGGTGGCGGACGCGAGTTCCGCTTTCAGAAAGGGCCGATTTTCGCCCACCTGTTGCTGGCGGACGAGATCAACCGCGCCACCCCCAAGACGCAATCGGCCCTGCTCGAGGCGATGCAGGAACACAGCGTGACGGCCGGCGGCGAGATTCGGAAGCTCGAAGAGCCGTTCTTCGTGCTCGCCACGCAAAATCCGATCGATCAGGAAGGCACTTACCCGCTGCCCGAGGCGCAGTTGGATCGCTTCTTTTACAAGTTGATCGTCACCTATCCGTCCGCCGCGGATCTGGCGGAGGTTCTGAACCGCACCACGGAACGGCGCAAGATCGAGATCAAGCCGGTGGTGGAGCGCGAGCATCTCATCGAGCTGCAGGATCTGGTGCGCGAAGTGCCGGCGGCTTCGCATGTGAAGGACTATGCGGTGCGGCTGGTGATGGCGACGCATCCGAAGACGGGCACGGCGGCGGCGATTACCAACCAGTATCTGCGCTTCGGCAGCAGCCCGCGCGGGGCGCAATGCCTGCTGCTCGGCGCGAAGGTCCGGGCTCTGACCCAGGGCCGGTTCAACGCGAGCTTCGAAGATATCCAGGCGGCCGCGCCGCACGCCCTGCGGCATCGGCTGATTCTCAATTTCGAAGCCGAGGCGGAGGGCATTACGACGGATCTGGTCGTGGCTCAAATTCTCAAAGACGTGCCGCGCGACGCCGCGGCACTCGCGGCTTGAACGCATGGGCGCGCTGATCTCCCCGGCTTTGTTGCGGCAACTGGAGCAGTTCCAGTTGCTCGCGCAGCGGCGCGCCAAAAGCGCGGCCAGGGGGGAGCGCCGCAGCCGCGCGCGCGGACAGTCGGTCGAGTTCGCCGATTACCGGAACTACGTCGCGGGGGATGACTTGCGCTATCTCGATTGGAACCTGTACGGCCGCCTGGACAAGCTGTTCTTGAAGCTTTACGAGGAAGAGCGCGAACTGCCCGTCACGATCTTTCTGGATGCCAGCGAGTCGATGACTTTTGGCGAGCCGCGCAAGTTCGATTTCGCCCGCCAGGTCGCGGCGGCGATCGGGTACGTGGCGCTGTGCGGCTTCGACCGTGTCTCCGTGCTCGCTTTTCCGGATGCGCTGGGGGAAGGCGCGGTGCGCGGGGCCTTGCGTTCGGTCCGGGGACGAAAGTCTTCGCTTCAGTTCTTCCAGAATCTCTCTCTGGTCACGGCGCAGGGCACCGCCGCCCTCAATGAGTCTTTGCGGCGCGGAGCCCTTGCCTCGCGCCGCGCCGGGTCTGCCATCGTGCTCAGCGATTTTCTCGACCCGGCCGGCTACGAGCCGGGACTGACCGCCCTGATCGGCCGGGGCTTTCAAGTGAGTGCCGTGCAGATTCTCGCTCCGGAGGAACTGAATCCATCCACCTACGGCGATCTGCGCCTGGTCGACTCCGAATCCGGTGCGACCCAGGAAGTCACGTTCGGGAAATTCCGATTGAACGCCTACCGGCGCACGGTGCAAAACTATATTCAGCGTCTGAAGGAGTTTTGCCAGGCCCGCGGCATTAATTTCTTCAGCACCTCCTCGGATGCGCCCCTGGAGAAGCTCTTGCTGAAACAACTCCGAGAGGCGGAAGTTTGGGGTTAAACAAAGTGTCAAACAAAAGGAATTGACCCGATGATCAGAACCATTTTGGAGGAAGCGATCGACCGCCTCCACCGTTTGCCCGATACCGATCAGGAGCAGGTGGTCAAACTCATCCGTGCGCTTGAATCGAAGTCGTCGCGTCCGGCTACCGACCAGGGGGCGTTCGCGAAGTTCTTCGGCTCATGGCCAGCCGAGGAGGCTGCACGCGCGCAAGCTGCGATCGATGACGCCTTCGGAAGGATCGACCCGGATGAACACACGGGCAAGCTTTGATTCGAACGTATTGATTCGATGTCTTCGCGGGGACACTGGTCTTCAGGCGCGGCTCCTCGACTATTCCGAGCGAAGCATCACCGTCTTTGTGTTGGGAGAGTTGATTTTTGGGGCCAAGGCCTCGGCCGCGCCGATGCAGCGAGTTCGGGAAGTTGTTGAATTCAGCCAGGCGTTCGACCTTGTGACTCCGAACGAGCGGACCGCGGAAGTATACGCCGATTTGCGGATGAATCTGCGTCGGGTGGGGCGTCCCATCCCCAGCAACGATTGCTGGATTGCGGCCCTCTGCCTCCAATTCGGCATGGCTTTGGCTACCCAGGACGCGCACTTCCAACACATCGCGGGACTTAATGTCATCCACGTCTGACGCTCGATGAACTTCCTCGCCCCACTCGGATTTTGGTTCGCGCTGTCGCTGCCGGTGGTGGTCGTCTTTTACCTGCTGAAGCGCAAGCGGGTGGTGCGGGTGGTTCCGAGCACGCTCCTCTGGCAAAAGTTCCTGGCGGAGACGCAGGCGAGCGCGCCCTTTCAACGGCTCCGCCACAACTGGCTGCTTCTCTTACAGCTCCTGCTGCTGCTGCTGGCCGTCCTCGCACTCTCTCGTCCATACTTCGCCAGCAAGACCACCGGCGACCGGATGGTCGTCGTCGTGCTCGATGCCTCGGCTTCCATGCAAGCGACGGACGAAAGCCCAAGCCGCTTCGAAAAGGCCCGGCGGCAAGCGCTCGAATTGGTGGACAGCCTGGGCCCCACCGATCAGATGGCGGTCCTGCAGGCGGGCGCCAACACCGAAGTCAGGCAATCGTCCACGAGCGAAAAGGCCGCGCTGCGCCGGGCCATCGAAGGAGCCCGGGTCACCGATTCGCCGACGCGGCTGAGCGAAGCGCTCAAGCTCGCGCAGACGCTCAGCCAAAATAACGTTTACGCCGAGATTCACCTCTTCAGCGATGGCGCGACCGGATCGTTGGACGAGTTCGAAAACAAGGGCTTGCCCCTTGTGTTCCATCGTGTGGGCACGCGCGGTGTGAATCTCGGCATCGTGAATCTCGACGTAAAATCCAACCCGGATGATCCGGCTCAGCGCGCCGTGTTCTTCACGGCGTTCAACGCCTCCACCAACGCGGCTGAGACGCGGGTGGAGCTGCTCTTCGATGGGAACGTCCTCGAAGTCAAGAATCTCAGTTTGCGCGGCGGCGAGTCCTCCCCGCAGGTCTTTCTCGCGAACCAGGAGCGGGACGGCGTGCTCACGGTGCGCCTGGACACGGCGGACGACCTAGCGGCCGACAATCAGGCCTCGGTGGTGAGCCTGCTGCCGCAACCGGTCAAGGTGTTGCTCGCCACACCGGGCAACCGGTTCCTCGAAAAAGCGCTCTCCTCAATTCCGACCATCGAGTTGACCAAGACCGACCGGCCGCCGGAATCCACGGCCGAATTCGACGTGGTCGTGCTGGATGGCGTCGCTCCGCCCGCCTGGCCCAGGGCCAACATTCTCGCCATTCACATCGCGCCCACCAACCTCTTTGCCTCCGTCAACCGGATCGAGACACCGCCGATCGTCGACTGGAAGAACGGGCACCCTCTCCTGCGCTTTGTGAATTTCGACAACGTCCAGATCGCGGAGAGTCTCGCCGTCTCGCTCCCGAGCTGGGCCGTCTCCCTCGTCGAATCGCCCACCACGCCGCTGGTACTGGCGGGCGAACTTCAATCCCAACGCGTCGTGTGGATCGGCTTCGATGCCCTGCAAAGCACCTGGCCGCTGCGCATCTCGTTCCCCATCTTCGTGGCCAATGCCATGGACTGGCTCAATCCCGCCGCCGAGCGCGCCAGCCGGCTTTCGATTCAGGCCGGCGATCCCTTCCGCTTGGGCCTGCCCGATGCGGCGGGCGAGGCGGAGATCACCCTCCCGGATGGGACGAAGCAAACCCGGGCGATCGACACCGCCCGGCGCGAGCTTCTTTTCGGCGACACCCATCGCCAGGGCATCTATCGCATCGCCGCGGGCACCAATCGTGTGACCTTCTGCGTGAATCTGCTGGATGCCGCCGAAACGCGCCTTGAACCGAAATCGGAAATCATGCTCGGCCAATACGCCAAGGTCACCCAGACCACGACGCGACAGGCGAACCTGGAGATCTGGCGCTGGATCGCGCTGACCGGATTCTTTGTCCTGCTGTTCGAATGGTGGTTCTATCACAAGCGCACCGCATGACCGGTTTCTTCCAAATGCTGCGAAAGCTCGGCCGCCGAAAACGGTTCGGCATCAGCGTCGCCGGCGCGCTGCTGGCCGGCCTTTTGGCGGGCATCGGCTGCGCGGATCGCTCAGGCGAATACGTTGTCGTGTACACCTCGCAGGACCAAGTTTACGCGGAACCGATATTCCGCGAATTTACCCGCCAGACCGGCATCGCGGTGCGCCCGGTGTTTGACTCGGAGTCGGTCAAGACGGCGGGACTAGCCAACCGGCTGCGTTTCGAACGGGCCAATCCGCAATGCGATTTGTTTTGGAGCAATGAAGAACTGCACGCACGATTACTCGAGCAGGAGAATTTGTTGTCTTCCAACCATTGGCTCACGATCGGTTACCGCACGCGGCGAGTGGTCATCAATACCAACAAGCTTGCCCTAGCGCACGCGCCAAAGAGCTTACTCGAACTGACCAATGATATTTGGCGCGGAAAGTTCGCGATGGCTTACCCGGTCTTCGGCACGACGGCGTCGCATCTCCACGCCTTGCGGCAAGCGTGGGGGGAAGGGGTATGGAAACAATGGTGCGAAGGCGTAGCGCGCAACGGGGCCATGATTGTCGATGGCAACTCCGTCGTGGTGAAGCTGGTGGGAAGCGGTGAGGCAACTATCGGCTTGACCGACTCCGACGACATTGCAGCGGGACAACGTCAGAATTTACCGATTCTCGCTCTTCCTCTCGGACCGGACTCGCTTGCCATTGCCAACACCGTCGCTGTCGCAAGTTACGCCCGCCGTTCTGAGAATGCCATGGTTCTCCTCGCCTACTTGGCCAAGCCAGAAACCTTGCAAACATTGGTCGAGGCCCAGGCGCTGGAATCCGCTTATCTCGCGCAGATTCCGGTCGGGGTGTTGAAGATGGACTGGAGAATCGTGCGTGAAGAGATCGAACGTGACACAGATTTCATGAAATCAGCATTCAGGCGTTTGTGAACTGGACGCTCTTCCAGAATAGTTTGCTCGTCGCTGGTTCCGCAACAGTGGCGGCGTGTTTCCTCGGCGCAGCCGCCGGCCTCGCAGGCGCGTGTCTGCCGACACCGGCGCGGAAAGTGCTGATCGCCTTCGCAGTGGCTTCATTTGCTCTGCCCCCCTTCCTCGTCACGAACACCTGGCTTTACTACTTCGGTCTGAACGGCGTCTGGCGGCCCTGGCTCGATTTCGATCTTTACTCGCTTCCCGGCTTGATGCTCGTGCTGACGATGCAGCTTTGGCCGATTCCCTTTCTGCTCACGCTCGGCCCATTGGCCAGCCTGGACCGCGCCTATCTCGAACAGGAACCTTTGCTCCGCCAGAGCCGCCTCCTTCGCCATCTCCTTTGGCCAGTTTCCCGTGCAGGCTTTACGCAAGCTGCGTTGATTGTCTTTGTTCTCGCGCTCAATAGCTTCGCAGCCCCGACTCTCCTCCAGCAAAAAGTCTATGCCGAGGAAGTCTGGCTCGCGTTCAACACCCGCTTCGACTACGCGGAAGCCTTCCGCCTGAGCTGGCCGCTGGTAGTGGCGCCTTTGCTCCTGCTGGCGCTCTGGCGTGGGCAACGGTTGCCGTTCCGACTGGCCTCGAGCGATCCCTCCGGCACGCTTCTGCGCCAGCGATTTCACCCCGTCTGGCTTGGAGCGTTGAGCCTCATGGTTCTGCTCCTGCTCGGCGCGAGTCTCGTCCTGCCGCTGGGCCAATTACTCTCGAGCGGACGTGCCTGGGCTGAATTCTGGCCTGCCGCGGCGGCCGCGCGCCCCGCGGTGGTGAATTCCTTTCTCTTCGCTGCCGGCACGGCCTTGGTGGTGCTCGTTGCGGGGTTGCTCCTCCGGCGTCACGCCTGGCCCGTGGGCGCGTGGCTGCTCCATCTCGCTCCGGGCATGCTCCTGGCGATGCTCTTGATCCTCGCGCTCAACCGGCCTTCGCTTTGGTTTATCTATCCGGGCGTGGCGGTGGTACTCTTGGGCTACGGCATTCGGTTTTTTCCCATCGGCTGGAGCGCGGCCCGGTGGGCGCGAGCGACGCTCGATCGCTCGCTCCTGGATGCCTCCCGCGTCTTCGGCGGATCGGCGTTTGCCGTCTTTCGTTTCGCCGAATGGCCGCGCCTCGCCCTCCCTGTGGGCGCGGCGGCGTATCTCGTTTATCTCTTCGCCTTGTGGGATGTCGAAACGCTCATCTTCGTCGTTCCTCCGGGGCGCGAGACCCTCGCGCTGCGCATCTTCAACATGCTCCACTACGGTCACGTCTCCCAGGTCGACGCCCTCTGCCTGTGGCTCCTGCTGCTCGCGCTGGCACCCTTGGTTCTGTGGGTCGTTTGGCGCAGAATCCGTGCGCCGTGGTTGCTCGCACTCCCGTTGCTCGCCGGCTGTTCCGTCTCGCCGTCGAACCAAGCCTCTGTCCGGAGCGAGCTCTTCGGCGCGGTGGAAGTTATCGGCTCTCGCGGCACCGGCGCCGGCCAGTTCAACAAGCCCCGTTCGCTGGCCTTCGACCGCGAGGACAATCTCTACGTCGCCGACATGACCGGCCGTGTGCAAAAGTTCTCGCCGGACGGCCAATTTCGGCTGCTCTGGCAAATGCCGGAAACCGACAAAGGCAAACCGAAGGGCATGGCTCTCGACCGGGAGGGGCGCATCATTGTGGTCGAACCGCATTACTCGCGCGTGAACCATTTCACACCCGAAGGCAAACTCGCGTTGAGCTGGGGCCACCACGGCACCAATGACGGCGAACTCTACTTCCCGCGCGCCGTCGCCGTCGGTTCCGAGGGCGATCTCTACCTCAGCGAGTACGGCAAGGTCGAACGCGTCCAACATTTTTCCGCCGACGGACATCGCTATCTTGGCACGATCGGCGGGCCGGGTGTGGCTTCCGGCGAATTTAATCGCGCCGAAGGACTCGGCACCGGCACCGCCGGGAAGGTCTTCGTGGCGGACTCCTGCAACCATCGCGTCCAGATTTTCGATTCCTCCGGGCGCTTCCTCGAAGCGTTTGGCAAGGCGGGAAGCGACCTTGGCCAACTGAGTTATCCGTACGATGTCCGGGTCGATCCCGCGGGCTTCATTTACGTCTGCGAGTTCGGCAACAGCCGCATCCAGGTGTTTTCGCCGGACTTGAAGCCGCTCGAAATTATCGGTGGTGCTGGTCTCGAACCCGGGCGCCTGCACAATCCCTGGAGCATCGCCTTTAATGCTCGCGGAGACCTTTTTGTGGCGGACTCGGCCAATCATCGCGTCCAGAAATTCGTGCGGCGAAAGCCCCTGTCTTCATGAATTTCCAATTCACCCATCCGCTTTGGTTGTTGCTCCTCCCGCTCGGGCTGGCCTGGATCGTTTGGCTCGCCCTTAGGAGCGACGTCCAGATCGCTTCCTGGCGCCGCTGGAGTTCCGGGGCGATCCGCATCGTCGTGGTCATTCTGCTCGTCCTGGCTATTGCCGGCCTGCAATGGCGGCGCCCGCTCGAAGGGATGAATGTCTTTTACCTGCTCGACCGCTCCGAAAGCGTTCCTTCCAGCCAGCAGGAAACGGCGCGCGATTACGTCAATAAATCCTTCGCGCATCATCAACAGGGCGATCGCGCGGGAGTTCTCGTGTTCGGCACGGATGCCGCTCTCGAATCTTCGGCCCAGCTCGCGGTCGATGTGCAAAAAATTCAAGCCATCATCGGCACCGAACGCACGGACATCGCCGGGGCGATCCGGCTTGCCACCGCCGCTTTCCCCGAGACCGGCCAGAAACGCATTGTGGTGCTCTCCGACGGCAACGAAAATGTCGGGGACGCCATCAGCGCCGTTCTCGCCGCCGCGCCGCTCGGCGTCACGGTCGATGTCGTGCCGATCGGCGCGGCGCGCGGGCAGGACGTCTCGGTGCAGAAGCTCTCGCTGCCCAACAGTCTCAAGAAGGGCCAGACGTTCGACGTCAAGATTTTCACCCAGGCCGACGTCGCCCAGCCCGCCACCGTCCGGCTCTATCGCAACAACGAATTCATGGATGCCCAGCGGGTCGAACTGGCGGCCGGCAAAAATCTCTTCTCCTTTCCGCAAACCCTCGATCAACCCGGTTTCTATAGCTACGACATCCAGATCGAAAGCCCGAACGACCAGCTCCCCCAAAACAATCGAGCGGTCAACTTCACTTACGTGAGAGGCGATCCCACCATTCTCCTGGTCTCCTCCGATCCGGAGGCGGATCGACCCCTCGCTCAGGCGCTCCAGCAATCCCGCCTTGATGTCAAACTCGCCGATCTCTCGGGCTTTCCCTCCACCCTGGCGGAGATGCAGACCTACGACGCCATTTTCCTCAGCAACGTTGCCGCCGGCGATCTGGGCACCGACAGCATGCGGTTGCTCGAGAGCGCCGTGCGGGATTTCGGCGTCGGACTCATTTGCCTCGGAGGCGACCAAGCCTTCGCGGCAGGCGGCTACCGCAACACGCCGCTCGAAGCCGCCCTCCCGGTCGACATGGAGCTGAGCAGCAAGAAGGTCCTCCCCAGCGGCGCCATGGTGCTGGTCGTCCACGCCACCGAATTCCCCAATGGGAATCAATGGGCCCGCGATATCGCCTTCGCCGCCCTCACCGCCCTCGGCCCGCAGGATGAGCTGGGCATCGCCCTCTGGGATGGCCGCGACCGCTGGCTCTTCGAACTCGCCAAAGTCGGCGACAAGAAATCGATGGGCCGCTCGATTGCCGGCATGAACCCCGGCGACATGGTCAGCTTCCAGAACGTCATGACGCTGGCCCACGATGCCCTCAAAAAGTCCACGGCCAGCATCAAGCACATGGTGGTCTTCAGCGACGGCGACCCCACCTCTCCTACTCAGACGCAAGTCGAGGCGATTGTCGGAGATAAAATCACCATCAGCACCGTCATGATCGGCGGCCATGTCTCTCCCGACACCATGACCTGGATGGCCGACCTCGGCCGAGGCCGGTTCTATGACGTCCGCACTCCCAACGCCTTGCCCCAGATCTTCGTCAAAGAAGCCGCCGTTATCCTGAAATCCGCCATTTTCGAAGAGCCCTTCAAGCCGCAGATGGCCAGCCGCACCGAATTGCTCCGGGGCATCGACCCCGCCGAGCTGCCCAACTTGCTCGGTTACGTCGCCACTACGGCCAAGCCCCGCGCCGAACTCGCCCTGCTCTCGGAAAAGGGCGATCCCGTGCTCGCCCACTGGCAGTACGGTCTCGGCCGCGCCGTCGCCTTCACCAGCGATGCCAAAGCGAAATGGGCTCAGAACTGGCTTGAGTGGCCCAAGTATCGCCAGTTTTGGTCGCAGGTCGCCCAGTGGGCCCTGCGCAAGGTCGAGAATGCCGACTTCAACACCGAGATCAGCGTAGATCGCGGCGAAGGCACCGTCAGCGTTGAAGCCGTCGATGGCAATGGCAACTTCCGCAACTTTCTCAATCTCGAAACGATCGTCGTCAGCCCGAAGGGCGAACGAGTCACGATCCCCCTGCACCAGACCGGCCCTGGCCATTACGAAGGAAAATTCCCCACCAAGGAAGTCGGAGCCTACCTCATCAATTTGCTCGAGAAAAAGGACGGAACTCTCCAGGCCTCGCAAGTTCTCGGAGCCAGCGTGAACTATTCCCCGGAATTCGCGGCCGCCGAACCCAACCTCAATCTGCTTCGCCGCCTCCACGAAACCAGCGGCGGGCGCATGCTCGATATCCGCAATCCTGGGCTCAACCCGTACGATTTCGACCGCAAGCGAACCTTCCAGCCGCGCGACCTGTGGGAATGGATGCTGCGCCTCGCCATTCTTCTCTTCCCCCTTGATGTCGGAATTCGCCGCATCCAAATCGATCACGCCGAATGGGCTCAGGCCTTCGCCTGGCTCCGCCGCCGCCTCCTCTTCTGGCAGCCCGTCCAGCGTCCGGCCCAGGCCGACGAAGCCTTGAATGCTCTCCTGGCCCGAAAGGAGCAAGTCCGCGCCCGCAATATCGCCCCGGCGGCCGAACCTCCACCCGAACTTTTCCAGCCGACTCAGGAAATCACCGAGGCTGAGATCGCCGCCCAGTCCGCCACGGCCAAACCTTCCGCCAGCCCCAAGGCTTCCACTCAAGCCCAGCCTGCCGGGACCGCCTCTCCAGCCGCCGCTTCCACCAATACCACCAGCCGGCTCCTCGAGGCCAAACGCCGCGCCCAGAAAAAGTAGTCTTCTGGCCCCGGAGGGTTCGCCGATACGCCAGTTGGGTGAGACAAACGGCTCGCCCGTCCCGCCATTCCCTCCGCCCACCATCTTGCGTTTGATCCTCGCCCGATCCCTCGGTACCCTTCTCGGCGATGACTGCTCCAACCTTCGCCCAGACGCCCGAGCCGCCATACTACGCGGTTATCTTCACCGCTTGCCGCACTCCCGAAGACCGCGGTTACGTCCGCATGGCGGAGCGGATGGTCGAGCTGGCCCACACCCAACCCGGCTTTCTCGGCATTGAAACCGCCCGCAATTCCGAGGGCTTCGGCATCACCGTGTCCTATTGGACCAGCGAGGAAGCCATCGCCGCCTGGAAAGCCCACGCCGAACACCAAACGGCCCAGGAGGCCGGCCGCCGGGTCTGGTATTCTGACTTCATTCTCCGCATCGCCCGTGTCGAGCGCGCCTACCGAAAGCAACTGCCTGGTTCGCAGACGTGAGCCTCGACTCGCTTCATGTCCGGCCGGCGATGAAGAAAAGGCGGTGAAACGGAAAGAGAATGCGCCCGTCCCGCCGCCGCGGATACGCCGCAGCGATGCGCTCCAACAGCGCCGATTCGAAGCGGGTCCGTTCACCTTCATCGGGAAAAGCCTGCAGGAAGGGCCGCAAGCCGGTGCTCCGGACCCACGCCAGGATGGCTTCCGGGCTTTCCATGATGTGCCCATACGCCGTCTCCCAGAGATCGATTTTAGGCGTCAGCCTGCAGAGCACGTCGTAGTAGAAGTCCGCGAAGTGCGAAGTTAGCGCCTCGCGAGCTTGTTGCATCCGGCCGCGCCAGGCTGGTTCCCCGGCCAGTTCGTAGATGGCTTGATGCAACAGGGAATGCCGATGCGAGGGCAGTTGCACCGCGAGGGCGCCGCCTGGGGCGAGCGCGCCGAACCAGCGTGCGAGCACGGCGGCGTGATCCGGGAGCCAGTGCAGCGCCGCGTTCGAGAAGACCACGTCGAAGACGGGTTCCGCGGTCCAGTGACCGGCGTCCCCGAGCTGCCAGTCTACGGACGGATCGGCGCCGCGCGCCGTGGACAGCATGGCCGGATCGTTATCCAGCCCGGTGATTTGGGCTTGCGGCCAGCGCGCGCGCAAAATCGCCGTGCTGTTCCCGGGGCCACAGCCGAGGTCGATGATTCGCGCAGGATCTTCCGCCTCGATGCGCGCGGCGAGATCCATGGCCGGCCGCGTCCGCTCCGCCCCAAATGTCAGGTAAAGCTTGGGATCCCACATCATCGTTGTCCGGTGGGGCATGTCGTTTGAGAATTCAGCAATGGTTCCTTAGGATTTCATCCCCCAACGCCGGTTGGGCAGATCGAAAAACCAATCTGCCTTTCGCATCAAATTCAACCCGATGACAGCCTGCACATCCGGATGAACGCCTTCCCGCAAGGTCTTCAGGCTGGTGGCCACCACGGGCAGATTTCGGATCTGGCGCGAGCCGACCCGCACGCGCCGGGCGCGGTGCATCCGAACGGTCACCGCCTCGCCGACGCCGTCCGTGCCGGCCAGGACGTGGCGGCTTTCGGGAAAATCGCCGGGGTGCCGGGCGGCGAATTCGGTGTCGATCGCGGAAAGACTCGAACCGGTGTCGAACAACGCGCGCACTGGTTCCTGGCCGAAGACCGCCGCAACGGTAAACACGCCGTGCGAGGAGACCTCGAGCCGCTGGCTGACTTCGGCCGGCATGGCTGCTTCCAACTCGAGGGCCACGCGCTGTTGAAAATGCAGGGAGAATGGCGCGCGCGCCAGCACATCGATGCCGAGCGTGTTCTGCACACCTGGCGTGCGGTTGAGGCGGCCCAATTCCACGTTTCGCCAGACGGTCCGGCCCGTGCGGACTTCAGCAATTCGGATTTTATCGGCCTCCCTGATTCCGCCTGAAGCACTGGTAAAGCGTATTTTTCCAATCGAAGGATACTCGTTCCAAGGCCCCGCTTCGGAGAGGATGGAAATGGCCGACCCGGTATCCACGAGGCAAGTAATGGCCTGGCCGTCGAACTCGACTTCCGACAGCAATTTGCCGGAACGAAAAGCTCCTGGAATAAGGCGGACTTCGGCCGCTCCGGCCGATCGCGCGAAGGCCGGTCCGGCGAGCCAAGCCAGGCTGAGCCGGGAACAATCCGCCAGCCAGGAACGCCGAGATTGCATCCGGCTCTTCCTACCAGCCGCCGGCCGGTTCGTCCAGAACCCTTCGATTCGGACAAACCGAACGGCGCGACCGGTTCGCGGATCGCGCCGTCATGGTTGGGTGGAGGGCACCCGCCGTTCGGCCGGGACAAGTCGGCCGAGCGGTCGATTAGTCGCGCTGGCGAACCCGCGCGTGCGTGCAGAGCAGGCCGGCCACGGCCACCGAGAGCATGGGGAGCATGCCGCCGGCGTCGGGCGTATTGACCACGGCGATGGAACGGATTTCCTCGCCGGTCTGAAAGGTAGTGAGCGCCGTCATGGCACCCGAGGCGAGATTGAGCTGATACACATCGCGATTATCCGAGAGGAACGCGCGATTCTGGCCCGGCATGACGCTGAGGATGTCGAATCCGACATGTCCGGAGATATCGTACGGCGAACCGCCCAGCGAGAGTCCGGCCAACGTGTTCAGGGTCGAGAACTGCGGCGCGCCGCTATGGAGCACGAGGGTGTTAAGATCGGAATCGATGCTGTAGAGCGCCGTGCCGGGAGGAGCGTCGAAGTTATTGATGTAGGCGGCTCCGGTGAGGAAGGGATTCTCGCCTTCGTTCGCGTCGCCGGCGGCGTAGGCCAGGCTGCCATCGCTGCTCACCACGCCCGTGGTGGGGGTGAGGCGGTAATTGCTGTCGCCGGAAAAGATGCGCAGCCGGTCCGCGGCAGGGTTAAAGTCGATGACGGTCGGATTGCCCACCGCCGCGGAGGCGACGTTCACGGAAGCCACGCCGGTGGTGCGGTTCAGCGTGTAGGGCGTGCCGCCTTTGCCGAGGCCGTAGAGCTGTTTGTCGCCCGACGTGAAAAAGTCGATATCGACCAGGGAATCTCCCGCCGCGAGGCCGGTGATCGAAACGCTGTTTTGCAGCGACCCATCCGGTGCGAAGCTTAACAGATGATCGCCGCTTTGTTCCAGGGCGTAATACTCCAGCCCGGCCGAGAACGACGAGGGGCTCAGCGCGGGGATGGCTCCGGCGAGGAGCGCTTTCAGGATAAGGTTCTTGCGATTCATGCTATGTCTCCAACTTAGTTCGATTAGCTGCGGGCATCGTTCGAGCCTGGCCTTCACTTCTTGGCCAGCGCTCACGGCCCCACACACTCTCTCTACGGCGGGTGTCGCGATTTGGATGCGCAGCCACAACCTTCTTCAACGGCGGGCGGCGGAAGCAAATTCCAGGATGGCCCGCGCTTGATCCGTTCCGTAATGTCCGACCGGCGCATGGAGCCGCTAACGAAACAAAATGGACGGAAGCCGAAGATGCGGCTGGACCGTCTCGACGAGACTCACCAACGGGCGTTTCCCCCATGAGCGTTCCTCTGCCTGCCTCTTCGATCATGGAGAGCGCCCCGGGACCGGAGACGGTGCTGGATGGCGTTCGCTACCTCTACTTCGCGGGGACCAGCTATCTCGGCCTGGCCGGCCACCTCGAGGTGATCGAAGCGGGGTGCGCGGCCCTGCGGCAGTATGGCGTGCATTCGGCGACCACCCGCGCTCGCTTCGGTTCGACGCCGCCGGTGCTGGAGGTCGAACGCCGGGCCGCGGAGTACTTCGGCACGGAAGACGCGTTCTATTTTGCCAGCGGCTACGTGGCCAATCATATCCTGGTGGCCGCGCTCGCTCCGTTCGTCGATGCCATTTGCCTCGAAACGACCGCGCACTTTTCGGTTCAGGAGGCCGCCCGGCTGGCCAACCTTCCGGTGAAGACATTCCTCTCCGGCGACGCGGAAGATTTGCGGCGCGCCTGCCGCGGGTTCGAACGCGTGGGGGTGATGGCCGATGCCGTAGGCCCTGCCACCGGCCGGCTCGGGCCCGTGGCCACCTACCTCGCCGTCCTGGAGAACCTGCCCGGGGTGCGTCACGCCACATTGTTGCTGGACGATGCGCACGGCGTGGGCGTGCTGGGGCCGAACGGCCGGGGATTATTAGATGAGTTGGGCCTTTGGGAGCGCGCCAACCGTCAAAACACGTCCGAGCAACGCGTGGAGCTTTGCATCGGCGGCACGCTGGCCAAGGCGCTGGGTGGCTTCGGAGGGATTATTCCCGGCTCCAGGGATTTTCTCCGCCGCGTCCGCACGGCATCCCATTATTACGACGGCGCGAGCGCGCCTGCTTCGCCGGTGGCCGGAGCTAGCGCCAAGGCGCTCGAAATCGCCATGAACCGCCCGGACTTGCGGGCGAAGCTGCGCGGGAATGTATTGCGTTTGCGCGCGGGGCTAAGAGAATTGGGCTTGCCCGTGCCGCAGGGAGCCGCCGCCCACGTCGGGGTTTCCATCGGCTCGGGCGATCAGATGTCCTCCGTCGAGCAGGAGTTGAAACGCCGCGGCATCGTGGTGCCCTACCTCGCCAATTACAGCGGTGGCGCGCCTCAGGGGCTGTTGCGCATCGCGGTCTTCGCGAACCATACTGAAGAGCAAATCGATCGACTGCTGGCGGCGCTCCGCGAGATCCTATGAGAACGATGTTTCGCTTCCTTTGCTGGTTGGCTGTTCAAACGGTCGTCTGGGCCGCCGCCGACTATTCCCAACTTGGCGCCCGGCTCGAGCCGGTGATTCGCGAGGAAATGCGCGAGTGGGGCCTCAAGGGCATCGCGGTCGCTTTGGTGGACGGCCCAACGATCGTTTACTCGGCCGGCTTTGGCGAGGCCCGGCGCGATTCGGCCTTCCGCGTCGGCAGCATCTCGAAGCTCTTCAATGCCATCGCCGTCATGCAGCAGGTCGAGAAAGGGCGCTTGGACCTGGACGCCCCGCTGCCCAGGGAAGTGCTGCCCGAGAATCCATTCCCAGGCGCGCCCGCGGTTACCTTGCGGCAGCTTCTCTGCCATCGGAGCGGTCTGCCCCGCGAAACGCCCGTCGGCGGATATCTGGACGGCTCGGAGCCGACCCTCGCGGCTACCGTGGACTCGCTCCGCGAATGTGTGCTCGTCACGGTGCCGGGGGCCAAGATGCGCTATTCGAACATCGGCCCCAGCCTGGCCGGCGCGATGGTCGAGCGCGTGACGGGGCAGGACTTCGAAGCCTACCAGCGCGCCCATATTCTCGATCCGCTCGGCGCCACGCACGCAGCGTGGCGGCTAAAGAATCTGCCTCCCGGACGGCTGGTTCCTTCCCATTTACGACTCGCCGACGGTCGCGGCGGCTGGCGGCACCTGGCGACTCCTGTTTTCGATTTGGGGACGATCCCCGCTGGAAATCTGTTCGCCAGCGCCGAGGATCTGGCGCGCTTCGCTTCCGCCCTGCTGGCGGGAGGCGCGCCGTTGGTGAGCCCGGCGACACTCGACGAAATGTGGAAGCCGCAGTTTACCACGGATAAGAGTGGATTCGGCCTCGGCTTCATGATCGGCAATTTTCGCGCGCATCGGACGGTCAGCCACAGCGGCGCCGTGTACGGCCACAGCACTTCCTTCGTGGTGCTGCCAGAGGCGAAGCTGGCGGCCATCGTGCTCATAAATGAAGACATCGCCAACGGGCGGGTGCGCCGCATCAGCCAGGAAGCGCTCTTCCTGCTCGTTCAAGCCAAACTCGGCGAGAATCCGCCCGCTGCGCCTGAACCGTTCGTTCCCGCCGATCTCGCGCCTTTCGCGGGCGACTTCGAATCTCAGAGCTACTGGGCTCGCGTCGAAGTCAAGGACGGCCGATTGATCGGCGACATTTCCGGGCAGCCCACCCGGTTCACTCCGCTGGCGGAACTGCAATTTGCCGCGCACAGCCGGATCGAGGACGCCGCCCGCACCACGTTCATTCGCGCCGAAGATGGAGCGATCTCCGGCTTCACGCTGGGCGGCCAAAAGTTCGAACGCGTTCGCAACCCCGCGCCGCTTCCGGCAGCCTGGCGAAAGTTTCTCGGTTCATACGGCCCGAGTTTCATCCCCATCATTGTCAGCGAACGGCATGGCCATCTCTACGCCATGACGGAAAACATGGTCGATTACCGGCTCACACCCATTAATCGGCATGTCTTCGGCCTTCCGCCGGGGATGTATATCGACGAACAAGTCGTCTTTCTGAGCGATGCCCGGGGCCGCGTCCACGGGATGGAGTTCGCCAGCATGCCCTTCCCGCGCCACCGATGAACTCCCTGCTGGCCCCCACCGACCACGCGAGCCTTTGGGCGCTGATCGCCGCCGGGACGGCCTTTGCCATCTGGCTCGAGCAACGGTACCGCTGGGCCGCCAAACTGAGCGGTCCCTTGCTCGCGCTCGGCTTGGCCATGCTGCTCTCGAACCTGCGAATCATGCCGTCTTCCGCGCCAGCTTATGATTTCGTCAGCGACTGGCTCGTGCCGATGGCGATTCCGCTCCTGCTCTTTCGCGCGAATCTCCGGGAAATCCTCGCCACCGGCGGCCGCATGGTTTTGGTTTTTCACATCAGCAGCATCGGCACTTTGCTCGGCGTCACGGCGGCGGTCGGCCTGCTCCGGGGCCGGATTCCCTCGCCGGATCTCGAGCATGCGTCCGGCATGATGGCCGCCAGCTATATCGGGGGCGGAGTCAACTTCATGGCGCTCCGCACGAGCTACCAGGTCCCGGAGAGCGTGGCCAACCCCCTCATCGTCGCGGACAATTTCGTCATGGCCGGCATGTTCGTCCTTTTGCTCGCCATCGCGGGCAGCCGCTGGTTTCGGGCGCGCTATCCCCATCCGCACTCGGTCGATGTGGACCGCGAGGCGGCGGCTAATCTGGCGGCCCAACACTGGCAGCGCAAAGGGATTGGATTGCTCGACGTGGCCAAATCGTTTGCGTTCGCCTTTGTCGTCGTCGCGCTGGCCGCGGCGCTTGGCCGCGTCAGCACCGCGGCGTTCGGCGATATGACTGGCGCCAGCGCGGGCTGGCAGATGCTGCAAACGCTCTGCACGAACCGCTTTGTTCTCCTCACCGGGACGAGCCTTGTCTTCGCCACCCTTTTCGCGCGGCCGCTCTCCCGGATCAACGGCCCGGAAGAACTCGGCGCTTACCTGCTGGCGATATTCCTCTTCACGCTCGGGCTGCCCGCCGATCTGGTCGGCGTCATCAAACAGGCTCCGCTCTATTTTGTCTTCTGCGGAATCATCGCCGTGATCAATCTATGTTTCACGCTGGGGGTGGGCCGGTTGTTCCGCTTGAATCTCGAAGAAACGCTGCTGGCCGTGAATGCGAATCTCGGGGGTGCGCCCAGCGCGGCGGCGATGGCGATCAGTTCCGGCTGGTCGCGGCTGGTCCTGCCGGGGCTCCTGGCGGGCATCTGGGGCTATGTTATCGGCACGCCGATCGGCGTGGCCGTAGTCGAGACCCTCACCCGGTTTTGGCGCTGACCGGATCGGCCAGTTTCAATGCCGCCGCCAGCGCATCCAGGTGCCGATCCAATAAGTAATGTGCCAGGAAGCGCTCTCGCAGCTCTGTGAAATTTTCCAGGAAAGCCGTCGCCCGAATCGCTTCGGCCACCTGCTCCGGAGCCTTGATATCCACGATCCCCGGATAACCCGGCGCGAAAAACTCCGGCAAGGCCCGCCACCGGGTCGTCACCACCGGCAATCCGAAGGCGAGGGCCTCCGCCACGACTAACCCGAAACTCTCGCCATTGAAATAGCTCGGGAAGCAAAAGATATCCGCATCGGCGAAGGCTTGTTCCTTGGCCGGTCCCTTCACGAAGCCCAGGTGCGTCACCCATGCCTGCGCGCCCAGTTCCCGCACCAGGTCATGAAATTCCTGCTCGTCCTTCGCCGTAAAGAAATGACCGGCCACGTCCAGCCGCACCGCGAGGGGCACCCCTTCCCGCCGCCACCGTTCGGCCGCCAGATGCGCCCCCCGGACCGCGTCGTGCAACCCTTTCTCTTTCATCCCCAGCGCCAGAAATAAGATGCGCAACACGGCCGGTGCGCCTCCCGGTTTCAGCGCCGCCCGCCGCGCCTCGAGCCGAACCTTCCGCCTAGCCAGCACCCGCGCCGCGAAGTCCGGGCACGGATCGGGAATCCCGTTCGGCACCGCCACCGCCCGCGCCGGGCCGAAGGTCCGCGCGTCCGGCAGATTCTCTTCCGAAGTCGTGATGCTCAGTGTGTGCGGCGTCAGCACGAATCGGGAGATCGCTCGAAACCATTTCGGCTGCCGGTCCAGCCATGCGCCTAGTCCCGCCGCGTGCCAGTGCAAAATCACCACCGGGAAAAACGGCCGGCATAATCCGAGCACCAGCCAATCCCGCATCACGGTGCCCCGGAGTTGATCCGCGGGTGCGTAATAGAACGCCTTGGCTCCATGCCGGAACCGGCAATAAATCGCCTCCGCCGCATACCGCGCCACCCGCCACAACTTGCCGGGCCGGAACCTCCCCATATCCTCCGGCCCGCTCGCGAAATTCGCATTCACATGGTAGCACTCGATCCCGTGCCGCGACGGCATGCCCGGCGCGCGGCGTCTCGCGTCGCCGCCGAACCCCTCCAGCATCAGCTTCACCATGTAGCTCTGCCCGTGATGCGGCGGCGGCGTGTAGGCAAAGAGCACCAGCTTCATGCGGTAGCGCCCAATGAAGCCCGATGAGCCGTCGCGAAGTAACCGTGGCCGCGCAACAACTCCTCCGGCGGACCTTCTTCCGTGATCTGCCCGTCCTGCAACACCACGATCCGATCCACTTTCTGCAACGTGGAAAGCCGGTGCGCTGCCATCAGCACCGTGCGGCCCGCGAACAATTCCGCCAGGCTTGCCACCACCGATCGTTCCGTCGCCGCGTCCAGCGCGCTTGTCGGTTCGTCCAGCAGCAGAATCGGCGCGTCCTTCAAGAAAGCCCGCGCCATGCTCAGCCGTTGCTTTTCCCCCACGCTCAATCGGGCCGCTCCTTCTCCTACCCCCGTCTCGTAGCCCTGGGGCAGCCGCCGGATAAAATCATCCGCGCCCGCCCGCCGCGCCGCTTCTTCCACCTCAGCCCGGCTCGCACCCAGCCTTCCTGCGGCGATATTCTCCGCCACCGTTGCCGGCAGCAGCAGCGATTCCTGGAACACAAAGGCCACGTTTGCGCGCAGTTGATAAACATCCACTTCCCGAAGATCAAGGCCATCGATCCGCACCCGCCCCGCCTGCGGGTCATAAAACCGCGGCACGAGATTCAGCAAAGTCGACTTGCCCGAACCGCTCGGCCCCACCAGGCCGATCACTTCCCCGGCGCGGATCGTGAGATCGATCCCGCGCAGCACCGCCTGGTTCGGCACGTACCCGAACGTCACGCCTTCAAACGCCAGGCTGCCTCGAACCACGGTGCCTTCCCCTGCGGGGGCTTTTCCGTCGCGCCGCAGCGGCACTGGCTGGGACGGCTGGGCCAGCTCCTCCTTCGCATCCAGCAATTCGAACACCCGCCCCATCCCCGCCTTCGCGTCCGAGACCGTTGCCCCCACATTCGAAAGCTGGTTCAGCGGATCGTACAACTGCCCCAGGTACGACAGAAAAATCACGAACTCTCCCACGCTCAACCGCCCGGCCTGCATCTCCCCCGCGCCGAACCACGTCAATAACGCCGTCGCCACGCCGAACAACAGTGCGATCGCCAGCCAGTAAAAGACCTCCAGCGCATGCTGCTCGTACCGCCGCGCGCAGGCCGTGCTTGCCGCACCTTCGAACCGCGCCTGTTCCGTCCCCTCCAGCGTGTAGCTCTGTATCAGCGGCAAACTCCCGATATTCTGATGGACCAGCCCCGTCACTCGGGAGTCGGCCTGATGCGCCGCCACGCTGCGCCGGTTCATCGCCCGCCCGAACAACGCCATCGCCACCGCCACCGGCGGCAGCATCGCCAGGGTCAATCCCATCAAGGTCATGTTCAGCCGCCCCATCACCACCAGCATCACCGCCAGCGTCCCCAGCGCCCCCACCAGCTTGAACACCCCTTGCTGCAGCAGCGTCTGGATCGCGTACACGTCCCACGTCGCCCGGTAAATCAAATCCCCCTGCGGATGGCGCTGGTAAAATCCCAGCGGCAGCCGCTGCAAGCGCGCGAAAAGCTCCCCCCGCAGCCGAGCCAGCGCGTTCAGCCCGGCCCGGATCGAAAGCAAATTCTGCCCCCCCGCGAAAGCGCCCTGCAACGCATGCAGCGCAAACACCGCGACCCCCGCCAGCGGAATCAACCACCCGCTCCCCAGTCCTTCGCCCCACCGCTGCAACCAGGCCGGCGGCGTCCCGGTTCCTCCCCCCGCGTCCAGCGCGAGCGCGATGGGCCACGGCTTCGCGGCATTCGCCAGCGCGCCGAGGACCAGCAGCGCCAGCGCCCCGCTCACCCGCCCCCGCTCCTCCCCGAAATACCGGCCCACCCGGCCCCAATCCATCATTTTCTCGATCTTACCCGCCCACGCCCCGGCTGGGAAGGATGTCGGCGGATGGGGGCTGGCCTCCGAGGGAGGGGGTCTGGAGATTTTGACCTCCCCCCCCTCACTCAGGGGGAGTGTCTAATCGTTTTGGAGGAAGGGGGCAGGGGCAACCTCCCCCGAGGGGAATTTGCCCCCTCCTCTGACAAGCGTGCCAAATCGTGTTAATCCGTGCTCATTCCCATCAATGCCACCGACTTGAAGAGCCTGTCCGAAAATTCCGGACATCTCTTACATTCGAGATGAGGGGGAGGAAGACGGGCCAGGAAAAAAGCGGAAAGGACGTTGCGGAGAATCGACTCAGGTCTGGCGCCACTGAATCGCGTGCTGGACCAGTTGCGCGCCGGTCTGCAAGTTCAGCTTGTCCTTGATCCGGGCGCGGTGGGATTCGATCGTTTTGACGCTGAGGTGGAGTTCCTCCGCGATCTGGCGGGTGCCCCGGCCTTGCCCGATCATGTTAAAGACCTGCAATTCCCGGTCGCTCAAATCCTCGATCGGGGAACCGCTCCGCTTGGCCGGCCGGCCGGCCATTTGCTCCATCATCCGGCGGCCCATCGCATCCGAAAGATAGACCTCGCCGGCCAGCACGCGGCGAATGGCGACGAGGACATTGTCCGTGGCGGCCTGCTTCATGATGTAGCCGGAAGCTCCGGCCCGGAGCACGCGCAGCGCGTAGAGCGATTCGTCGTGCATCGAGAGCACCAGGGTGAGCAGCTTCGGGTAGCGCACCTTCAAATCCTTGAGAAGATCGATCCCGTTGCCCTTCTTGAGGCTCAAGTCGACGATGACCAGATCGGGCTTGAGCCGGGCGACCGTCTCGATCGCCTCGTGCGGATCCTCGGCCGTGCCGCAAACCGACAGGTCGGGCTGCTGATTGAGCATGGCCGCGACGCCCTGGCGGACGATCGGATGGTCGTCGACGAGCAGCACGCGGCTCTTGCCATCGCCTTCGAGATCGGCGGCGGGCTTGCGCTTCGAACGATCGTAGGTGGCGGTCATCGGAAGAATTTCTTGAGATCGCGGGCCAGGCGCCAGGCGCCCCACGCCGCGCCGCCGATTTGAAGAATCCGTCCCCACGGCAAGGCCCGCGCCCCGGCTCCGACCGCCCCGGAAACCAACGAGTTGCGGAGGGGGGCGGCAAAGCGGCGGACGGAATCCACTCTGGATCCCCATTTGTCCCAAGCGGCCGCCAGTTCCGCGCGGATCGCCGCGCTTTCGGCGACAAGTTCGCGGCGCTCCAACTCGCGTTCGAGCGGGGATTTCATGGCTTTTGGGGTTGCACCATGGCGCGATCCTTTCGCAATTCGGACATAGTCGTGGCGAAAGGCTTGGGCCGATTCGATTCGGTTTTCTTCAAGCGGTACACCAACGCAACTCCTCCTCCCAAATATAGCAGCGCGAACCCCCCGGTGGCAACTGCGCGTTGCGTCTCGGGGAATAGCATGATGCAGAAGATCGTCAGGAGGAAAAGACCCGCGCCGAGGGCCAGGAGCGCAGCCAGTGCGGCAATGAGGCGCTTCAGAATCCAGTCGACCTGCTCCTCAAGGTCCAAGCCGAAAATCTCGGCCCGGACCCGGACCAGATCGGCCCACGAGGCCAGCCAGATGCGGACACCGGCGAACAGGCCGGGCGGCGGTTCCTGGTTGAGGTCGCTCTCCATCTCAACGCCGGCCGATCAAGAGGCCCAGCAGGAGCCCGGCTCCCAAACCAAAGCCGGCGGCCGCCCAGGGATTCTCGCGCACCCAGGCATCGGTTTCGCGCGCGACGGTTTGGCCGCTGTCGGCAATCTGGCGTTCGATGAGCGCCAGGCGGGTTTGGAGCTTGCCGGCCGTCTCGCCAACGGGCGCGGCTTCAGTGGTTTCGGTGGACGCTTCGCTGTTCATAAAATTTTATGGGCAACACCGTGCTATTTCGAGTCCTCATCCGGCGCGGCATTCTCCTTTTCGCGATCCACGGGGACGAACAGATACTGCGCCGCGCCGCGCCGCCAGATGCGGAGAAACACGCGGTTGCCCTCGAAACGCTCGCTCATGCCAATGGCATCCTCCGCGCCGCGGACTGCTTTCTTCTCGAATTCCAAAATGACATCCCCCGCCCGCAAATGCCCGCTGGCCGCGGAATCCTCCGCCACGCGGGTGATCAATGCGCCCCGGATGTGGTTCGGAATATTATGTTCCCGGCGCGTGTCGCCATCCAGATCGGCGACTTCGACGCCATCGAGCGTCGGATTGTGCTTTTCTTCCGGCTCGCCGAAGCGGCCGCCCGTGCCGAGCGCCAGATCGGGCGGCAGTTCGGCCAGAGTGACCTCGAATTTCTTTTCCTTGCCGTCGCGCAGAACCTGAAATTGAACGTCGGTCTTGGGCGCGGTCTGCGAAACCATCAATCGGAGCTGGCGCGAATCCTCGACCTTGCGGCCGTTAAACTCGGTGATGACATCGCCAGCCTCGAAGCCCGCCTTTTCCGCCGGGGTGCCCTGCTGGACGGCGGTGACGAGCGCGCCGGATTGATCTTTCAGATCGAAGCGCTCGGCCAGCTCGGGGGTCAACGATTGCAACCCCACGCCCAGAAATCCTCGCGCCACGCGTCCGGCGCTGACCAGTCGATCCATAATGCCCCGGGTCAGATTGACCGGAATGGCAAAGCCGACCCCCATGTTGCCGCCGGTCCGGCTCAGGATCGCGGTATTGATGCCGATCAGGCGCCCGCGCGCATCGACGAGCGCTCCGCCCGAATTGCCCGGATTGATCGAAGCATCGGTCTGGATGAAATCCTCGTAGTCGATAATCCCGAGATCCCCCCGGCCGGTGGCGCTCACGATGCCCATCGTCACGGTCTGGCCGATCCCGAAGGGATTGCCAATGGCGAGCACCACATCGCCCACTTCCAGCCGGTCGCTATCGCCGAGCGTGATGGCCGGCAGATCGGTGGCGTCTACCTTTAGGACCGCCGTGTCGGTCGGGCTGTCGGCCCCCACGACTTTCGCGGTAAACTCCTTGCGGCCGGAAGTCACGATTCGAACCTCGTCCGCCCCATCCACGACATGGCTGCTGGTGAGAATGTAGCCGTCGGAAGAAACGATCACGCCCGAACCAAGACTTTGCTCCTTGAAATTGCGCGGGCGGGAGCGCGGCTGGCCCTGGTCGCCGAAAAACTCGCGGAAGAGCGGGTCGAGGAACGGATGGGGCGAACGGCCGGACTCGCGCACCGTCTTGGTGGTGAAGATATTGACGACGCTCGGCGCGGCCTGCTTGATGATCGGCGCAAAGCTCGCCTGGAAAGACCCTTCCCGCTGCAACGGCGTCGCATCCACGGTGATCTTGGGGGCGGGCTTATCCTCCTTCGCGTAGCTTGGACCCCACACCACGACCCCGGCGGCCAGCAATCCGCCCACGCCCAGAAAAAGCAAATTGGTCAATACACGTTTCATCCGCCGTGGCTCCTTGCGCATCGGGTTTCTCCGTTCAGATTTTCAAGGCCAGCATGCCCGCAATTCGTTCGCAACGCAAATCGCGGAAATCGCGCCAAAAGCGGCGGCAGGGCGCAGGCGCAGGCCGGTTCAACGCGCGGCGCCGGCCGGTGTCCCCCTCGACCGCTCATTCAAACGTGGGGAATAGATCCCAGTCCGACGAGTTTCCCTGCTCATCGGGTCTCCTCCCGCCGCGGCCTTCATTGTTTTCAAAAACTTGCGGGCGAGCGCCGAATTGGTCAGAATTCTGCTTTTGCTGGGGTGTTCGGTCTGTTAAACGTAACGAGTCATGCGCAGGTTAACAGCAGCGTTGGGGTGTCTCTGGTGGATGGTTCTGGTCGCAGCGGGCGGTGAGTTCAAGCTGACGAACGGCGATATCCTCAAGGGCGAGGCCTCGCATTTTAGCGACGACGGCCTGGTCGTCCGCTTGGCGGTCGGTGGGTTCTCCCCGACCGTCCCATGGGGCCGCATCAGCCAGGAAACCCTGATCGAGCTCAAGGAAAACCCGCAAGCCAGGCCGTTTGCCGAACCTTACATCGACGTCCCGATCGAGGAACGCCGCCGGGACCGGCCCGCCAAAAAGGAGATTATCGTGCGCGATCCGCCGCGCGTCACGCTCGCCAGCGGCAAGCCCAGCATCCTGGCGGCCTTCGGCACGCCGATCGGGATGGTCATCGCCGGCATTCTTTATATCGCGAACCTCTTCATCGCGGTCGAGGTCGCCCGTTTTCGGGGCCGGCAGCCGGGATTGGTCGCCGCCGTTTCCGCGCTCTTTCCCTTTATCGGCCCGGCCTTGTTCGCGGCGTTGCCGGCGCCGGGCGCGCCCCCGCCGGACGCCACTCCTGAGACGGCGCCCCAGGAGGCTGCCGCTGCTCCAGCGGCTGCTCCCAAAGGTTCGGCGGGCGGTCTCAGCGTGGCGGGGCATGCCGCTCCGGCTCAGGCCGGTGGTTCCGCCGCCTACGCCCAGGTCTACACCCGTTCGAACACCACGTTCGACCGCCGCTTTTTCGAGACCAAGTTCACCGGCTTTTTCCGGATGGTGCCCTCCGACGCGGAAAAAGACATGGTGCTGGTCGTGAAGGCGGCCAAAGCCGAATATGTCGCGCGCCGCATCAGCCGCATCTCTTCGAACGAAATGCACCTGCAACTTCAGCGGGGCAATACGGAAGTCAGCGTGAGTTACGGGGAGATCGTCGAGGTATCCGTCCGCCACAAAGACGCCAAGTAAACGCCGGGGCTGCCCATGAAATACCGCACGATACTGCTCTTTGGCGCGCCCGGAGCCGGCAAAGGAACCCAGGGCAAAATCCTCGGCACCATCCCCAATCTCTTCCACTGCGCCTGCGGCGATGTTTTCCGCAACTTGCGCATCGACAACGAACTGGGCCGCACCTTTCTCGAGTATTCGAGCCGGGGCCAGCTCGTGCCCGACGAGGTGACCATCCGCCTGTGGAAAACTTCGATCCAGGGGAGCCAGCAACTCGGCCATTTCAACCCCGACAAGGACACCCTGGTGCTGGACGGCATCCCGCGCACGCCCCGCCAGTCGGAGATTCTCGAAGATTCGCTCGATGTCCGCGCAGTGATTTATCTGACCTGCCCGGATTTCAATAAACTGGTGGAGCGGGTGCAGCGCCGGGCGTTGCGCGAGAACCGGCTGGACGATGCCAATCTCTCCATCATTCGCCATCGCCTCGAGACCTACGAGAAGGACACCAAGCCGGTGCTGGACTATTACGGCAAGGAACTCGTCCATACGATCGACTCCACCAAGTCCCCCATGCTGGTCCTCCGGGATATTTTGGATGTGATCGCGAAGATCGATTTGTCATGAACCAATTCGGCGCGCTCACCGCCAGCGAGTTGTACTGCCCCCGGTGCGGGCAAGCCCGGCCGGTGCGGGAGAGGCTCCTGTTGGTGCTGCCCACCGGCGAATTGCATGATTTTTCCTGCTCGGTCTGCGGTTCCTCCCTGGCCAAGCGCACCACCTCCGCTCCCGCCGTGCAACCGGCCGCGCCTCCACGGCCCGCGCCCCACCGGCTCCTGCTCCGGTAATCGCGCGGATGAAGCTCCGCCTCGTCTTTTTCGGAACCGCGCCGCTGGCCGTCGCCAGTTTGCGCCGGCTTGCCGCCAGCCCACGGTTTGAACTGCTCGCCGTGGTCACCCAGCCGGATAAGCCGAAGGGGCGGCAATTGCACTTGCAGCCCTCGGCTGTGAAGGTAGCCGCGTTGGAACTTGGCCTTCCGGTTCTCCAGCCGCTCAAGGCGCGGGCGCCGGACTTTCTCGAGCAATTGCGCTCCTACCAGCCCGAGCTGATGGTCGTCGCCGCCTACGGCCAGATCCTTCCCCAATCCCTCCTCGACCTCCCCCGGCACGGCTGCCTGAATGTCCACACGTCTCTCCTGCCCCGGCATCGCGGCGCGGCCCCCATCCAGTGGGCCATCGTGAGCGGCGATTCCGAAACCGGCGTGACGATCATGAAGATGGACGCCGGCCTCGACACCGGCCCGATGGTGGCCATGGCCCGCACCCCCATCCTCCCCGAGGATAACGCCCAGACGCTGCACGACCGCCTGGCCACGCTCGGAGCCGATCTGCTCGTGGAGAGCATTCCCAGATTTATCTCCGGCGAACTGATCCCTCAACCTCAACCCGAAGGGGCCAGCTACGCGCGCAAAATCGCGAGGGAAGACGGCCAGATCCGCTGGGAACGGCCGGCCACGGAAATCTGGAATCAAATCCGCGGACTAACGCCCTGGCCTGGCGCTTTCACCTGGATGCCTTCTCCCTCCGGCCCCAAGCTCCTCAAAGTCTGGGAGGCTTCGCCTTTGCCGGACGGCTCCGGCCCGCCCGGGACCGTGCTCGCGCACGATCGCTCGGCCCTCTGCGTCGCGTGCGGCGAAGGCATTCTCCGTGTTGCTTCGCTTCAGCTTGAAGGCGGCCGCCGCCTGGCCGCCGCGCAATTCCTGGCCGGCCACCCGCTTCCGCCCGGCACGCCCTTCATCTCGAAGTCGTAACCGCCCCGGGCTGTGGTATACTGCCGTCATGCGATGGCTCTGCCTGCTTTTGCTCATCGGATCGGCGGCGTGGGCCGGTCTTGCGGCCGATCCCTCCGCCGACGAGATTGTCCGGCGGCTCGTCGAAAAGTCCGAGTCCAAGGAAATCCTCCAGGCGCGCCAGGCTTTCTCCTACCGCCGCGCCACCGAAACGCTCTTTTTCAACGACGAGGAGAAAGTGAAGCGGAAGGTGCAGCGCGAATACCGCGTGGAAGCCGCCGGCGACCGCCCCATCACCCGGCTCGTGGCCGTCGATGGCAAACCGGTCGATCCCAAAAGCGCCGAGCACAAACAGTGGCAGTCGGAAGCCGGCGACAACGCCCGCCAGATGAAGTTCGATGCCTCGCTGGTGCAACGTTATCGATTCACGCTCGCCGGCCGTGAGGAGGTCGAAGGCCGCACTGCGTTCCTGCTCGACTTCGAACCCCTCCCCGATCCACCCGACACCGGGGGGTTCTTCGGCAAATTATTGAACCGCCTCGAAGGGCGCATCTGGGTCGATGCCGAAGATTACCAGCTCGCCCGGGCCGATGTCCGCCTCCGCGAGAAGGTCAACTTCTTCGGCGGCGTCGCCGGCAAGATCGAAAAAATGTCCCTGCAATTCGCCGCCCGGCGTCTCGCTCCCGGCGCCTGGTTTACCAAAGCCAGCGCCGTCGAAATCGCCGGCCGCCGCCTCTTCAGCGCCATGCGCTTCAAGGCGTCCGAAGTCTGCGACCAATTCGAACAGATGGCTCGGTAGGTCGCCCCTCTCCCGCTCGCCCCATCCACCCACTCACACCGCGCTCACCGGTGCCAGCACCGCGTCCCGCATCCCGTGGATGATCTTCTTGTCGGCGGGGCAAATCGTCGCCAGCACGCCCCCCAGTTTGGCCTTCGCCTGATCGCCCGCCCCTTCCACAAAATAATACGGACAGAGCCGCGCCCGCCCCTCCATGCGCAGCACCGTGCCGGACGGCAGATCCACCCAGTCGATCTCCACCGTCTTCGGCTTGTGATACCGCTGCAGGACAAACGGCGATTTCTCGAAATCCCGCACCGCCCGATCCACCGCCTCGCTCCACTCCGAAACCGGAAGGTCGCTGCCCAGGTAAACCCCGCGCGCACCCCAGGCCGATTCGGAAAATCCGGAGACTTTCAGGATCAGATCGCGGTCCTTCTGCGAGAGGGTCTTAAGTTCAGCCCAGCCGGTCAGGTTCAGCTCGGGGATCGCGGCGTGCGGCGGCAGCGGACTCGGATCGACGATCCACGAGTACGGCGCGAGCTTCAGCATCGTGCGGAAGAACCCATCGCCGAGTTCCCGCCGCCAAAACTCCCGCAAATTCCCATTCCAGAGCAGCGCGAAGAGCATCTTCTCTTCGAGAAACGCTTTCGGCGGCGCGGTGACGAAGAGTTCGCCCGCCAGCGCCTTCTCGAAAATCAGCCGCGCATTCGGCACGTTCGGCACATCGAACAATTCGAAAAACCGGTAGACATTATCGCCCGTCGGAAAATCCCGGTATTGCCCGTCG
Organism: uncultured Verrucomicrobiota bacterium; assembly: GCA_964478815.1. Classification (GTDB taxonomy): domain Bacteria; phylum Verrucomicrobiota; class Verrucomicrobiia; order Limisphaerales; family SXQI01; genus DASVNK01. The sequence continues at coordinate 41,995 of CAYZKY010000023.1, forward strand.
CGCACCTGAAATCGGTCAGGCCCCAATTCCTTTGCCAGCCATCCCATCTCCGGCGCGTACGTCTCGCTCTCTTTCGAAACCACCAGATGCACCGCGCCCGTCTTCGGAAAAATCGACGCGAACCCCTCCACCGGCCCGCGCGCCCCACCCATCACCGGCGCAAATTCGTGCCCCTCGGCTCGCAGCGTTTCGTACGTCTGATTCAGCCAGCCTGTCAGTCCGATGCCGCCGGGAACGCTGTCCAGCTCGGTGATCTTGAACCCATCCTCGGTCAGCAGAATATCGGGACGGATGACCCGCGGCAGCTCGTTCTTGAATTGCGTCGAGCGTTGCCACTCGATGATCTCGCGCGGCTTGCCCTGGTCCAGCCACCCGGCCACCCAGGCGGGCATCTTGCCCTCGACGCTGCGGCGGTAAAGCAGGTTCAGCGAGCGATTGAATTGGAGGAGCACTCGGCCGAGCTTCTCCAATTCCGCCGCCAGCCCGCGCTCGATGACGAAAGGCTTCGGCGCGATGCGCCATTCCAGCCCCGCGAACAATCCCTCCGCCGGGATGCGGCTCTGGACGTATTCGGCGGCGGCTTGCGGCGTCGTGCTCACGCGCGGATTTGTCCCGTCCCGTACCCCAGCCACTTGTAAGTCGTCAGCTCCTCCAGTCCCATCGGCCCGCGCGCGCCGATCTTGTCGGTGCTGATGCCGATCTCCGCGCCCATCCCGAACTCCCCGCCATCCGTGAACCGCGTGCTCGCGTTCCAATACACCGCCGCCGAATCCACCTCCGCCAGGAATTGCCGCGCCCGCGCCTCATCCCGCGTCACGATGCTGTCCGAATGCGCCGACCCATAATGGTTGATGTGCGCGATCGCCGCCTTCACTCCGGGCACCACTCGCACATTCAGGATGTAATCGTTATATTCCGTGAAATAGTCCGCATCCGTCGCCGGCCGCACCTCCGCCACGCCCCGCAACGCGCGCGCCGTCGCTTCATCCCCGCGCAATTGCACCCGGCTCTCTACCAGCTTCGTTGCGATTCCCGGCAAAAATCGATCCGCAATCGCCGCATCCACCAGCAGCGTTTCCATCGCGTTGCACACCGCCGGCCGCTGCACCTTCGCATTCAGCACGATTTGCTCCGCCATCGCGAAATCGGCCTGCTCATCCACATACACATGGCACACCCCCTTGTAATGCTTGATCACCGGCACCTTCGAGCACTCCGTCACCGCCCGGATCAGGCTCTCTCCGCCGCGCGGCATGCAAAGATCGACATATTGAATAAGCGAGAGCAGCTCCTTGATCGCCTCCCGATCCGTCGTCGGCACCACCTGGATCGCATCCGCCGGAAAATTCGGGAGCGCCCGCCGCCCCGCCTCGATCATCGCCTGCGCGATCGCCTGATTCGAATGCAGCGCCTCCTTCCCCCCGCGCAAAATCGTCGCGTTCCCACTCTTGAAACACAGGCTCGCCGCATCCGCCGTCACGTTCGGGCGCGATTCGTAAATAATTACCACCACCCCGATCGGCGTCGAAATCTTCTGCAGCCGCAACCCATTCGGCCGCGTGCGGTCATCGAGCACGCGCCCCACCGGGTCCGGCAGCGCCGCCACCTCCCGCAACCCGCGCGCCATCGCCCCGATCCGCTTTTTGTCCAGCCGCAGCCGATCCTGCATCGCCGCGCTCAACCCGGACGCCGCCGCGTTTACCATGTCGGTCGCATTGGCCGCCTCGATCGCGTCGCGCGCCCCCTCCAGCCCATCGGCCATGGCCAGCAGGCAACCGTCCTTCTCCGCGGTCGAAAGCTGCGCCAAGGCCCGCGAAGCCAACTTCGCGCGCCGGCCCAGCTCAAGAACCATCTCTGGAACGCTCACCCCGCCATCCTACGCGAAACTCCGCCCCCGGCCAAACGGGAATCGGGGAGGTTACTCCATTCAACGCAAGGCTGTTTTGGCGGGTACAACAAGAGTATCACAGTCCGGCAGCGCCGGTTCCGAGGATGGGGGCTCACTCGTCGAACGTCTTCGGACGTTTCACTTCGACAATTCTCTCGCCACCCGCCAACTCCCGGATGATGCCAGGCCACAAAGGCTCCAGCCAGGCGAAGAGCACGCGGTTGGTGCAATTGCCGATTCGAAGCCAGACGATACGCGGCCCGTCGCCGGAATCGAACGATCGTTCGACAAAGTCGTCGTCCTTCGTAATCAAAATCCAGCCGCCCGTGGCGGCAAAGTGGCGGATGCTGCCGTCGTCCGAGTCACGCATGCCGGCGTCCCGCACCGCTCGGGCGGCATGGCCACGTTCGCCCAGCCACTGGGCGAGGGCCGGAGGCAACTGCGCGTCCACGAGGAAGCGCATGCATCAGGTGGCGGCCAGGACGGGGTGGTCCATATACCGCGCGGCATAGGCGTGGCACGCCTGAATATCCTCCGCTTCAAGATCGGGGAAGTCGGAGAGGATCTCTTGCGGAGTGGCCCCTTCGGCCAGCATGTCCAGAACATCCTTCACCCGGATGCGCATCCCGCGAAGGCAGGGCCGACCGCCACATTTGCCGGGTTCGACCGTGATCCGTTCGAGCAGTTTCACGAAGGAAGCGTGGCCCGACGGATGAAAGAAATCAAATCTCTGAAACGGGGTTACTCCAGGGTCGAGAGCTGCGGGAAGACGACGGGCCAAGCCAGCGTGTCGAACAGAAAACTCATTTGAACGGCAATGTGTGACGGGTCGGCGCAAGCATCGGGAACGGGCAGCGGGCGAATTGCTGGAGGAATTCCCATCCGGAAGCGCCGCGGCGCTGCGCTGGCTTCGGCGTCAACAGTAGGCTGTTGCGGCCGTCGTGCACCGGCCGGACTTCGACGAAACCGCCCCCCGACAAGCCGGAGGCCTCCCGCCACCACTTCGGCAGGGTGCTCTGGCCCGCCTTGGTCACCGTCATCGAATCGAGTTCTTTCATTTAGTGATTTCAGGAGGATGCGTGCTGTGCGGAAATCACCACTCAAAAAAATGGGGTTGCCGATCGCACGAAGCGCTTTCTCTGCGTAAATCACGCCCAAGCTCTATTGGGCAACAGCACGGTATATGCGGTGAGGAGTTCTGGAGATTTCTGGATCGTAGACGGATACGCTTTCGCCTGTTCCGTTGATCGTTTGAAGTGTTGACCAAGGACCCAGTTCTCCGGAGATAGTGTCTTTGAATTGAATCACATAACGAACACCAGCTTCAGTGTCGAAGCTGACTCCAAAGGCAACGAATGGGGAGAGGGAGATAATCGGTTCATTAGGATCGGTCGGAGTGGAGGGCGACGAGCTGGCGACGACGAAAGTGCCCTCGACCCGGTGGCTACTTCTTTCTTCCGGATATATATACGCGACAGCAGCCGAAGCTGGCGTGAACTGGCGATCAAATGACAAGATGGCCATGACTCGCTCTCCTGAGGTGGAAGAAGTATCTCGCGTCGCGTATACCGAGGCGAAAAACTTTTGGGAACCGATGTCATATGCCAAATCGAGGAAGCGGGTTATGGAGGAAAGGGCGTGAGATGCCTTGAAGCTCTCAGTGGGCAGAATGATGGCTCGGCGGCCTGTTCCATCGGAATTCATCTCCATCAATTCCGGTTCATTGAAGGACGGCGGCAGCACGATCTTCCCATCGCCTGGGAAGACGCAAGTTCCCGTGGCGAATTGGGAGACGAGGATCGTCTCGGGCGAACTGCCATCCAAGTTGGACCGAACGAGAGACCCTGATGCTTGGACATAAATTTTTCCTTCGGCGAGGTCGACATCAAAAGTGTACACCCCCTTGTTAAAAACTGGACTGCCGAAGGGCATCACAAGCTTGAGACCTTCGCCTGACAATCCGGAGCGGGCGAGGCCCCAGCCAGGTTGTCCTAAGACGAGGTAGTAAATGTGTTTGTTGACGCCATCGACGAAATATCGATCGAAACTAGTCGTTTCAATGGTATTGAAATCTTCAGGTTCGATAACAGTGGTGATGGTTTTTCCTTCGTAATCAGCGCGTTGCAGCCGCAAGCCACGAAAGGTTAGTTCCTGATAGAAAATGCTCTGGAGCGCATTGGGCGAAGAGAGTTCCGTGGGCGTATTCACCTGAAATAGGGCATCGAGAAGGATTTTGTTGGCGGAGCCATCCGCTTCGATTCTGCGTATGCTATTGTCGCCTCCCCAGTCGATATAAAAGAATTGGCTGGAAGCGGTGAACGGAAAGAATAGAGCAACGAGGCAGAGCAGGAGGGATGATCGGCTATTCATGTTACTTATTAAAACATTTAAATGGCTGATATGATGGGCAATGCAAATAAGCCCGCATCGATTATAACGGATAGTGGGCGATCCAACAAAATTTACACTACTAATGGCTAGCTTCTCATCCTTCTCCACCAGTTCAATCGATTCCAGGGCCGGAGGCAATTGCAACATCGAAGAGGAACTGCATGAGTCAGGTGGCAGCCGGAACGGGGTGGTCTATATATGGCGCGACGAGGGCGTCGCGGGCCTCAATTTCCTCGGCCTCCAGTTCCGAGTAGTCGGAGAAGATTTCTTGCGGAGGTAACCTTCGAATGCATGATCGGCCACCACGCTTGCCGACTTCAACAGTAATGGGATCGAGCGATTGCATGACGGAAAGATGGCACGGCAGTCGAACAAAATCAATTCTTTCGAAGTTCTATTCCGGAGTGCAAAAGCTGAGAGGCTGACTGTGGCGCGGCGGGCAACCATTTCTGGGTAGCTAAGTCGCCCATCCTACGCGGCGTCGAAAATGGAAACCTGCTTCACCTCGGCCTGGCGGCGCGGAGCATTTTGATGGCGTTCTGGGCACAGACGTCCCCTTTTTCGGCGGCTTCGACGGCTTTGGCGTAGGTGTCGTTCAGGGCGCGGCGGAAGGCGGCGGCATCCTCCTGGATAAATTGTTCACTTTCGGAACAGCGATTCATCCAGCCCGCTCAAACGTATGATGGACTTGAGTGTGCCGACGGGAATCTCGCGCCGATTTGGGACCGGGACCGTGGCGCTGTCACCGCCCCGCAACTCCCGCCGGTAAATGAGATGGCTTCCTCGCTGATGCAGGAAGACGAAGCCATGCGCCAGCAAAAGCCGGCCCACCTCGGCCGCCGCGAGTGGCCGGAGTTTAGGCATGAGCCAATTCGAGCGGTTGAACGCTCCCGCCCGCCTTGATCCGGCGCCGGATTTCCTTCGCGCTGGCGGCGTCCAGCCAAAGCTCCACCGCCTCGGCCAGCATGGCGTGCGCTTCCTTGCGGGTCTTGCCCTGGCTGGCGACGCCCAGTTCGGGACAGGCGGAAACGTACCAGCCTTCCTCGCGTTGGATGACCGCCGTGAGGGATGGGAGTTCGATCACCCCACCGTCCTTGTAAATCCAACCGATTTTCATGATCAGGAATGTCCCTGAATTTCTACCCGTCGGCAAGCTACGAACCCGTCCCAAGTCGGCGGATAAGAAATCGTGGATGGGGCTTGTGACCAAGCGGGATTTGCCAAAACCGCGTTTGGCATCTCCAACACCTTATCGATTGGCACAGAACGTGGCTTGGTCGTAAACAAAGGACGCTCTCTGATTTGCCGATCCTCACCCGCCGATTTGGCCGTCGGCCTCGAGTGAAAGAGTTCGCCGGAGGATGGCCACTCGCCGAGCGGCTTCATTACTTCTCAAGCGGTTCGAAAGTTCAGCGCCAGTGGCGCGCCATGCGTAACCATCACCTCGGCCCGGCGGCGCGAAGCGGTTTGATGTCGTTCAGGGCGCGGACGTCCCTGTTTGAGCGGCTTCCATGTCTTTGGCGTTTCGCGTTGTTCCAGATGCATATACTTTCGGCATTGTCGCTCAAGGGAGCACCCAAAAGAAAACTATCGAGACTGCTGTCGGCAGGAGAGCCCCGAGGAATAAACCGAGCGGGCTGATGCTTTCGTCCCCAAAAGCCCTGGCTTCCTTGAGAATCCCGATGCCCGCCGGATTGGGTGCGTTCGCGATCACCGTCAGCCCGCCGCCAGTGACCGCTCCTGCCACCAGGGCGTACTTCAACTCGTCCGAAATCCCTTCCACCAGCGACCCAAGATACGTCAGCGCCGCGTTGTCCGTGATCGCGGTCAAACCGACGGCGCCGAAGAAGAGAGCATCCGGACCGAGGCTTTGAATGAGGGGCTTTAGCCAATAGGCCTGCAACGAACCGAGGGTCACGAGGCCGGAGAGAAAAAAGCCAACGAGCAACCCCTCGCGAAGCTTGAGCGGGTCTTGATACTCCTGGGTGGCCGTCACCAGTCCCAGGAACAAGACGAAGATGCCAAGAAACACATTGGGGTGATGGGCGAAAGCCACGATCAGCCCCAAAAAGAAAAGATGCGCCGTCGTCAGCCAGGCCGGAATTCGTGCCGTTTCACCCCTCTCAACCTCGACGGTCTTCAGTTCCTTCCAAAAAATGGCGGTCACGCATGCTGTCGAGACTGCGCAAGCCGCAACGGCCCGCCAGCCGAAATGCTCAAACATGAAGGCCAAATCCCAGTTCCATTTCGCGGCCACCATCAGGACGGGCGGCGCCGCGAAATGGGTCAGCGTGCCTCCGATCGAAACGTTCACGAACAGCAACCCCAAGGTGGCATAGGCCAGCTTCCGGCTAATCTCGCGATCGAAGTAACGTTGCTTCAGCACCAGGGCCAAAAGCGTCATCGCCGCAGGCTCCGTGATGAATGAGCCCAGGAGCGGACCGACGAACAGGGCTGCGATATAAAACGAGACAGCTTCACGCGCAGGAATCAGCCGCGCCGCGAGAGAGATCAGGGTTTCCGCCAGCTTGACCACCGGACGCGTGGCCGCGACGACCATGATGACAAAAACAAACTGGGCTTCCGTGAAATTGAGGCTCTCGATATAGGCCACGGCGTCGGGAATCGAACGCCGAAACGCGGCGATGCCGGCGAACAGCGCCGCGGCCCACAAGCCGAAAACCACTTCCGTCTCCGCGAGAAAGTGGAACAGGTTTTCCCGCACGGAGCCGGGGGGATGTTGATGCGCCCAGTGAGCGAACCGCTTGACGCAAAAGGTGTGCAAGACGGCGAAACCAAAAAGCACCGAGGCGAGAATCTCTATCGGGAGCGGCGACATGCAAAATCCGATGCGGCCCGCCCCTAAAGGCCAAGCCACTCATCGGATGGCGGCCCGACCATCCGCACGCACCTCTGATGGCTCACCCACCAGACCCTTCACTTCGACCGATCTGCTTTCGCGCAGCGGCCCTCTGAATCGATACTATACCGGCTGGCTTTTTTCGAGCGCGAAAGGAAAAAGATAGCCGCCGCATCAGGCCGCTCCCGCCGCCGTCCGCTCAAAAACCACCGCAATTCACCACAATTCACCGCCATCCACCACTCACTCTCCACTCGTGCAATCCTGCCTCAGTTCATCATTAAGTAGTTTACTACCAACATGTTAAAATGTTCCACGCCTCTTGAATCCCAACCGGATTCTCCACAATCCACCACTCCCGCGCTTTTCCTTCTCCACCACCACTCCTTCCCGGCCAGCCTGGGGTTCACGGAATCGCCGGCGTGAAGGGAACCAGGTCCGAAGCGGTGGGATCCGGCACTTTCTCCACCACCTCGCGGATAAAGCTGGCCGGCACCACAAAGCACAGGCCCGAATCCTTCTGGATCGCCGCCGTGTCCTCCGCGCCGAAGGCGGGGTTGGTGCGCCCGGCGAGGCCGGCCACCGCGAACAGCGGCGTGGTCGACCGGCGCGAGCCGCTCTCCACCGGCTCCTGCTTCACGAGGTAAATCGGGCTCCCGAAGTTCCCCTTGAACCCATTGAAATCCGCCGCCCAGGCGCCCACTTCCTTCATCGGGCTCAAGGGAAACGACGCGATCCGCCCCAGCCGTAGAAACGGAAAGCGCGAAGGGTTTTCCAGCCCCAGCGGGAACCACAAGCAGGCGATATCGTCGCCCGGCCCGACCCCGTACTGCCGGATGCCTTCGTCCGTCAGCAGCCGCGAGGTATTGATCAAGGTGCGGGCCGGAAACGCGTCGAAGAAGACCGGCGCCACCAGCGCGGCGACATCCGCGTTCGCGTGCGCCGTCCACAGCTTCCCGCCGTCCGCGTTCCGGATCGGCGTTTGCATCTCGATCTCGGCCCACGTCGCGTTCGTTTCATACCGCAGCGTGAAATTCGCCACCCTTCCGGGAATCGATTCCAGCACGGAATTCGCCGTCACCAGGATCGAAAGGAACCGTCTCGCGTCGTTTTGGAACGGGCGCCCCATGACAAAGCCTGCCCCGGCAAAGGTCTTCGCCGGGCCTGCCGGATCGCGGATCACCACCGTGTGGCGCATCATCGAGAGATGCGAATTGCGGTCGAGCTGCGCCCAGGCCGGATGGGCGAAGGCGAGCAATAGGGTCAACGCGGCAGCCAGGCGGATTATCATGTCCGTTACCTAACCGCCGCGCTGCGCGTTCGCAAGCGCCGAAAGCCTGCGAACGATGCTTGCGGCGGAACTCCACCATGCTACCCTCCGCCCAAACCCTGAACTGCCATGACACAGAACCCTGCCCGCAGCCCATTCCGGCGAGCGTTCACCTTGATCGAACTCCTCGTCGTCATCGCCATCATCGCCATCCTGGCCGGCATGCTCCTGCCAGCTCTCGCCAAGGCGAAGACCAAAGCCCACGGCATCATGTGCATGAACAACCACAAACAGTTGCTCATGGCCTGGCGCTTCTATGCCGAAGACAACAACGACCGCCTGATCGGCGCCGCCAACTGGACCCCGCCCGGCGCCCGCGCCGAAATCCCCAATTGGACCGGCGGGAGCTGGCTCGACAACACCAAGGCTCAGGAATCCGCCGCCTCGAATTGGGATCACGATACCTACACCAAGAAGAGCAAGCTCTGGCCCTACTCCGGCAATTCCGTCGCCATCTGGAAATGCCCTGCCGACCACACCACCGCAGTCAACCCCCGCACCAGGCAGCGCGTTCCCCGCATCCGCAGCATGAGCATGAACAACTGGGTCGGCGGCCCCGGCTGGAACAACTCCGGCACCTGGCGGCCCCAAAGCGGCTCCGGCTGGCTCGTTTACGGCAAACTTTCCGACTTCGCCGACCCCGGCCCCGCCGCGACCTGGGTCTTCCTCGACGAACGGGAAGACAGCATTAACGACGGCTACTTCGTCGTCGACATGGCGGGCTATCCCAATAGTCCGGGCTCCTGGAAAATCGTGGATTACCCCGCCAGTTACCACAATGCCGCCGGCGGCCTTTCCTTTGCCGATGGGCATTCCGAGATCAAGAAGTGGAAGGACGCCCGCACCATCCCGAAATTGAAGAAGGGAACCCTCTTGCAGCTCGATGTGCCTTCGAAGTCCAACCCGGATGTCTACTGGCTTCAGGAGCGCAGCACCCGCCGTTGAGCGCTCCTAAAAAATAGCGCGCGAACGGAGCGTCCAATTCCGTTCGCGCGCATTCGAGGCATTGACGTCAGTTCAACGCCCGGCCCTAGGCCTAAATCATTCTAACCACGAATTTCACCTTAGCAAAGCGAATTCGTCGACTGCTGGCAAGCGAAAAACCAGGGCCAACGCATCTAATTTTTTCCGAGTCTTCTGAGCGGTCCGGATCGGACA
>CAYZKY010000024.1:0-49147 GCA_964478815.1 uncultured Verrucomicrobiota bacterium
GCTGCAACATCCGCTTCATTGGCCCCAGCTCCCGGGCGATGAACGCCCTCGAGGACAAGGCGATCAGCCGGGCGCTGGCGAAAAAAGCGGGAGTGCCGGTTCCACCGGGCTCGGAAGGCGTTATCCAGAATGAGGAGGCGGCGCTGTCCACGGCCAAGCGCATCGGCTACCCGGTCATGATCAAGGCCGTGGCCGGCGGCGGCGGACGCGGCATGCGCGCGGCGCACAACGACGTTTCCCTCATCAAGGGCTACCACACCGCCCGGAGCGAGGCCGAGAAGGCGTTCGGCAATTCGAACGTCTATATCGAGAAGTTCATCGAGAACCCCCGCCATATTGAATTCCAGATTCTGGCCGATAACCGCGGCAACATCATCCATCTCGGCGAACGCGATTGCTCGATCCAGCGCCGGAACCAGAAAATTGTCGAAGAGACCCCTTCTCCGCTCATCGAGTACAAGCACAAGGATCTCCGCAAAAAGATGGGCAACGCCGCCATCAAGATTGCCGACGTGGCCCAGTATACCAATGCCGGCACCGTGGAGTTCATTGTGGACGACCACGGCCAGTTCTATTTCCTGGAAGTCAACAAACGGGTGCAAGTGGAGCATCCCATCACGGAAGAGGTCACTGGCATCGACATCGTCCGCCAGCAAATCCTGATCGCCGCCGGCGAGCCGCTCCGGATCAAACAGGGGGACGTCGTTTTTAAGGGCCACTCCATCGAGTGCCGGGTGAACGCCGAAGACCCCTTCGACGATTTTCGCCCCTGCCCCGGCCGCATCGAAATGTACTATGCCCCAGGCGGCCGCGGCGTGCGCGTGGACAGTCACTGCTACGCGGGTTACACCGTGCCTCCGCATTACGATTCGCTGCTGAGCAAATTGATCACCTACGGCAAGGATCGCCGCGAGGCGATGGACAAAATGAGCCGGGCTCTCGGGGAATACATGATCTCGGGAATCAAGACGACAATCCCATTCGAGCAGGCGATTCTTCAGGATCCGAACTTCCGCCGCGGCGTCTACACCACGAACTTCATCGAGCACCTCCTCGGGGGAGCGCGGCGGGAACTCATCGAAGAGAAGTCCTGATCGTTCCGCGCTCGCCTCGTGATCTCGAACGCCCGTCTCTATACGTTCGTCGACACTGCTTACCTCGGTGGTCGCGACCCGGCTGAAGTCGCCCGGGCGCTGTGCGGCGGTGGCAGCGACCTGGTCCAGCTTCGCGCCAAAGGTCTGTCCCTCGACGCGGTCCGCCGGATGGCCGAGCGCGTCCACGCCGTGACCCACGCCGCCAGCGTGCCGCTCGTCCTGAACGACCATTGGGAACTTGCGTGCGAATTGGGCCTCGAGTTATGTCATTTGGGACAGGAGGATTTCTTCGATCAAGGGTTCATTCGCGCTTCCGAGCTACCCTGTCCCGGCCAAACCCGAAAACCTCCTGCGCTCGGCCTGAGCACCCACGCTCCGGCGCAGGCCGAACGCGCTGTCGCAGCCGAGCCCGCCTATGTCGCAATCGGGCCAGTTTTCGCCACCGGCACCAAGCCGACCGCCCGGCCGGTCACGCTTGACTATGTTCGCTGGGCGGCCGCGAACGTCGCGCTTCCCTGGTTCGCCATCGGTGGCATCAACCGCCAGACCCTCGAAGCCGTTCTGGAAGCCGGCGCGCGGAGAATCTGCGTCGTTTCCGCGATCTTGAATGCCCCCTCCATCGAAGCGGAGTGCCTTTGGTACCGGGCTCAGCTCGATGCAGCCAGCGCGGTCCACTGAAGTGGACATTTGCAGACGGCCCACGCCACTGGATGAACTCGCTGTCGCGAATCGCCGACGGTGCTCTCGAACAAGATTCTTCGGTGCTGGGGCCTCCAGTTCACCGATGAGACGCGTTCCTCCGATTGTCACCGGGATTTGACGCAGTTCGGGCTTTTGTTTAGGGGGCGGTTTGGCAGGGTTGGAAGATGTCCGCGGAGCAAGGGAGATTGCGGCGCTGGCTGGCGCTCGCGCCGGGGCCGGTATTTGTCGCGTACGCCATCGGCGTGGCGTTCTGCACGTACTTTTGCATGTACGCCTTCCGGAAACCCTTCGCCGCCGCGAAATTCGACGGCAATTTTGCGGGGACGGAGGTGCAGCTCAAAACCGCGATCGTCATCAGCCAGATCCTCGGTTACGCTCTCTCCAAGTTTATTGGAATCAAAGTCTGCTCCGAAGCCCGGCCGGGGCAGCGCGCGATGGCCTTGATCGGCCTCATTATCGCAGCGGAACTCGCCTTGGTGCTCTTCGCCGTGGTTCCGCCTTCTTGGAAAGTGGTTCCCATTTTTCTGAATGGATTGCCCTTGGGCATGGTCTGGGGGCTGGTTGTTTCTTATCTCGAAGGCCGGCGCACTTCGGAATTATTGATGGCCGGGCTGAGCTGCTCCTTCATTATTTCGAGTGGGGTCGTGAAGGACTTCGGCCGGGCGCTGATGGAGGGAGCGGTAGGGCAATGGTGGGCCACCGTGCCGGTGATCGGCCCCTCGCTGGCCGGGATGGCGATATTCTCCGGCAAGGTGAGCGAAGACTGGATGCCGGCCGTGGCGGGTCTGTACTTCCTGCCGTTCTTCTTTCTTTCGGTTTTTCTGCTCAACCAAATCCCGCAGCCCGATGAGGCCGACAAAAAGGAACGAGTCGAACGGAAGCCGATGGATCGCGCTCAGCGGATCGATTTCGTCAAGCGGTTCACCTTCGGCATCGCGATGCTTTGCACCGCCTATTTCTTTCTGACGGCATATCGCGACTTCCGGGATAATTACCAGGTGGAGCTGTTCGATGCGCTCGGCTACCGGTACGAAGAAAACAAAACCATCATCACTCGGGCCGAGACCATCGTCATGTTCGGCGTGCTCGGCGCCCTGGCCATGCTGAATGTCGTGCGCGGCAACCGGACGGGCCTCATCGCCGCCTTCGGCGTGATGACCGGTGGCGTCGTGCTCATGGGCTTGAGCACGCTCCTGCTCGATCTGGGCATGATCAGCGGCTTTTGGTGGATGACTCTTATCGGCCTGGGCTCGTATCTGGCCTATGTGCCGTACGGTTCGCTGTTGTTCGACCGGCTGATTGCTTCGACGCGGGTGGTCGGGACGGCCGTCTTCGCGATTTACGTGGCCGACGCGGTTGGTTACACCGGTTCGGTCGGCATCCAATTGTTCAAGGACCTCGCCACCAGCGGCATTTCCCGGCTCGCGTTTTTCAAGGGCTTCACCTACTTCATTGCCCTGCTCGGAACGGTCTGCCTGGTCTCCAGTTGCATCTACTTCCTCCGCCGCCAGCGCGAAGCCGCCAACCGCGCGGATGGTTAGTCCTTCCGCAAGTGCTGGGCCTGCGATTGCCCTTAACTACTCTGGCCGCGGCTTGATCTTGAGGTTCTTGATCCAGCGCGGGGAGCCGTGGTCTTGGAGGGCGAGGTAGGCGATATCGAATTTTTGGGCTGGGCCATCGGGGCGTTGGAACGGGGAGTTCGTAGCTTTTCAGTCGCGGGTTTCTCGACCAATTTGCCGTCTTGCCAGAGGATGAGAGGCAGGCCGAGTTGACGATTCTCGGCGTGGACTTTGTGAGCGGCGCGGCGCAGGGCGCGCAGGGCAGCCGGGGTGCCGGGAGCACCGGACCCGTTCTTCTGTTGGGAGGCCGACTTTATCATTTGTTCGCCACGGAATGTATCCGACGGAAGAGGGCTTCGTCCATCACTCTGGTGTGGCCGCCGCCACCATCCGCGAGCAAACGGGGTTCGGGCCCGCCATTGTCGAAAATGGACCATTCGTGAGCGAGCGGGAGGTAGTGATGCACCAGGTTTACCAAGCCGCGAGCATAGCGGCGTCGAATGTCGGCAACCGGAACCGAGTGGCCGCCTTTGCGAACTCGCTCGCGTACACGCCGAATGGCGACCGAGGAGGCGGGTAACCAGAGAAAGTAGAGCCTGATAGCGTAACCGCGATTTCGAGCATTCGTCAGCAGGCGTACATAGGTCCGGCCGCTCAAGGTCGTCTCCAGGCCGAAGGTCTGCCGCGAGCGGATGGCATGGCGAACTTCCGAAAGGAGCAAACGTGCCGCCTTCACCGCGCCTGCCGAAGGAGCCAGTGGCGAAAGGCCGCGTGCGATTTCGTCCGCATTGAGGAAGCGAAGGCAATTCGCCTCTCTGGGCAGGAACTCGCGTGCAAAGGTGGTCTTGCCGGCACCGTTGCAACCGGCGATGAGGTAGATAGTGGGCTGGGAGTCGGGCATGGTATTGCGAGGGACGGCATGGTTTGCTCCCAACGTTCGACACCCGAGTCCGGCCTCGAACACCGCCGGGGAAGATCATCTCGGAACACCGGAAAGCGGCTTGAGTTTGATGTTCTTGAACCAGCAGGGGGAGCCGTGGTCCTGGAGGCCGAGGTAGCCGGTGAGAGGGTGGTCGCGGTAGGCGATGTCGAATTTGTGGGCGGAGCCGTCGGGGCGCTTGAAGGGTTCGGTGAATTTCGCGAGGTCGATGGTGTTGACGAGTTCGCCGTTGAGGGCGATGTCGATGAGGCGGTCGCGGCAGGTGATCTCGAGATGATTCCATTCGCCGACCGGGCGCATGGCGTTGCGCTTCGGTTTGGCGAGGTCGTAGAGGGCGCCGGTATCGTGCAGGCCAGCGCCAAAGGTGTCGTCGAGGGCGACCTCGAGGCCGTTAAAGCCGACGTCCTTGCCGGAACGGGGCTCGAGCGGGGCCGTGCGGATGAAGATGCCACTGTTGCAGCGAGGCGAGAGTTTGAAATCAAGGGCGAGGGTGAAGTTCGACCATTGTTGGGTGTGGACGAGCATGTAGTGCCCGGCGCGGTGGGGATTGAGAGTGCCATCCTGGACGGTAGTGCGGGGCGCGGTGCGGTCGCTATTCATCCAACCCGCGTGACTCCGGCCATCGAAGAGGAGTTGCCAGCCGTCGCGCTGTTCGGCGGGGGTGAGAGTGTTGTCAGCGACGGCGATGATCTTTTTGACGCGGATATTGCGGTAGCGAACGAATTGCTTGGTGTAATCGCCGCCGCCGTGGACTTGCAGGGCGATGCCGCCAGTGTCGGGATGGCGGCGCTCGGTTTCCTGCCAATCGCAGAATTTCACGCCGTTGATCCAGGTCTGGATATGGGGCGGGTTGCCGACGATGCGGGCGCGGAGTTCGTTCCACTCGCCGTGCCGCCAGAAGCTCGGCCAAGCTTCCGGAAGAACGGGAAGAGGTGGCGGCACGGGGGTGTGGATTTCCTGGATGCGGGTGACGGCATCGAGGAACTGAAAGTTGCGGACGCTGGGGCGAGCCCCGAGGCGGCCCTCGCCGTAAAGGCCCATGAGGTTGCCGCCGTCGTGGTAATCGATCATGGCCTGGAAGGCCGTGCCGTCCTCGGTGCTGCGGAGGAAGAGTCCGCTATCGGGGCCGTAATCGTTGCGCATTTCGAGAGCAACCTCGAAATCCCCGTAGGGCTCATCCGTGACGATGATGCCGCCATTGCCGGGGATGTCCTGGGAGCCGACGATCGCGCCGTCTTCGATGACCCATCTGCCGCCGGTTTTGTTCTGGCTGGCCCGGCTGTGGCCGGTCTGGGTGCTGATGTGCCAGCCTTTGAGGGATTGGCCATCGAAGATCGGGGTGAAGCCGGGTTCCTCGGCGGCATGGGCTCGAAAGGCAATGACCAGCAGCAGGAAAGAAAGAACGGTTTTCACGAAGCGATCACTTTCTCGTTGGCGGCATCCCAGAGCATGGTCTTGCGTTGGCGATAGCTTTCGACGGCCATTTTGATGGCGACCATGGTGGCGCAGCCGAGTTCGGCGTTGCACTGCACGGCAGCCCTGCCGCGCATGGCGTCAATCCAGTTGTTCTGGAGATCGCGGCGCGGATCGAGGGCGAGGCGGGCTTCTTCCTGGCCGTTGTTCTTCGCCTTGAACTCTTCCTTGAAATCGCCGTTCCAGCGCAGGCTCGGTTCGCCGCCGAGTTCCATGGTGCCGTACTTGCCATAGATGCGATCGGGAATGCCCGCATCGTTCGTCAGCGTGCTGACCAGAAAGAGCGACCACTCGGAAGGATAGTCGGCGGTGAGCATGAACATGTCGGGAATGTCGCGGCCGTCTTTCTCGATGTACTGGCCGCCGTTCGCGTTGACGCGGGTGGGGTATTCGCCGTTGGGCCCGGCGATGGAGATGAGAAGCGGCGCAAGCTTGTGGTAGAGGAGATCGGTGGCGACGCCGCCGTTGTAGGGCCAGTATTTGCGGAAGCGAAAGAAATGCTCGGGGTTCCAGGCGATTTTCGGCGCGAGGCCCCATTCGTGACCGAGCCACATATTCCAATCGATGGCGTCCTCGCCGGTTTTATCGGGACCGGCGGCGGGATCGATCTTCTGATGCTCATTGAAGAGGCACAGGCGGGCATTGCGATTGTAGCTGCCCTGAGCCCAGGTGACTTTGCCGAGCCGTCCGGCGGCGACGGCATCGCGTGCCTTCCAATAGGAGTCGTTGGCGGTGCCGTTGGGGCCGACCTGGAAGACTTTCTTAGTGCGGCGCACCGCGTTGCGCACCGCGATGGCTTGCTCGACGGTGTGGGTCATCGGCTTCTCGCAGTAGACATGCTTGCCGGCGTCGAGCGCATCGATGGAAATTTTGGCGTGCCAATGGTCGGGCGTCGCGATGAGGACGGCATCAATGTCGGACCGGTCCAGCAGCTTGCGATAATCGGCGTAGCCTTCGCCCTGGCAGATGTTTTTGGCGCGGCTGATGCGGCGCTGGTAGACATCGCTGACGGCGACGACCTGGATGTTCTCGGTGTCGGATTTTTTGACGAGGCTGCCGACATGGCCGGTGCCCATGCCGCCGACGCCGATCACGCCGATCCGGATGCGATCATTGGCCCCGACGGCGCGGGAGCGAGTGGCCGCGTCGAGCGCCAAAGCTCCAGCAGCAAGGGTGGAGGTCTGAAGGAAAGAACGGCGGTTCAAGGCAGGATAGTTCATGGGCAGCAATGGATTGCCGCGACGGTAGCAACCGAAGCCTGACCGAGCCAAGCGGAAAGGGCTCGCGCCGCGGCGAACCCGGTTTCGCCTCGACATTTCCGGCCGATCTGCTTTCAATCCGCCAGCGCGAGCGACCGCTCGGCCTCCGGCCTGGCTGCCGTCGGAAGTTCAATCCAACCCGTTCGCCCGCCACTGAACGCCTATGTTAGCCTCATATCTTCTCCTGATCGGAGCCTCGCTCGGCTGGTTTGCCTTTCTCACCGTCGCCCTCTTCACGGTCGGCCGCAAAATGGAGTTCCTCGCCCGCCCTCCGGCCGTCGATTTTATCGTGATCGGCTACACGGCTGGGCCCTGGATCGCGGGCGGTTTTGCGGGGGCCGGCATTCACCAGTACTGGCTGGGCGCTTTGGGCGGCCTGACTGCCGTCACCTTCGCCCAGATGATAGCGCTCGAACTCTTCGATTTTATCCACTGCCGCATCGCGGCCCGCCGCGGAATCCAGAGCCTCCGCATCAACCACACGATCGAGCGGCGCTTCGGCAAGTTCAAGAATCGCTTCTGCCTCTGGCTGACCGTGCCTTCCATCCCGCTGTTTCTCTACAACCGCTTCGGTTTCCTTGGCTTTTTCATCTTCGAAAAGATGCTGGGCTTCAGCCATTTTAAGACCTCGGATTACATCACCGTCTCCCGGCAAAAAATCCAGAATCTCGTCGGAGCGGATCTTGTCTGGTGCCTGTATTGCGACTGGATGACCGGCGGCTGGACGCTCACCAGCGAAATCCTGAACGAAGTCGAGAGCTTTTGGTGCCCTCTCCAATTCGACGATCGCACCAAATGCGAGAAGTGCGCCAACTACTTCTCGACCGGACACTGGACGCCCCCGCAAACCACCGCCGCTGAAATCGGCAAGATCGTCGGCCTCGCCGGCGCCACCCGGCTCATTCGCCACCCCTGCGCCTGCCCCACCACGGAAACCTCCAGCGGCGCTGCCGCCCCGGCCGGGCGCCGGGAGGAACCGGCCGTGCCCTCCGGCAAGGCTTGATTGGTATGTCGATGAAAACCTCCATCACGGTGTTGTCGCTCGCGCTCGCCCTCGCGGGCGGGGCGGCCTATTGGTCCGAACGGAGCCGTCTCGCCACGCTGCTGGCCGAGAATGCCCGCCTCCGCGCCGAACTCGAAGAGCACACCGCCCGTTCCGCTACCCGCGCCTCGGCCATCGCCCCCGAGGAGCTCGAGCGCCTCCGGGCCGAGGCCCGCGAAGTCCATCGTCTCCGCAACGAAACGACCCAGCTCCGCCAGCGCTCCAACGAGGTCGCCCGGCTTCAAACCGAACTTCAGCAACTCCGCGGCCAGGCCGGCTCTCCCGCCGCCGCGGCCGCTCCGGCCGCGGCCCCGGCTTCTCCCGGCTATTTCCCCAAGCAGGATTGGGTTTTCAGCGGTTACGCGACGCCGGAATCCGCATTCCAATCCGCCATCTGGGCCATGCGCGAGGGCGATACAGCCGCGTTCCTCGCCAGCCTCGCGCCGGAGGATCAGGAAAAATACCGCCGCAAATGGGCCAACCAAAGCGAAGCGGAAGTCGCCGAGCAGACCCGCGCCCAAATCGCGAAGCTCAGCGCCGTCCGCATTCTCGAAGAACACAAGGTGGGCGACGACGAAGTGGTCCTCCGCATCCATGCCGAGGGCAGCGAGGACAGCGTCCAGAAGATCCCCCTCATCCGCGTCGGCAACGAATGGCGTCTTTCGCGCGTCGCCGATTGAACTGGGCTTTCTCTTCGCCAGCCTCGACGGCCGCATCCCTACAAATCTTCCCGCAACTTGTAATTCCACCTCAGGGTATTCGCCGTATGATGAGTACCGTGACAGTGGAACGAAATACGCATAGCAAAACCGTCGGATACCTCCTGTGGATCTTCGGATTCACTGGCGCGCACCGCTTTTACTACGGCCGCACCCTCACCGGCATCCTCTGGTTCTTCACCTTTGGATTCTTTCTGATCGGCTGGATTGTCGATCTCTTTCTGATCCCATCAATGGATCGCGAGGCCGATGCGAAATACACCCCCGGCCCGACGGATTACACCGTCACCTGGCTGCTTCTGACCTTCCTGGGATTCTTCGGTGCCCATCGCTTCTACATGGGCAAATGGGTCACCGGCCTGATCTGGCTCTGCACGGTCGGCGGTTTCCTTGTCGGCTACCTCTACGACCTCTGCACGCTTAACGGCCAGGTCGATGAGTGCAACCGCCGGGACAGTGTCGCGACGTAACCCTCTGCTGCGTTGCCATGCCAGTTGTGGACCTAACTCAAGTGCCGGCGAATCCACGCGGGTTTTCGCCGGCAGTCAACGACGGCGTAAATCGAAACGATCCCTCCTGCGAATTCGTAGTAGATCCCAAACGGAAACCGTTTCGAGAGCAGCCGGTGAAAGGCACGATGGGCTTTGCGATGGATGCCCGCATTTCGACGAAGCGACTCGATATCCGAGAACAAACACTCCAGGAAATACTCGCCGAATCCAGCTTGCTGGCCTTCGTAAAAGAATTAGCCCTCGAAAAGATCGTCTTCGGCCTTATCGAGAATCCGGATGGCTATCTCGTCCGCTCGATGATCCGTTCCTTCGCCAGGCTCCATGCCGTGAATTTGGCTTGCCCTTCGAGCGCCAATTGCTTTCGTTCGTCGAGAACCCGCTTATGCCAGTCGTATACGGGAACATCTCCCGGGACGGCCAGGGAGTCCCATAGCCGCTCCATGAGGCCGAGCTTCTCCTCCTGCGTCATGTGTTCCAGATCGATCGCCGCGGACATGCGGCAAAAGCTATCACCTCCCGCCGCCTCCGCAACCGTTTCGGCAGCGTGCCGCATTTCTGCGCGCCGCCGGTTTTCCTTGCTCTCGCCCGCGTTCACCAACCAAGATTCACTCCATGGGACCTAAAACAATCGGCGCCTTGATTGCTGGCGGCGTGCTTATCCTGATCCTCGTGATCGGGGGCGCGCAGCTCACCTACGTCGTCCATCCCGGCCATCGCGGCGTCAAGGTCACCCTCGGCCGCGTCTCGCCGCAGTTCGAGCCCGAAGGCTTCGGCGTCAAACTCCCTTTCCTCACCCGGGTCGATCAAGTCCTCGTCCGCCAGCAGGTTGCCGAGCTCGATGCCGATTGTTATTCCTCCGACCTTCAGCAGGTGAAAGCCCGCCTCAAGATTCTTTACCGCATTCCCCAGGAATCCGTCGTCAATCTCTACCGGAGTTACCTCGGCGATCCGTTCCAGAGTCTCGTGGCCCCCCGTGTGCACGAGGCCCTCAAGGAAGCCGCCGCTCTTCGCAGCGCGGAAATGATCGTGCAAAAGCGCGAAGACGTGAAAGTCCGCGCCCTGGAACTCGCCCAGCAGAAAATCGGGACGCTCATCAAGATCGAAGACCTCGTCATCGAGAACATCGCGCTTTCTCCCCAGCTCGAAGCCGCCATCGAACTGAAAATGGTGCAGGAGCAGGAAGCCAGCAAAGCCAAGTTCATCCAGCAACGCACCGAGGTCGAAGCCCGCACCGCGGTCATCCGCGCCGAAGGCGAAGCCCGCGCCATCACGCTGCGCGGCGAGGCGCTCCGCAGCAATCCCGCCCTCGTCCAGCTCGAGATGATCGAAAAATGGGACGGCCACCCGCCCCGCGTGGTCAGCGGCATCAGCCAGAGCGCCGAAATGATTCTGCCGCTGCGCCCTCCTGAATCGCCAGCCACGCCCGCCGCACCCGCCACCCCAGCCACTCCTTAATCATGCCCAATCCGCCCAATGTCCGCCGCATGCCGCCGCCCTACGCCGGCCCCGGTTTCCCCGTTCCGGTCGTTAAGCTCATCGGCGGCGCGATCCTCATTTTCGTCCTGCTCATCGCCTCGAGCCAGATGACGTACATCGTCAAGCCCGGCTACCGCGGTGTAAAAGTCACCCTCGGCGCTGTCGCCCCGGGGTTTCTCAAGGAAGGGTTCGGCTTCAAGCAACCCTTCATCACCCGCATCGTCCCCGTCGATATCCGCCAGCGCACCCAGGTCCTGGATGCCGAATGTTATTCGAGCGACTTGCAGCAGATGAACGTCAAGCTCCAGGTGCTCTTCGCCATTCCCGAAGCCTCGGTCGTCCGCATCTATCAGGAGTACGCCGGCGACCCCTTCGACAGCCTGATCGCGCCGCGCGTTCTCGAAGCGATCAAGGAAATCACCGCCCTCCAGACTGCCGAGACCGTCGTCACCAACCGTCTCCTGGTCAAAACACGCGCCCTCGCGCTCGCCCAGCAGAAGGCCGACACAAACTTCCTCCAACTCACCGATCTCGTGATTCAGGATATTTCCCTCTCGAAGGAACTCGAACACGCCATCGAACAAAAAATGATCCAGGAGCAGGAAGCCGCCAAAGCCCGCTTCACGCAGCGCCAGGCCGAGATCGATGCCGAAACCGCCATCATCAAAGCCCGCGGCGAAGCCGATTCCATCCGCATCCGCGGCCGCGCCCTTGAGGTCAATCCCAGCCTCCTCGAATGGCGCATCGTCGAGAAATGGGACGGACAATCCCCCCAAGTGATCGGGGGCCGCGATGGGGGCGATAAATTCCTCATCCCCTTGCCCCAACTCCAGCCGGCGCCGCCCCGACGATGAACAACCCTCGCGTCATTGCCATCCGCTTTTGCATCGTCGCGGCCGCCTTCGCCGCGCTCTTCCTCCTGTTCCCCCGCGCCCTCGCGTTTGCCGAACTCGCCGCCCGGGAAATCCGCTACCTCTGGTGGCTGATCCTTCTCGCCGCGCTCGGCCTCTGGTTCCTCTTCGGCTTCAAGCGCAAATCCTGAGTGGCCACGCCCGGGCTGGGCGGCCATGGCGGCAGGGCAAACGCATTAAAAAGTTCGTGCCGGACCGGGGGGGGTGTTTCTCTGGTCCTTTTTCAGAAAGTGTTTATCGGCAACGAGAGGCCTGATTTGGCTCGCGGGACGGATTTGATCGAACCCCTGAAAACATGGCCCGATCCGCGCGGCGTCAGCGGCACGATCTGACCTCCCTCCGGACCATCGACGTCCGCACCCTGCTCTGCGGCGGCGAGACCTTCCACCGTGCCTGTGCGCCGCGCTGGAGCCGGCCCAGTTCGCTGCAACCATGCCTCTTTGCTCCAATTACTCCGTTTTTAAATGCGTTTGCCCTGGCACGGATTCGTCGCAGACTCCGATCACGCCTGTAGTTTGGGCCCGCGACGACGCAGTCTCGCCTGGGAGGTTCGCCGAGATCATCGGCTGGGATTCTACCCTTCGCCAAAGGGACTGGCGCACGCACGCCGCGCGCATCGGCCTACCCGCAGCGGAAGCTGATGCGCTGGATCAGCGTGGGGCCGAAGCAGTTTTTCAGGCGTTTCAGGATGTCCCGGCGGCGGTTGCGGACGATCTCGTCGAGCCAGACATTGCTATCGACGGTGACGAAGAGCGTGCCTTTGAACAAGTTGCTGGGCTGGGCGTGCTGGGCGACCAAGGGGTCCATCAGGTGGTTCCAGGCTTTGACGATTTCCAGCTCGGCGCGCTTGCGTTCGAAGCCGACGTGATCGATCACCGCCGGAAGGATATCCGCGACGGACTTGGCCGGGCGGGCACGGGCGCCCTCCTCTTCCGCCAAGTCGATGCCCCGCCAACTGGCGAGCGCGCGCGCGCGCGTCGAGACTTTGCGCCGGGCGGCTAGCGGAAGCTCGCGCGCGGCGGAACGCGGACGCTTCACGCCGGGGCCGTTTGCAATTCGGGCGCGACGGTGCCCGCCGTGCCGCCCGCATCAGCGGTGGTGGTTTCCGAAGCGGGCGCGGCTTCCGCGGGCGGAGCGATCGTCTCGTCCAGCACCAGGACGCCGTGCGAGGGCAGATCGTAATTTCCGGTAAAGCTCTGGCCGGTGAGAAAATCGTGCATCGGCTTGTAGAAATGCAGCCGCACCGAGGTGTGCTGATGATTCAGTAGGAAATAGACCTTCCGATCGCCATTCTGGCGCATGCTGACCTGGACGGTATCGGGAACCTTGAGCAGCGGGAAGAGCCCGCACAACTGCCGCACCCAGCCGATCAAATCGTAATAGAAATGCTGGTGGCTGGTGGTGCCGACATAGATGGCGCGGCCGAGGCCGAACTCGTTGAGCGTGATGGCGGGCCGGCCCGCGTAAAAGTCCTTGGAATAGGTCGCAATCACCTGCGCGCCCTTCGGCTCGATGACATCGCACCAGAGCCGCGCCGGGTGGAGATGCGTGGCCGGGAACGCACCCTTGAAAGTGAGATGATTTTCCTCGCCCGGCGGGAGCGGGTCGAACTCGATCACTTCGAGGCCGAACAGGTCGGTGCAGTTGGCCGGGATGCCGGAATCGGGCACGGTGTTGTGCTCATCGACGAGGCCGGTATTGCAAGTGGCGACCAGCGTGCCGCCGTTCTGAACGTAGAGGCTGAGGAGATCCGCCTCGCCTCCGGCCAGCAGATGGAGCGACGGAGCGATCACCAGCTTGTACTTCGAGAGATCCTCGGTGGGCCGGGCAAAATCGACCGCGATATTCCGGTCGTGCAGCGCGGTGTGGAAAAGCTGAACTTGCTCGCGGTAGGAAAGATGGCGATTGGGCTGGCCGGGCTGCTGCATGGCCCAGGCATTATCGTGGCTGTAGAGGATGCACACCTCGGCCTCGACGCGCGTCCCCTTGAGCACGGGCGCCAGCAGTTTCATCTCATCTCCGATGGCCGCGATCTCCTTGTAGACCCGGTTTTCGCCGCGCCCATCGTGGGTCAGCACGCCGCCGTAGAACTTCTCCGACCCGATCCGCGGCTGCCGCCAGAAAAAGTAGAGCACGCCGCAGGCGCCGCGCGAGATGAGCTGGTAGGTGAAGAGCCGGATCACGCCGGGCCGGACGAGGGAATTGACCTCCTGCCAATTGACATGCCCAGCCTTCTGCTCGATCACCCAGAAGCCCGAATCTCCATCCGGCGCGCGGATATCGGTCTTCTTGAGCGAGCGAAGCATGTCGATCTCGCAGGCATTCTCGGCGGCCTTGGCCTTGATCGTGGCGTTGCTATCCACCGCCACGAAATCCAGCGCATCCGCCATGTCGAAGTGATCGAAATTCCGCGTCATCGCCCGCAAGTTCGTGGTCACCGGCAGCGTGGGCGTGAGTTCGTGCAGGATATCGGCCTGGCAACGGACGAAGGCCACGCAGGTATCGCTGCAGAAGCGCCGCCAGTCGACGATCAAGGCCGGGTTATGCACCGTCGGGGCGGTCATCGGCATCGGCACTTGATTGAAATCGGTGACGATCTGCCCCCAGAAGCGCAGCCCCAGGCACTCGTTCAGGCGGTCCACCGTTTCATATTTCGCCTTGAGCCAGGCATGCCAGTCGGCGGCGGTGTGCTGGTTGAAGGATTCCTCCGTGTTGTGCCCGCCGATGCCGTTATCGATCTGCCACGCGATGAGTTGCGGATGGTTGCCCAAGGCGTTCGCCATCGCCCGCACGATCCTTTTGGAATATTCCCAATACACGTTGCTGTTCATGCAGTAGGCCCGGCGCGTGCCGGGATGCAACGTTTCCCCGCGGGCATTGACCGGCAGGATTTCCGGATGCTGAATGCCCAGCCAGAGCGGCGGCGCGGCCGTCGGCGTGCCGAGCACCACCTTGAGCTTGTGGCGCTCCATCACATCCATCGCCCGCCGCAGCCAGCCGAAATCGTACTTCCCCTCCTCCGGCTCGCACAGGCCCCAACTGAATTCCCCCATTCGCACCACGTTGAAGCCGGCGGCGACCATCAAGGCCGCGTCCTGTTCCCAGCGGCCCTCCGGCGCGTCGGCCGTGCCTGCGTAAGGATAGACCCAATGTTCAGGATGGTAGTCTGTTCCGAAGTACATAGGCTTTGGTCGTTTTCCTTAACCGCTACGCCCGCCGCCGCCCGCTGCAAACCCCCACCCGCCCCGGGGTATCGTACGTGCCGGACTTGGTGCGGGGTCGGGCTGGTGTCCCGCCTGTCCGCTGCGGGCGTCTCGCCCGCAGCCAGCCCCCGGGTGCCCGCCACGCCCCTTTTCTGACCGCCCCTTCCGATCGCACCCCCGGCCACGACCGAGCCAACCCGGCGCATCTCGACACCCCCGTTCGGAGTTCCGGCTTCAGCCGGTCCGGGGTTTCCCGCGCCAAACCGCATCAATGCAGGACCCCAAACCAGAGGCCAGTGCCGCTCGGAGGCCGCGCCGAGATGCGCCCGACCCAACCCGCCACTAGCCAACGCCAAGGCAGATGCTCCGACGGCAGCGGAAAGGAGACCGATCATGCCGCTACCGCCAACCGCCGGCGCGGAGGGGGCAGGAATTCGGACATGAATTGCAGGATGAGCGGGATTTTAGGGATGGGCTGGAGTCCGGCTGGGTACGAGGTATGCTTGGGATTGCGCTATGCCTGACATGATTCGAGGTGCCGGAGGTTTCGGTAGAGTAGGCCGGGCGGTGCTTTCGGGGAGCCGAGGGCGAGTAGATTCGGGGCCAGCCAGGCGGGGGGCGCGGCTCGCTGGCGGCCGGAAGGGGATGGCTATGGCGGCGCTTTTGCTGCTGGGCTGGGCGAATGTGGTGTCTGGCTTCGGGCAGGGGGCGGTGTATTTTGCGAACAAGGTGGCGGGCATGGTGGATGCTCCATTCCTCCTGTGTCCGGGCCGACTGAACGGTTTTGGGGAGATTCCGGGAATGAAGGTGGCGTTGTATGTCGTTGGGGCGGGTGGTAGCGCCTTCCAGGTAGGGGACACCGCGAGATTTAGGACGAACCCGACAGCGGCGACTGGGTATTTCGATGGGGGCACGGTGATAATTCCAGGGAATTATGGTACTCCGGTGACTGTTCAGCTTCGCTATTACGACGGGAACACCTACGAGAGTTCGCTGTTGTATGGACAAACGCCTAATTTTACCGTCACGCCGACTATGCTTCCATACGTTCCCGCTGAACTGACGGGCCTTGGAATGAAACCTATCTATTGGTCGTGGGGGTCGATCTGCCCTACGCTCAATCTCGGCATCGTGGGTGAAAACGCGATCGTACAACGATACTCGGGAGGCTGGTTTAGCGAGGGCGTTGTCATCCCTGACACTCATCAAGGCCGCCCGGTAACAGGCATCGCAGCTCGTGCATTCGAGAACGCTTGGGTGACCGATGTGGCCATTCCGGAGAGCATTCGGAGCATTGGTGCCTATGCATTCAGTGGCTCGCGCTTGACGAATGTGTTTATCCCCTGGAGCGTGACCAACATCGATTCCGGAGCGTTTCGGTATTGCACAGAATTGTATTCGATTGAGGTCGATTCGAGGAATGCTCACTATGAGACGGTGGACGGGGTGCTCTTCAATAAAACTCGAGATATTTTAATTCAGTATCCCGCTGGAAAGGAGGGAGCTTACACGATTCCGGACCGTGTCACTAGCATCGAAGCGTCTGCTTTTGCGTCGTCGCGACAGCTCACTCAGGTAAAAATGCCTGATAGCGTCACTCGGATGGGCACGAACACATTTGCTGGATGTCGTGTATTGACGAATGCAATTCTCAGCAAGAACCTGTCCGTGATCAGCGATTCGGGCTTCTCGGACTGCTCGATTCTCACTGGTCTCGAGATCCCAAACAGCGTTACTCATATCGGTGCAAGGGCCTTTTTTCGATGCGTTGGACTCGCGATGGTGAACATTCCGCCCGCCGTGCAAGAGGTCGGTGCCGCAGCGTTTGCCGAGTGCTCGAACCTAGTGAGGGTGGCGATTGGAAATGGCGTGCATAGTGTTGGTGCGGGTGCTTTTGCGTCAAATCGAAAGCTCCAGCGCGCGTCGATCGGGACGAACGTCAGCTCGATCGGGGATGGTGCATTTAGATTCTGTTCCAGTTTGGAGGAGATTGTCCTCCCAGACAGTGTCACGAGCCTGGGCTCACGGGCGTTCGAATCCTGTACGGGTTTGACAAATGCAATCTTGGGCAACGCATTGAAGGAGATTAGAAATTGGACATTTCTTTCCTGCAGCAGCCTGGAGACGGTAGTAATGCCGACAAATGTCGTAAGCATTGGCGAAGAGGCGTTTCAGTACTGCGGGCGGCTTGCAGAGGCCGTAATTCCCACGAGCGTACAAAGCATTGGGACGCGGGCATTTTTCCAATGCAAGAACCTGAAGGGGACGGGACCGGGCGCAGGAGTCATGAGCGTCGGGATCCAGTCGTTCGCAGGGTGCCACAGTCTGGAGGAGATTCGATTCGGCCCCGGAATTAGCCGTGTCGGGGATTCGGCGTTTGCCGAATGCGCAAGCGTGCAAAACATTGTCATCCCGAATACCATCACAAATTTCGGTTCGGGTGCATTCGCTCGTTGTGTGAATCTTGGCGAAGTCGTGGCTGGAAGTGCCCTGCCCGATCGTTCCTTTGATTCTTGCACAAATTTGAGCCGCGTGACGATTTCCCCTGGAGTCAGCAGGATCGGCCAGTTTGCGTTTGCCCGTTGTCAAAGTCTGGCGGAGATACAGTTGCCGGACACCGTGACCGACATTGACATTTTTGCATTCTATCAATGCTCTAGCCTGACGAACATTATGCTCCCAGATGGCGTACTGCGGATTGGCCAGAACGCTTTTGGAGAGTGCGGTATTCTGTCCAGCATCCGGATACCGGCGAGCGTCGTTAGTCTCTCACCTCAAGCGTTCGACGGCTGTATCAATTTGAGTCAGGTAATAGTTGATCTTCAGAACCCCTTTTACAGCGGCTCGGATGGAGTGCTTTTCCACACAGCCGAGGATACGCTGCTCTGGAGCCAGTCCAGGTTATCCGGGGATTATTCCATTCCTGATGGGATTAGGACGATCGCGTGGGCCGCGTTTGCCAACAGAGTTGGCCTTACCAGTGTCAGATTCCCGAACAGCTTAGTAAGTATCCGCGAGTATGCGTTTGCGGCGACGAACCTGGAGGAGGTCGAACTCGGCACTGGTGTGACCGAAATCGGAGAGTCAGCTTTTGCTCACAACTCAAACCTCAGGCGTGTGTCCATACCCAGCACTCTCACGAACTGGGGGAGATTCGCATTCGCGTACTGCAATAATCTGGCTACAGCCAGTATTGGCGAGGGCAACACGGAGATTGGAGCGGCTGCATTCTTGGATTGCTCCAATTTAACGCAGATGGCGATGCCAGAAAGTATGGAGTTTATTCGGGAGTATGCGTTTGCGGGGACAAGCTTGGAGGAAGTTACACTCGGCACTGGTGTGACCGAAATTGGAGAGTCCGCTTTTGCTCGCAACTCGAACCTCAGGCGTGTGTCGATACCCGGCATTCTTAAGAACTGGGGCAGGCTGGGATTCGCGTACTGCGATAATCTGACCACAGCCAGTATTGGCGAGGGCAACACGGAGATTGGAGACTATGCGTTTTTGAGCTGTTTTAACCTTGCCCAGATCGCAGTTCCCAAAAGCGTCACGTCTATTGGGCGGGGTGCTTTGTCCGGCTGCGCAAGCTTGAGAGAGCTTCCTCTTCACAACAAGATCACGACAATCCAAGATTGGGGATTCGCATCCTGCACAGGCTTATCCCGAGTGGTCATCCCGAGCAGCGTAAGTTATCTGGGAGAGCATGCGTTCCAGTACTGTAACAATCTGACGGCAGCGTATTTCGCTGGCGATGCGCCGCCGGATTTTGGGAATCAGTTTTTGCACACGCAGGCGACGGTTTATTATTTGCCGGGGGCGAAGGGCTGGGGGCCGACGTTTGGGGGAGTGCCGACGGCGGTGTGGGATCCGCGGGCGGAGGAGTTGAGTGCCGGGGTGGATGGATTTGGGTTCGAGATTCGGGGAACAGCGAGATTGCCGATAGTCATCGAGGCGGCGGGGAATTTGGCCGCGCCGGCATGGGAGGCGGTGGGAACGAATGTGTTGAGCGAGGCGGGGCTGGGGGTGTTCCGGGACGCTGGATCGATGCAGGGGCCGATGCGGTTTTATCGGTTTCGGTTTCCGTGAAGGAGCACAGGCTTCAGGAGAAGCGGATTGGGTTTTCGAGGTCGTGTTCGCCACCGCACCGACCGTGTCCGCGCACTGAATGTCCGACATTTTTTAACAGGCTGCTAATAAGGCCGGAGGCGAAGGTTTTCGATGCGGCGGAATTCGTCGAGGTTGGC
Source organism: uncultured Verrucomicrobiota bacterium (assembly GCA_964478815.1). Taxonomy (GTDB): domain Bacteria; phylum Verrucomicrobiota; class Verrucomicrobiia; order Limisphaerales; family SXQI01; genus DASVNK01. The sequence goes on from CAYZKY010000024.1 coordinate 19,135, forward strand.
GGTGACGAGTTCGAGGTCGTGGGCGAGGGCGGTGGCGGCGATCCAGAGATCGTTGGTGGGAATCAAGGCGCCGCGTTCGCGCAAGGATCGGGCGAGGCGGGCATAGGTTTCGGCGACGGCCTCGGTAATGGGAAGAAGCTCGACGGCGCGACGAATCTCAAGGAGGGCCCGCTCGTTGTCCGGCGTGCGGCCTTCGGCAAATTCTCCCCAGGCCACCGTGGGAATCGAAAAAGTGGCGCCGGCATGGGCGCGCAGGAAGTCGAGTGCGAGCCCGTGGCCACGCCGGCGCTCGCGCTGGGCATCGATGAGAAAGCAGGTGTCCAGGCAGAAGTTCACGTCCAGCGGCGGAGGGGTGGGTGGTCGTCTCGCCGGGCCTGTTCGATGCGGTGGAGCGCCTCTTCCGTCATCGGCTCGTGCTGAAGGATGGCTTCAAGGAGCGCGGCGCCATTTTTGCGCGGGGCCTTCCACTCGGCCCGCTTGATAACGCGGGAGAACGATTCGTCCGGGGTGAGCCGGGCCTCGACGAGGTGGCGGTAAGCCTCCAGATCGATGGAAATAGTCTTCGTAGCCATGCATGCATACATACATGCAGAGCGAGCGCGAGGCAAGCTGCGCCGACGAAGGCGGCGGTCATCTTCTTCCGGGTAGTGACAGCCGTCCCGGCTGTCGCGGCGGGCGTCTCGCCCGCCGCCAGCGCCCGCAAGCCAGACACGCCCTCTGCTGGCCGCCACTTCCGATCACACCCCCTCTTGCACATCCGCCTCCCCTGCGGCATACTTGTCCCATGATCGCGAACCCAAACTCGCGGTCGCCCGGATCGATTCCGAACAACAGGTGCGACACCCTCGCCCCTCCTGTTCCGATTCTCCCCCGCGCGACCCCGCCCTATCGTCGTGTCCCTTCCTCCTGGAAGTGGCTCGAAGTGGCATCCCATGTCACAATTTATAAATTCCAGGCGTTCCCCATCCTGCGGCCAGGCACGCCCATCCACCCCCACTCAACCCGCGTAAATAGGACTTCCTGTGCGCAAAATAACTCGCCACTGACCCTTTTCATCCCCCTCCAGCCACCAAAAAAGTCTACATTTTCATCTTCCGAATCGCGCCCACCTTCACCCCCCCCCCCCCCACCAAACCAGCCCCCACCCCGCCGTGCCCAAACACCCGCCCAGCCCTCGCACCCTCCCGGCGTTCCCCATCCTGCGGCCAAGCACGCCCTCCAACCCCCACGAAACCCGCGTAAATAGGACTTCCTTGGCGCAAAACGATCCGCCCTTGACCCTTTTCATCACCCTCCCGCCACCGAAGCAGTCTACATTTCCATCCCCCGGATCGAAACGACCCCAACCCCACCCACCACCCACCTTGCCCCATCCCGTCCTCCTCACTCAAAAAAACAGGGGGGGTTGCCCGCAAGATCGGTTCGACGCACCCCCCTGGCTGTCGGCTTCGCCTTCACCTCCATAGGTCGTCCCCCATCACGACACCCCGAGGTGCGTGGGTTTGCGTTTTGACAAGGGAGTGGGGGTGGCTCAGGGTAGGGAGATGAACATCCGTTGGCCGAGCGCGGTGTGTGTGCTGGCGGCCGGAGCGATCGTCCACGGGGGCGAGCTGGTTCCGGATTTCCGGCTGCCGGATGTGAATTTCAATTCCCCGCGGCGGACGTCCGTCTCGCCCCGGGATTATTTGTTCCAGGTTTCGGGCTTCTATTTCGCTTCGGCCGGGTGCAGCTATTGCCGCTCGCAGTTCCAATATCTGGCGCAGGTGCAGGCGGAGCTGCGCACGGAGAAGCTGGATGCGGCGGTGGACATCGTGGGGATCAACCGGGGGACGGATGCGGCGTATAACGCGCAGGTGACGGCGATGAGCAGCTTGTGCTGGCTGCAGGATAAGATGACGGAGTCGGTGTGGGTGGCGTGGGGGGCGGAGTTCCGGGATTTGCATATCGTGAATCCGCTGGGGGAGCGGGTGGCGGTGTTCAACGCGACTTATAACGATCTGGCGAAGCCGGAGAACCGGGAAGAGGTGAAGCGGTTGATCCGGCAGGCGGCAACGATGCCGGATGCGGATGGGGACCGGCTGCCCGACCAGTGGGAGCTGAAGTGGTTCGGCGATCTGGCGACGGCGGCGCATGAGGACACGGATGGGGACGGGGCGGATGCCTGGCAGGAGTTCATGTTCGGGAGCGATCCGAAGGATGCGGCGTCGCGGCCGGGGTATCGGCTGAAGGTGAGCCAGGGGCGGCTGTCGGCGACGTTCCGGCGATGGGGCGGGGCTTGGGCGGAGTATCAGTTCGATGCGGGGGCGGACCTGGGGACGTGGAGCACGGCGGGGAATGTGCTGACGAAGCCGCTTTCGCCGGGGTTGTTGTACAACGGGACGGGGTACGCGGAGGTGACGTATACGCTGGCGCGGCCGATGGTGACGATGCCAGCAAGCTTTCTGCGGTTGCGGGCGGGACCACGCACGGTGGCATTGCCGTGAGTTCCGTTCGTCGTTCCGGCTCTTGCGGAACGTGTGCGGGGTGCCTAAAGTCGGTTCGTGTCCGATTCCAGTTCCAAACCTGACGCGGGAGCCAAGACTCCTCAGGGCGAATCCGGCGTGACCGAGGCCCGGAATATCGAGGCGTTGCTCCAGCGGCGGGATGCGATCGTGATCGGCCGCGGGGTGGAGTGCGATGTGGTGGTGCAGGATGCGAAGGCGTCGCGGCGGCATTGCAAGCTGGCGCGGGAGGCCGGGGGGTTCCGGCTGGAGGATCTGGGTTCGCGAAACGGGACGTTCGTGAACGGGGTGCGGATCGCGGAGCCGGTGGTGTTGAAGCCGAGCCAGACGTTCAAGGTGGGGGACACGGTCTTTTATCTTTCGCCGTAGCGAACTTTCGCACGTTGACCGGCAGCGGGGGCGGATCGGTTGGAAATTGGCAAATGGCGATTGGCGAAGCAGGGGCCGTTTGTTAAGAGTAAGGGCACAGCCTTGGGAGAGATATCGAATGACGGTCCCCGCCCGGATCGTCCAAAGGCGCGGAAGCAAACAGCATGGGAAACATCATGAGAGTGTGGCCGAGAACCCTGGCGCCCGTGTGGGTGGGATTGAGCGTGTGGTGGAGCGGCGCGCCCGCGATGGCCGGGGCCGCGGAGCGATCGATTTCGTATAACCGCGAGATCCGGCCGATCTTGTCGGACAATTGCTTCGCGTGCCACGGCTTCGACGAAAAGGCGCGCAAGGGGAAGCTGCGGCTGGATGTGCGGGAGAACGCGGTGGCGCGGGAGGCGATCAAGCCGGGAGCGGCGGCGGAGAGCGAGCTGATCAAGCGGATTTTCACGACGGACGCCGACGAGCTGATGCCGCCGGCGGAGTCGCACAAGGTGCTGAGCGCGGCGCAGAAGGATTTGCTGCGGGACTGGATTAATCAGGGGGCGAAGTACGAGGGGCATTGGGCATATGTGCCGCCGGTGAAGGCGGAGATACCCGCGGGAGAACACCCGATCGATTATCTGGTGCAGCAGCGGTTGAAGGATGTTGGGTTGCAGCCATCGCCGGCGGCCGACCGGCGGACGCTGGCGCGCCGGCTGGCGTTCGATTTGACGGGGCTGCCGCCGACGCCGGACGAGGTGCGGGAATTCGAGGCGGATTCTTCCGCTTCGGCGACCAAGAGGTTCGTGGAGAAGTTGATGGCGTCGCCGGAATACGGGGAGCGGATGGCGATCCCTTGGCTGGATGCGGTGCGGTTCGCGGACACGATCGGGTACCACTCGGACAACCCGCGCAACATTTGGCCGTATCGGGACTATGTGATCCGCGCTTTTAACGAGAATCTGCCGTTCGACCAGTTTACGCGGGAGCAACTCGCGGGTGATTTGCTGCCGGGGAGCACGCTGCGGCAGAAGGTGGGATCGGCGTTCAACCGGTTGTTGCTGACAACGGAGGAGGGCGGCGCGCAGCCAAAGGATTACGAGGCACGCATGCTGACCGACCGCGTGCGGGCGGTGGGGACGGTCTGGCTGGGGCAGACGATCGGGTGCGCGCAATGCCACGACCACAAGTTCGATCCGATCACGTCGCGGGATTTTTACGCCATGGGGGCCTTCTTCGCGGATATCAAGGAGCCGATCATCGGAAAGAGGGAGGATGGAATCACGGTGCCGAACGAGGAGCAGGCGGCCGAACTGGCGCGGCGAGAGGCGGCGTTGAAGAAGGCACAGGAGGAATTCGATGCGCCGCGGCCGGAGCTGGACGGGCGGTTCGCGGAGTGGCGGGAGGAGCAGTTGCAGCGGTTGCTGGCGGAGCGATCCTGGATGCCGGTGGCGGTGAGCGAGATGCGCTCGACAGGGAACGCGACGCTGGAGGCGCAACCGGGCGGCTCGATTTTGGTGAAGGGGGAGAAGCCGGAGCAGGATACGTATCGCTTGCGGCTGGCGAACGTGGCGTCCGGAACGCGGGCCTTGCGCCTTGAGGCGTTGACGCACGATTCGCTGCCGGCGAAGGGGCCGGGGCGGAGCGGCAATGGGAATTTCGTGCTGACGGAGGTGGTGGCGAAGGTCGTAGAGGAGGGACGCGAGCCGAAGCGGCTGGCCTTCGCGCGGGCGAGCGCGACCTTCGAGCAGACGAGCGGCGCGGAGAAGCACCCGGACAAACGCTGGAGCGCGGCCTCGGTGATCGATCGCGACGAACGCGGCGCCAATTGGGGCTGGGCGATCTTGCCGGAAGCGGGACAGAAACAGAACCTGGTGCTGGAGTTCGGCGCGCCCGTCGAGCTGAGCGCGGGGCAGTCGCTGGAGTTGGAGATTCAGCACCAGTACGGTTCCAGCCATTCGCTGGGCCATTTCCGCGTGACGGCGACCGCGGAGAGCACCGTGGCCAGCGCGCCGGCGCAGAAGCCCGTGTCGGGCGAACTGGCCGAGGCGCTTTCGGCTCCAGCGAGCAACCGCACCGAGGCGCAACGGGCCGCGTTGTTGAAGCGCTTCAAGAATGGTGCCGAGGCTTTCGCCCTGCTGCGCGAACGGCTGGAGACGGCCCGCCGGGCCAAGACGGAGTATGAGGCTTCGCTGCCGCGCTGCATTGTGTCGGTCTCGGCCGAGGAGCCGCGCACGGTGCGGATTTTGCCGCGGGGGAATTTTCTGATCGAAACCGGCGAGGCGGTCGGGCCGGCGTTCCCGGCCTATCTGGCGCCGGCTCCCGCCGAAGGCAAGAAACCGAACCGGCTCGATCTGGCGAACTGGCTGGTGGACCGGCAAAATCCGCTGACGGCGCGGGTAGTCATCAACCGGATCTGGAAACAGTTTTTCGGAATGGGCCTGACCAAGGTGGCGGACGATCTGGGGGCGCAGGGGGAACCGCCATCGAATCAGGCGTTGCTGGACTGGCTGGCGTGCGAGTTTATCGACAGCGGTTGGGACGTGAAGCACATGGTGCGGCTGATGGTGACGAGCGCGGCGTACCAGCGGTCGTCGGTCGTTTCGCCTGAATTGCGCGCGCGCGATCCGCAAAATCGGGAACTGGCCGCGCAGAACCGCTGGCGGCTGGAGGCCGAACTGGTGCGCGACAATGCGCTGGCCATCTCAGGGTTGCTGGTGCGGAAAGTGGGCGGGCCGAGCGTGAAGCCGTACCAGCCGGACGGTTACTGGGAGAATTTGAATTTCCCGCCGCGCAATTACGACGCGAGCGCGGACGAAGGGCAGTACCGTCGCGGGTTGTACACCTGGTGGCAGCGGTCGTTCGTTCATCCGAGCATGCTGGCCTTCGACGCGCCGACGCGCGAGGAATGCGCCGCGGATCGAGGACGTTCCAATATTCCGCAGCAGGCGCTCGTGCTGCTCAATGACCCGAGCTACGTGGAAGCTTCGCGGGCCTTCGCCACCCGGATTCTCACGGAGCAGGCGGGCAGCCTGGAAGAACGCATCCGCTTCGCGTGGCTGATGGCGTTGGCCCGGCCGCCGCGCGCGGAGGAAACCGCCGCGATACAGGCGCTCGTCGAGAAGCAGTTGGCGGAATATCGCGCCGACCCGGAAGCGGCGAAAAAACTGCTGCAAGTGGGATTCAAGCCGGCGCCGTCCGGGCTGGATCCGGCCGAGCTGGCGGCGTGGACGAACGCCGCGCGCGTCATTCTCAATCTCCACGAAACGGTGACCCGTTCCTGACCCCTGATTCGCCATGAACTCCGAATTCTCCCAGTATCTCGCGCAGCGGCAGACGCGCCGCACGTTTTTCGGCCGAACCTCGCAAGGCATGGGCAAGATGGCGCTCGCCTCCATGCTGAATCCGTTCGTTTTGCGCGCGGCGGCCACGGCCTCGAAATCCGCCCAAGGCGTGGTGGATCCCTTGCATTATCCGGCGAAGGCCAAGCGGGTGATCTGGCTGACGATGGCGGGCGGGCCATCGCACCTCGAGACGTTCGACCCCAAGCCGAAGCTGGCCGAGATGCACGGCCAGCCGATGCCGGAATCTTTCACCAAGGGGAAACAGATCGCCCAGCTTCAAGGCGCGAAACTGACGTGCTTCGGGCCGCAGCATCGATTCAAGAAATTCGGGAAGAACGGCACGGAGCTTTGCGAATTGTTTCCGCAGATCGGCTCGGTGATCGACGAGATGTGCCTGATCCGGTCGATGACGACGGAGGCGATCAATCACGATCCGGCGCACATGTTCATGAACACCGGGTCGCAGATCGCCGGCCGGCCGAGCATGGGCTCGTGGATCGTGTATGGGCTTGGCTCCGAGGCGGAGAGCCTTCCCGGGTTCGTGGTGCTGACCTCGCTGGGGCGGGGCGGGCAGAACCAGCCGATCGCGGCCCGCCAATGGGCGGCCGGGCTTCTTCCCAGCCGCTTTCAGGGGGTGCATCTGCGCGGCAAGGGCGATCCGGTGATGTACCTGGGAGCGCCGGGCGGGGTTTCGCGCCACCAGCAGCACGATCTGGTGCAGACAATCAATGCGCTGAATGCCAGGCACGATGCGATTGTGGACGACCCGGAGATCGCCACGCGGATCGCGCAATACGAAATGGCGTTCCAGATGCAGGCGAGCGTCCCCGAACTGATGGATACGAAGGGCGAGCCGCAGAGCGTGCTGGACCTTTACGGCTGCAAGCCGGGCGATGGTTCCTTCGCCTCGAATTGCCTGCTGGCGCGCCGCCTGGCGGAACGGGGCGTGCGGTTCATCCAGCTTTATCACAAGGATTGGGATCACCACGGCGGGGTGAAGGAAGGGGTCGCGCTCAAGGCGCAGGAGGTGGACCGGTCCTGCATGGCGTTGATCACCGACTTGAAGCAGCGCGGGATGCTGCAGGATACCATCGTGGTCTGGGCCGGGGAATTTGGGCGCACGCCGATGAGCCAGGGGGGCGATGGGCGCGATCATCATAACGCGGGCTTCACCATCTGGGCCTGCGGCGGCGGCTTCAAGCCGGGCCTGGTCTACGGGGCGACGGATGAACTCGGTTATTCCGCGGTGGAGAACCCCGTGGACGTCCACGATTTCCACGCCACGGCGCTGCGGCTGCTGGGCATCGAGCACACCCGGCTGAGCGTGAAGTTCCAGGGCCTGGACGTGCGCCTGACCGGCATCGCGGGCAAGGCGATTAAAGAGATCATGGCGTGACGGCGGGCAAGGCGGTTATCCAACCAGCGGGAACCCAAAACACGCGTTCAAGCGTTGGACGAGGAGACGACGGCGAACCGATCCAACCTGGCCGCGCCTTTGGTAGAGCCGTTCTTTCTCCACCAGATACATCAGGTCACATTTGAAGAGCGTCTCCCAATCGAGGCCGTCAGCGCCGTTGAGCAGGACTTCGTTTTCACGCGCCGGGCGGCTGGCACGCTGGCTGGAACCAATCAGAACATTCACGAATGGTGCTCGGGCGACACGATCCGGGTGGCTCACGATCAACGCTGGGTGCGGGCCGGCGTCCGCGAAGTCAAAGGTCCAAATTTCCCATTGGTTCATTCGGCCTCAAGTTTGAGAGTGGAAGCGCGGGCCGCCGCACGTTCCGCACGGTTCTCTTCGGGGCGATAGAGATGCCGCAGCGAACCTGGAGGGAACACAAGCTGGCCGAGCGCCTTCTCTTCCCCGTCGAGCAGCCTTAACCCAGCGCGAACCACTTCGCTGGAATTGTTATAGCGCCCGCTGGCCACGAGCCGCGCGATCATCTCTTCGAAGTGTTTAGTCAGGGCCACATTCATCGGACAGATTTTGGAATAGATGCTATCTATTGTCAATGAGCCCTCCGAGGGCCTCGCTCGGCTTCCGGCCTGAAACAGCAGACGCTTTCAGGCAAGGCGAGTGCGAAATCGTCACTCGTTGGCCATTTGGACCGACAGACAATCCACTCGCCTGTCGGCATGAATTAAGCTAACATTTTTGCATGCGAGGAAAAATTTTTGCGGCGGCAGCGTTTCTGGCCTGGGCGGGGTGGGCGCAGGCGGACACGATACAATGCAAGAACGGCGACACGCTGAACGGCGAAGTGCTGGCGATGTCGGCCACGGAGATCAAGCTGCGCAGCGAGCTGCACGGCGTGGTCACGATTCCCCGGAGCAAGGTGTCGAGCATCCGGCTGGGCAATGCCCGGCCGGCGCCTGCTGCCGCTTCCACCGAAGGAGAGGAGGGCGAGTCGATCGCGGCGGTGCCCAAGCCGTCCCTCCCGGCGAGGAAACCTCCGGTGAAAGAAAATGCCAGTGTGCTGTCCGCGAAGGTCGAGGCCGAGTATTTGGCGGATGCCAGCCCCGAGGCGAAGCAGATGTACCAGGAGATGGTCGCGGGCTTTCTGAGCGGGAAGACAACGCTGCAGGACATCAGCGCGCAGGCCCAGAGCGCCTTGAAGCAGCTTAAGGAATTGCAGGGCGAGATGGGGGAGGATGACGCGACGGGCGCGCTCCTCAGCTCCTACGCCTCGATCCTCGAGAATTTCGTCAAGCAAGTGCCCGCGTCGCCCAATGCCGCGCCCGTGGCGCGGAAGGCTCCAGCCGACGCGGCGGACGAGAATTAGCCCGGTGTCGGCTCAGCGGCTTCACGTCCGGCTGCGTCCGGCGGCGGAGGGGGAAATCCGTTCCGGCCATCCGTGGGTGTTCGATGAGAGCATCCGGGAATCGAATCGCGCCGGGCAGAGCGGCGAACTGGCGGTGATTTTCGACCGGAAGAATCGCTTTCTGGCACTGGGACTGTTCGATCCCGATTCACCCATTCGCATCCGCATTTTGCATCGCGGCGAGCCGGTCATGCTCGACGCGGATTGGTGGCGGGCACGGCTGCGAGCGGCGCTGGCCCGGCGAACGGAACTCTTCGACGCTGAGACTTCCGGCTACCGGCTGATCCACGGGGAGAACGACGGCTGGCCCGGCCTGGTGCTTGACCGCTATGGCGACACGCTGGTGCTGAAACTTTATTCCGGCATCTGGAAACCGCGCCTCGCCGAGGTGGTGAAACTCATCGCGGAGGAACTCGCGCCAAGCCGCGTGGTGCTCCGGCTGAGCCGGAACCTGGCGGGCTCCGAACCATCCGATGGCCGGGTGCTGGCGGGCGAACCGCTAACCGCTCCCGTTCAATTCGCCGAGTCGGGGCTCGTCTTCGAAGCGGACGTCCTGCGCGGGCAGAAGACCGGGTTCTTTCTGGATCAAAGGGACAATCGGCGGGAGATCGAGAAACTGAGCGCCGGACGGGAGGTGCTGAATGCGTGCAGTTTTTCCGGCGGGTTCTCCCTGTATGCCGCGCGCGGCGGAGCGCGGGCCGTCACCGATCTGGATCTCAGCACGCATGCCCTGGCGTCTTCGGTGCGGAATTTTGCGCTCAATCCGCACCCGAACATCGACGCCTGCCGCCACACCACGGTCCAGGCCGATGCGTTCGAATGGCTGCCCGCGCAGCCGGGCGCTCGCTTCGATCTAGTCATAGTCGATCCGCCGTCACTGGCGCGGCGGCAAACGGAACGCGCGGGCGCTTTGCGGGCTTACGAACGAATCAATGCCGCGGCGCTGCGGCTCCTGCGGCCGGGCGGCCTTCTTCTGGCTTCCTCGTGTTCCGCCCATGTGCCTGCCGCGGATTTTTATGCGGCGGTGCTCCGCGCGGCCGGCACCAGTGGATGCCAATTTTCCGAACTCAAACGCACCGCCCACCCACCGGATCACCCGGCGACCTTTCCGGAAGCCCACTATTTGAAGTCCATCTATCTGAGGATTACGGGAACGGGGTCTTTGAATAGGGCCAATCAGCAGGGTTGAAGGGCTTGATCGTATCTCTTGGCGGCAGTGAGTTTAGTGAAACCGCCGCGCTGCCGATGGGTAACGCATGTTCTTTTCGGCGGGCGCGGAATTGCGCTCCGCCCGCCTGCCGCGCACCGGTTTCCGCCGATGCCGAACGGCGGCCGAGGCGATGGTCGCGCCGGTTCGGCTCGTTTTTGAGCAGGGGAGACCGGTTCGAAGTCCCTTTTCAACTGGCCAAACCGTTACGTTTAGTATTCAATAATCCGACACGCGCCGCCGCCCCGCCCCCGCGGACGTTCGGCCCGACGCCCAACTAACTAACCATGCCCCAACAGCCGTCCATTCATAGTGAAGCGGAGCTGGAGGATCTGCTCAGCGAACCGACTCCGGGCGCCATTGAGGCCATGCGCGCGATCGAGGGGGATCTCATGGTGCTGGGTGCCGGCGGAAAGATGGGCCCCACGCTGGCCCGGATGGCGCAGCGAGCTTCGCAAGCGGCGGGGCAGGCCCGGTCGGTGATCGCCGTTTCCCGCTTTAGCGACGCCCGGCAGGAGGCGGCGCTGCAAGCCCACGGTTTGCGCACGCTCCGGTGCGATTTGATGGATCGGACCTGCCTGGCCGCGCTGCCCGACGTTCCCAACGTGCTGTTCATGGTCGCCTACAAGTTCGGCGCGAGCCAGGACCGCGCGCAGGCCTGGGCGATTAATTGTCTGCTGCCTTCGCTGGTCTGCGAACGATTCCAGAAAAGCCGCATCGTCGCGTTTTCGACCGGCAATGTTTACGATTTCACGTCGCTCGAATCGGGCGGCGCTTCCGAGAGTCTGCCGCCCCAACCGGTGGGCGAATACGCCATGAGCTGCCTGGGGCGGGAACGGATGTTCGAGTATTTCAGCAAGCAGTATGGCATTCCCGTTTCCCTTTTGCGGCTGAACTACGCGGGCGAACTGCGCTACGGCGTCCTGGTCGATCTGGCCCGGCGGGTCTGGAACGAGCAATCGATCGACCTTTCCATGGGGCATTTCAATACCCTCTGGCAAGGAGATGCCAACGCGATGGCGCTGCAGACCTTCACGCGCGCCTCGGTGCCGCCCTTCGTGGTGAACCTTTCGGGCGCGGAAACGCTGAGCGTGCGCGAGGTCTGCGAAGAGTTCGGCCGGCGCTTCCAGAAGCCGGTGCGTTTCGTGGGCCAGGAAGGCGCGACGGCCCTGCTGAGCGACACCCGGATGAGCCATAAACTGTTCGGCTCTCCGCGGGTCGACGCGGCGCAACTGATCGAGTGGGTGGCGGACTGGGTCGCCCGCGGCGGCGCCACGCTGGGCAAGCCGACGCGCTTCGAGGTGCGGGATGGGAGCTTCTGATTCATGGCGGCAGGCGCTGGCGGAGGGGCTGGTCATTCCGGCCTGTCCCCTGGCGTTGACGTCCGGGCGCGAATTCGACGAACGGCATCAGCGAGCCTTGGTGCGCTACTATATGGCCGCCGGCGCGGGGGGATTGGCCGTGGGGGTGCATACCACCCAGTTCGCGATTCGGGAGCCGAAGATTGGGCTGCTCCGTCCCGTGCTGGAATTGGCGGCGGAAACGTGTTCGCCATCGGCGGTGCGAGTGGCGGGGATTTGTGGGACAACGGCTCAAGCCGTGGCGGAAGCGGAACTCGCGCTGGGCTTCGGCTACCACGCGGGGCTCTTGAGCCTCGCCGCGCTGGCTCGAGCAAGCGATGAAGATTTGGTGCGCCATTGCCGAACGGTGGCCGAGACGATTCCGGTAATCGGCTTTTATTTGCAACCGGCCGTGGGAGGACGCGCGCTCCCCTACTCCTTTTGGCGGCGCTTCGCCGAGATTCCCAACGTCGTGGCCATCAAGATCGCGCCGTTCAACCGGTACCAAACGATCGATGTCGTTCGAGCGGTGGCCGAGGCCGGACGCGACGATATCGCGCTGTACACGGGCAACGACGACAACATCGTGCTCGATTTGCTGACGCCATTTCGATTCGTGCATGACGGACAATCGGTCGAGCGACGAATCGTGGGCGGGTTGTTGGGGCACTGGGCGGTGTGGACGAAGACGGCGGTCGAACTCCACGCTCAATGCCGCCGGATCGTGCAGTCGGGAGGGCCGATTCCGGCTGACCTGCTGCGCGCTTCCGTCGAGGTCACCGAGGCCAACGCGGCGTTCTTCGACGCGGCGAACGGATTTGCGGGATGCATTGCCGGGCTGCATCAGGTGCTGGCCGGGCAGGGATTGCTGGCCGGAATCTGGTGTCTCGACCCGGACGAGGGGCTCAGCGCCGGCCAGCGCGAAGAGATCGAGCGGGTCCGGCAGGCGCATCCCCAGTGGCGGGACGATGCGTTCGTGGAACGCCATCGGGACGAGTGGCTGCGGTAGAGCTTGCTTCCGGGGCTTGCCTTGATCGGCGCGCCGGCATTCGGGGATGGAATGACATCGCAAGAATCGGAGTTTCGCCCGCGTTCGATTAGGTAGATTCGACGTGGAACGATGAATAACCGAAACCACGCGAGAACGAAATCGACCCGGACTGCCCGCCCGGCCCCATGGGCCACCGACACGGCGCGCTGGCGGGCGATGGTGGCGCGGCTCCCGGCCGCGGATGGCCAATTTGTCTATTCCGTTGCGACAACCGGGGTGTACTGCCGGCCCTCCTGCCCTTCGCGCCAGCCGCTGCGAGCGAATGTGCGATTTCACGATTCCTGCGCCGACGCCGAGCGCGCGGGGTTCCGCCCCTGCAAGCGTTGCCAGCCGAATGGGGCAAGCGTGCGGGAAGAACTGGCCGCGCGGATGGCGGATGCCTGCCGGGCCATCGATGCGGCCGACGAGCCGCCGGGGCTGGAGGCGCTGGCCAGAGCCGCCGGGATGAGTCGCTATCATTTTCAGCGCACCTTCCTCCAGATTGTCGGTGTGACGCCGAAGGCTTACGCCACCGCGCGGCGCGCCGATCGGGCCCGGGCGGAATTGCCGGCGCACCGTTCCGTGACTGCGGCCCTCTACGAATCCGGCTTTCAATCGAGCGGGCGTTTCTACGAGGAGGCGCCGCGGACGCTTGGAATGCGGCCCGGGCCGTTCCGCGCGGGAGGGGAGGGTGAGGTCATCCGGTTTGCCGTGGGCGCAAGTTCCCTCGGCGCGATTCTCGTGGCGGCGGCGAGCCGGGGCATTTGTGCGATTGCGCTCGGAGACGACGCCGACGGTCTGGTGCGCGAACTGCAGGAACGATTTGCCGCCGCCGAACTGCGCGGCGGGGAGGCCGATTTCGAGCGGTTTGTCGCGGCCGTGGTGGGTTTCGCCGAATCGCCCGCGCGCAATCTCGAATTGCCGCTGGACCTTCGCGGCACGGTCTTCCAACGGAAAGTCTGGGACGCGTTGCGCAAGTTGCCTCTGGGAACGACGACGAGCTATTCCGCGCTGGCCGCCCGGCTAGGCATGCCGCGAGGCGCCCGTGCCGTAGCCCGCGCTTGTACCGCGAATCCCATTGCGCTGGCCGTCCCGTGCCATCGCGTCGTCCGTACGGATGGGGGACTTTCCGGCTATCGGTGGGGTGTCGCGCGGAAACGCGAACTGCTGCGCCGCGAACGCCAAAACGCCGTGCCAGCCCCATCGCGCGTGCAATGACGAAGCGCGGGCCGAACGGGGGCGGTTGCGCTTTCCCCGCGCGTTTTTCGTTGCGTGGACGTTTCGTTCCGGGCGTCATGGCGAATATCAGCCTTGCGTATGTTCACCACATCTCGATTCCTCGCCGCCGCGATCTTTCTGGTCTTCTTGGGAGAGCCGCGCGCGGCCGCCAGCAACCTCATGGACGCTTTGCGCGCCGGGGATAAGGCGGCTTTCGCCCGCGCGCTCCGGGATCGCGAGGCCGGCGTGAATGCGCCCGATGCCCGCGGCTTCACGCCGCTGATGCAAGCCGCGCGATTCGGCACAACGCGGCAGATGCGCCAATTGATCGAGCGCGGCGCCGATCCGAAAGCCCGCACGCCCGACCACGTCACCGCGTTCCATTTCGCCGTGGACGATGTGCGCAAGGCGCGGCTGCTGGTGGAGCGCGGGTTCGAGGTTCGCGACTTCGATCCGGCGCGCCTATCGCCGTTGATGATCGCCGCCGGCCATCCTCAGGGCTTGGAAACCGTGCGGTATCTGGTGGAGCACGGCGTGAATCCGGCCGCCACGAATGCCCACGGCGTCACCGCATTGGCGCGTGCCGCCGCCATCGGCGCGCTCGACACGGTGGCCTTTCTCGTGGAACGAGGGCTGGCCGTCCAGAGCATCTACCGATTTGTCGATGGCAGCTCCACGTCGCCGCTTCTGGTGGCGCTGGGCGCGGGGCACGCCGGCGTCGCACGATTTCTCATCGAACGCGGGGCGGACCTCAATTATTCCGACGGGTTCGCGGGGCACAGCCTTTCCTACGCCTTGATGAGCAACCTGCCCGAGGTGGCCCGTGAATTGATCGAGCGCGGCGCCGATCTGCGCGCCGCTCAGAACATCGGTGAAGTTCCGCCGATTCTCTTCGCCGCCTACAACGAGCGCGGCCGACCCGACATCGTCCGGCTGCTCCTCGAAAAGGGGGTGGATATTAACAGCCAGAACGACATCGACGAAACGGCGCTGACCTGGGCGCGCAAGCGGGGCGAGACCGAACTGGCGAAGTTTTTGGAAGCGCGGGGCGGCAAGGATCCGGCGCCGCTTCGCCGCCGGCTGCCGATCCCCGCCCACGATGTCCAGCTCACCCCCGGCCGCCGCCAAGCCTTGCTCGAGGATTCCATGAACCGGAGCCTCGCGATTCTGACAACCAGCTCCCGGGGCTTTCTGGCGCGGCAGAGCGGGTCGGATCGCTGCATCTCCTGCCACCAGCAGACCCTGCCGGGCATCGCCTTCGGCTGGGGGGCGGCCCGCCGGATGGCGATGGATCTCGCGATGATTCGCGAGCAGGTCGAAGTCCAGACGAACGCCTGGCGCAAGGTGATGGCCAAGTCCTGGGCGTATGACGATCCCATCCCAGGCACCATCGAGAATCTGGGTTACGGGCTGATCAATCTGGCGGCCAGCGGTTACCCGGCGGATGACCTGACGGACGCCATCTCGTTTTACCTGTCGGAAGTGCAATTACGGGATGGCGGCTGGAATGGCGGTCTCGGCCGGCCGCCCATGGAAGATTCCCGCATCAGCAGCTCGGCCGTGGCGCTGCGCGCGCTCCAACTCTATCCCGTGCCCGAATCGCCGCGCCAGACCCGCCAGCGCGCCGAACGCGCCCGCGCCTTCTTCCGCAAGCAGCCGGTCTTCAATTCGGAAGAGCGCACCTTCCAATTGTTGGGGCTGTTGTGGGCCGGCGCGCCGCCACGCGAACTCGCTCCGCGTGCCCAGGCCTTGCTCGAGCTGCAGCGTCCGGACGGCGGCTGGGCCCAGATTCCGACGCTTGAGAGCGATGCCTACGCGACCGGCCAGGTGCTCGCCGCATTGGTCTTGAGCCGCCAACTCTCCGTGGAGTCGGCGGCTTACGCTCGGGGCGCGGAGTTTCTGCTCCGCACTCAGTTCCCCGATGGTTCGTGGCTGGTCAAGACCCGCTCCTGGCCGTTCCAAACCCATTTCGCGACCGGTTTTCCGCACGGGCGCGACCAATGGATTTCCGCGGCCGGCACGACCTGGGCGGCCATCGCGCTCACGCTCGGCCTCGATCCGGCTGGGCCTGATTCGCTGAAGCCATTCCACAAGGCGTTCGCGGCCCGCTGATGGCTGAGTCGCACGCATCGTTGCCGGACGCCGCGCGCGAGGAAGCTCGCGCCGATTATTTTCGCTTCGAGGACGCCCCCATATAACTATTGATCAGGCAGCGGTAGCTCGGAAGGTGGTTCGAGAAGAGCGCGCCGAGTCCTTCGATATCGTTGCGCCAATCCCGGTGCAGTTCGCAGGCCACGCCGAACCAGGACATCAACTGCGCGCCGGCGGCGGACATCCGCGACCACGCCGCGTCGCGCGTGGTCTTGTTAAACGTGCCGGAGGCATCCGTCACCACAAAGACCTCGTAACCGGCCTCGAGAGCCGATAACGCCGGAAACGCCACGCATACTTCGGTGACGATCCCCGCGATGAGCAACTGCTTTTTGCCGGTCGCTTTCACGGCGTTGACGAAATCCTCGTTGTCCCAGGCATTGATGTTTCCCGGACGCGCGATGTATGGGGCGTTGGGGAACAATTCCTTTAATTCCGGGACCAGCGGGCCGTTCGGGCCGTCTTCGAAACTCGTGGTGAGGATCGTGGGCAGTTTGAAATACTTCGCGGCGTCGGCCAGCGCGAGCACGTTGTTCTTGAAATCGTCCGGGGAAAAATCCTGCACCAGATTGGTGAGCCCCGTTTGATGGTCGACCATGAGCACCGCGACGTTCGTTTTATCCAGGCGATTGTATTTGAATCCACTCATAATGATTTTTTGAATCCGTTTGATTTGAGAACAGCTTGAGTGTGCCCGCCGTGGGGCTGGCGTGGAAATGCTTTCTGCGTGGCCTCGCCATGCCCGGCGCGCATGGGCTGGCCGAGCGAGACACACATGCCGGTGCGGGAAACCATCGCGTATAGCGGGAGCCCAGCCGCTCGGTGAAAAATGGCCTCAGGGCCGGCTGGCTGGGGCGCGGTCCTTGAGCCGCAGGATGAGCCGGGCCAGTTCATCCACTTCCTTCTCGGCGGCGCCTGGCCCGGGGTAGGCATTGAGCACCAGGGCAAAGGCCAGCAATTCGCCCGAGCGCGGCCGGGCATAGCCCGCCAGCGCCGAGACATTTTGGAGCGTTCCGGTTTTGGCCTGGATGGCGCCGGAGACGGACATCTCAGTGAAGCGTTGCGCCAGCGTTCCGTCCTGACCGGCGACGGGGAGGCTGGCCAGAAACGGGCTGCTCCAACCGGCCCGCCGCGCCAGTTTGAGCAGTTCCACGAGAGCATTCGGCGTCACCAGCGAGGACCGCGAAAGCCCCGACCCCTCTTCGAACAGCACTTCCCCCGCCGGGATTTTCGATCGGCTCAGGAAGGCGTCGAACTCCCGTTTCGCTGCCGCTTCCGAAGCCGTCCCCAGTCCCGACGGCCCCGGCCCGCGCGCTCCCGCCTGCAAGAAAAGCAACTGCGCCTGGAGGTTGACCGATTGCTTCATCATGCGTTTCGCCAGCTCGGCCACGGGGGGCGATTCGCGGAAGGCGAGCTCCGGGCCGAGCGTGGCTCCGCCGGCCTCGTCCGGCCAGGACCGCGTCTGCAACCGGCCGCCGATCTGCCCTCCCTGCTGCATAAAGGCGCGCGCGAACGCGAGCCCGAACCAGCGCGGCGCATCGTGGACCGGGAGGTTGACAGACCACATCTTCCGGTCTGCCGCGATGGTTCCGCCCAGCCGCACGCGGTGCTCCCCCAAACGTCGGTAAATCCGCGGTGTGCTCGAGTTCCGGGCCGGGCCGGTCGTGACGCTGTTCACCACTTCCAAAAGATCAAGGGCCGGGCGGATTTCGAAGCGAGCCGGATTGCCGGCCGCGCTGTCCGGGAAGACGCGCAGCTCCGCCACATTATCCTCGTAGACCAGCGCATCGGCGGGAGCCCCATAGCCGTTCAGCAGATCCTCCCAGGTCCAGCCGTCGCCGAAGGGAGGAGCGGCCAGCCAGGTGCTGTCCGCCACCAGATTGCCTTCCACCCGCTTTACGCCGGCCTCCAGCACCTGTTTCGCCAGCACGGCCATCGGATCGCCTCCGCCCGGCCATCGGCTGGTGATCGAGGGATCTCCCCGTCCATAGAGCACCAGATCGCCGGCGAGCGTGCCATCCGGCCCCGGGGGCTGACGTCCGTGGATCGAGGTGCGGATTCTGAACCCCGGTCCCAACCGGTCGAAGGCGAAGGCCGCGGTAAACAACTTGGCGGTCGAGGCGGGCCTCAGGAGGGATTGGGCATGGTGCGCGAAAATCTCCTGGCCCGTTTCGGCGGATACCACCTTCACCCCCCACTGCGCCTTCGCGAATTTCTTCTGCGCCAGAAAGGCGGCCCAGGTTTGCCGGGCGCTTTCCAGCGAGAGGTCGGGCGCAGGTTGAGCCGATGCCACCCCTCCCAGCCAGCCAGCCAGGCACAAGAAGATGAGACAGAGGAGGCGGCTCCGGGCGGCGGCCAGGCGTGGCATCGAGATTCGGCGCATGCGGTTATGGGCGTGTAATTAAAAGCCCGCCGCCCCCCGCGTCGAATCTTTCCGCTGCAGGAGAGACGAAAAAGAGGGAGCTTCTCCGACTCAATCTCCGCCGCCAACGGGCTCAAGAAGTCCGAATGCGGGCATCGGGAGATGAAAAATCATACAATGCATTCATTATCAAATACTTGCATGGCATTAAAGTCCAATCCCGAAGCGCACAACCATGAAACCTGCCGCCCGCCGACGCCGAAGCTTGCGACGGGCATCGCCCGCGCGGGTAAGTTTGGAGGGGGCAAACGGCCTGGTTCGGCACGAATGACCAGCAAGCGCCAATAGGCCCATAGGTCCCGCCGAACAGGGCGCAGGCCAGAGCCGATTTCTGTAAAGGAGACTTACGCTTTTTTCCGGGCGGGTCGTTGGGCGGTTCTCGGCCGATTATCCTAAGGCGACACGTAAGTCCTTATCGTCGTGAGAGATAACGCGTCCGGAAAGCCCCTGGCGCAGGGCTGGCACCCCCCTTGCTTAAAGCTTTTCCAAGGCGATTCCAACCGAATCGTCCGTGGCCTGCCGCCAACATCAATGAATAGAAGAATACCCCCCTATAAACAACTACTGACCCTCCTCGCCTTCCTGGGCGCGGCGGCCAGCCAGGCCGGCTCGACCGTGCATTGGCCCGCGATCACCGCAACCATGTCGCAGGACGGGGTCACCAAATCCTACGAGGGCGAGACGTGGTACGACCGCGAGGGCGATACCAAACCGGCGACGGTCAAGAAGCCGGGCGACTTCGGCGGCTTGCTGAAAGGCGAGTGGCCGGAGCGGGGCATGGCGATCGATAGCTCGATGGGCGGAAATGTGGATCCGCTGATGTTCTTCAGCGGCCATGCCGTCAACGGAACGCTGGCACCTGGCGTGTTTGCCTACGACTTCGTGTCTCCCATGATCGTTCCGTTGGGCACGATCGGGCTGAGCGTCAGCATTTCGTACGGCCAGACCCTCTCGGACGCGACCGGAGCGGGCACGTTCGCCACGCCGGTGCTCGCCACCACCGCGATCGGACTTCTCGATGGATCGCCCCTGGTCGGTGCCGGTGGCCCGATCGTGAATCCCCCAGGCCCGCTCCCCGATACGGATTCCTTCAGCTTCCCGACGGCAACCGTCATCGTTCCGTATATCGGGCAGTCGAGCATGGCCGTGCATGTCGAGTTCACGCTCGGCGCCGCGAGCAGCTCCGGATTTTCCGGCACGCTGCTGGTGACCCCGATCCTCAAGCCCGTCCCCGACGCCGGCTCCTCGGCGGCTCTGTTGGGGCTCGCGCTGGCCGGAATCGCGGCAGTGCGCCGCCGTTCTGCCTAAGCCATTCGGCTCGATCATTAGTTCGCGATGCCGGCCTTCGGGCCGGCATTTTTGCGTCTGTAGGACAAGATTTTGAGCGCCAGTTGCGGACACGGGCAACCTGGGATGAAACCAAGCCGAATCCGCTCTGGTATTCGCCGGATTGCGGCTCAGGCGAGGCCGAGCCATTCATCCGCGCGGCCCAGTGCGGTCTTGATGGCGTCCGCCAGGAAGTCGATTTCCTCGCGCGTGACGATCAGAGGCGGCACGATCCACAGCCCGAACTTGTCCGAAGGCACGTACACATTCTTCTCCGCGAGGAGATAATCCGCCAGCCGGCTGACGACCGTGCGGGTGTACTTCTCGGTGGCGCGGCGCAGCGGTTCCTTGGTGGCGCGATCCTTGACCAGCTCGATCGTCCAGAACATTCCCAGCCCCCGCACATCCCCCACGCACGCGTGGCCGCGGGCGCATTCCCGCAGCCGTTGCCCGAGATACTCGCCGTTCACTCGGGCCGCCTCGAGCAACCCTCCCTCCAGCAAAACCTCCAGGCTGGCGCAGGCCGCCGCGCAGGCCAGTGCATGGCCGGAAAAGCTCTGGCCGTGCCCGAAAATATTATCCTCGAAGCTGCGGGCGACCTTTTCCGAAAAGATCGTCGCTGAAAGGGGGCAGTATGCACCGAGCGCTTTGCCCAGCACGATGATGTCCGGCTCGAGGCCATCGTGCTCGACCGCGAAGAGTTTTCCCGTGCGGCCGAGTCCGGTCATCGTTTCGTCCGCGATCAACAGCAAATTCCACCGGTCGCACAATTCCCGCAAACCTTGGAGATAGCCCGGCGGCGGCGGGATGATCCCGTTGCTGCCCACCACCGGCTCGATCAGCATGGCGGCCACTTTGTTGCTGCCGCCCTCCTGTTCGATGAGGTAGTCCAGATAGGCCAGGTTCGCCGCCACCCCGTCGCCTTCTCCGCCCCACGGCGGACGGTAGGCGTTGGCCTCCGGCGCAAACACTATTCCCGGAACGGTGAACGGTTCTTGAAACCATCGCCGCGGATCCCCACTCGCCGAAGCCGCTCCCGCCGTCGCCCCGTGCCACGACCGGTACCGCGAGATGATCTTATACGGGAAGGGATATTGCATCGGCGCGTCCACCGCTAATTCGCCGCCGCCGTGGCGGAACAACCGGTTGTACTGGTAAAGCCGCGCCCCCTTGATCGCGGCCTCCACCGAAGCCGCGCCGCTCTGCGCCAGAAAGACCCGCTTGTTCGGACGGCCCGGGCTCAGCTCCGCCAGCCGCCGCACCAATTCCGCGGTCGGCGGCGTGGCAAAATCGTCCGTCACATAAATCACCTTCTCCATTTGCGCCCGCATGGCTTCGAGCACACGGGGATGGTTGAAGCCGAGGTTGATGCACTCGTGAGCGCTCCGCAGATCGAAGATGCGGCGTCCGTCCGTCGTGTGAATCCAGCAGCCGCGCGTCTCCGCCACCGGAATCGGCCGGTAGCCGCGCTGCGCGGACCAACATTGCATCAAGTGCCGGGCTTGAACGGCGTCGAAAGATTCTGCGGCGGACATGTGCGCGCCAGCCTAGGAATTCGCCCAAAAACTACAACCATCCAGTCGGCCTTCGGATCGGAGCGAGGCATGATGCTCCGCGGCAACTTCGGAATCGGCACGATCACCCGCCGCTTGCCGTTAACCGATTGGCCAGATGATAGGGAAACGTTCGGGTGACGTTGAGCCGCCGGGCGAATTCCGCATATGCCGCGCGGTTGGCCGGATGCTTCTGGGCCAAGGCCAGAGCCAGCGACAGTTTCTCCGGCAAACTGAGCAACACATCCTTCACCGTTTCCAGATCCGGCGGCGTCTCCTGGCTCAGCAGTTCTGCCACGCGCCGGTGGTCGGGCATGCCGGTTTGAAATTTCTTCACGGCTAGATCCCAGAATTCCTGCGCTTCGGCCGCGCGCCCCTGGCTGCGCAGCGCCACCGCCGCAAGAAGAAGCGCATCGGGCAGCATGCGATTCGCCTCGGGCCGAACCATTTCGATCAATTCATCCGACCGGCCCAACTCCACGATCGCGTGATAGCGCACCGCCGAACGGTTGGTCACCGAAGTCAGAATTCTTTCGAAATCGCCCTGGGCGTAGAGAAAATTGGCGATCAGCAGCCGGCCCTCGGGATCGGGCGTCCCCTTCAGTTGCGGCGGGGCGGCGGCGCGGAATCGTTCGAGAACCAGTTTCGCTTGCTCCGCATCCCCCCGCTCGAGCCACACTTGGTACAGGGCCAGCGCCGCGATGTAATCCGTGGGATCGTCTTTCAACATCGGCTCCAGCTCCTGTTGCAACGCTTCGAAATCCCGCACCGCCAGGCGCGCCTTGAACCGCGCTTCGAAAAACTCCTCCGTCTGAGGATCCAGCCGGCAGGCCGCCTCGAAACGGGGCCGGGCTTCCTCCCAGTCCCCCCGGGCCACGGCGCAATACCCCAGGGCAAACTGCGCATAAGCATAGTTTGTCGCCAGCGCAGCGGCCCTCAAATAGTACGGCCGCGCTTCGGCCACGCCCGTCGCGAGGCGTCCGCGCAAATACTGCGCCGCGGCATCCTCGGGATTCAGTTGCACATAGGCATCGTACTCCTGCACCACTTCGTCCCGCATTCCATTTCGTTGCGCGAGGTCCTGGTGGAACCGATGCCACTTCATCAAGACCGGCCGGCGCGCCAGCATGTTGGTCAACAATCCGTGCGCCCGGTCCTGCTCCCGCAACTGGATTGCCAGATTGAAATACCCCGCCAGCAGCCACGGATTTTCCGGATACAACTGCAATTGCCATTCCGCAAGGTTCAGCGCGTCCTGCGGTTTCCCGCGCTGGCGCAGCGCCTCAAAAATTTCTTCCGGCGGATTTCCGACGAAATCGATGCGGAACTTGAATTTGCCCATTGGGCGAAAATCGTCGATTTGTTCCGGGAATTGCTCGAAGGGGTGATCGAGCTGCGGCAGAGACACCATCCGTTCGCCCAGATGCAGCGTTTGCGTCCCGGTGTTCTTCACCTGCCGCCCATCCGCCGCATACGCCACCGACTGGCTGACCAGCAGCGCCGCCCCTCCGGGGTTGACCACGTACCCCGGCACCGCGGTCCACCGCTTCCAGAACGGCGTCTGCATCTTCACCGGAATGCTCTCCGGCCGCGGGGACACCACTTCGGCCACATACTCTCCCTCCGGCAGCCCGATTTCCAGTTGGGTGCCCGCGGGCAGCGTGAACTCCCCGCCGGCGATCTTCAGCGCACAATCCACCGGATAGCCGTTCACGATGAACAGCCGCTGGTTCTGCTTGTAGTAGTAATTCGAACCGAAGATGCCGCCGCCGACCACCAGCAGCACCAGCAGCAGGCGTCCGATCGGGCGCGAGTACCAGCGAACCGGGGAAAGCATGCTGGTGGTCCGGCCGGCGGCTTTTTCCGATTCCTGCACGGCTTTTCGAAAATCCTTGTCGCTGTCGTACGTCCCCATCGAGTACAACACGTAGTGGTAAACATCGAGCGCCTCGGCGTGGCGGCCCGATCGGCGCAGGTCGTGGGCGAGTTCGAGAAAAGGCTCGGGGTCTTCGGCCGTGCCCCCTTCCAACTCTGGCAGGAGCGCCCGCGCTTCTTCGAACTTTCCCGTGCGCCAGTACACCCAGGCTTGGCCAGCCAGCGCCGTACGACAAGCGGGATCGATCCGATAGGCTTGTTCGTACAGACGGATAGCCTCGTCAAGCTGGTCTAGCTCGCGCGCGGCATCGCCCAAGTACGCCAGAGTCTCCGGATCGTTCGGAAAACGTTCGAGAAGAATCCGGGCGACCGCCTCGGCTTCCGCGTACTCGCCCTCTTCAAAAAGCGCGTAGTGAAGATCTCGCCCCACTCGTGCATTCTCCGGATCGAGGGCGAACTGCGCCTTCAGCTCCTCGATCGAAGCTATCGAAACTGCCGCCGGTTTCGCGGTCGCTTCCCCCTGCCGGTGTCCGCACACGGGACATTCCCCTTCCACCCGCACCGTCCCCAGAGGCAGGATCGGGATCGCCCCTAACCCCAGCCATTTCTGCGTGTCGTACGACCGCAGGGTGGAGTACCGTTGGCACTGCGTACACACCGCTGGCCGGCACTGCACCCGTGCTTCGCCTCGATAAATGATTCCGCTTCCTGGCCTCGACATCGCCGGACTCTTTTGTGACCGATTTTTGCTCAGCTTAGGCCCCGCGAACTCGAACGCAAACGCTTTCGCCTGCCGTCCCGATTCCGCGCGTTCAGGCCCGATGCATGACCTACGCGGGGGTCGCCGACGTGCCGCTCAGGCGCGCCTGGTTGCGCCACAGATCGGCGGCCGAATAGATGCCCGCGGGCGTGATGATTCCCGTGATCAAGTCCGGTGGCGTCACATCGAACCCGGGATTCAACGCCGTGCTCGTCGGGTTCGCCACCCGCACGTATTCCCGCCGTCCGCTCTCTGTCGCCCCCCACGCTCCCAGGACCTCTTCGCCCCCCCGTTCCTCGATCGGGATTTCCAATCCCGAAGCCAGGTTCCAATCGATCGTGCTCAAGGGAATCGTCACATAAAAGGGGACCCGATGCCGCGCGGCTAGCACGGCCCGCGTATAGGTTCCGATTTTGTTCGCCACTTCGCCTGTCCGCCCCAGCACCCGATCCGCTCCTACGATCACCAGATCCACCTTCCCCCGCTGCATCAAGTGCCCCACCGCATTGTCCGAAATCACCTGGTGCGCGATCCCCTGCTGCGCCAGTTCCCATGCCGTCAACGTCGCTCCCTGAGACCGCGGCCGCGTTTCGCTGCAATAAACCTGGAACGACACACCCGCCGCGTGCGCCGCGTACATCGGCGCCGTCGCGCTCCCGATGTCCACGAACGCCAGCCACCCGGCGTTGCAATGCGTCAAGACCCGCGAGCCCTCCCGGATGAGCGATTTTCCATAGACGCCGATCTGGCGGCAATGCTCGACATCCTCGTCCGCGAAGGCTTCGGCAGCCCGCAGCGCCAGCTCCTGCCGCGCCGACACCTTTCCTACAGTGCCCAACTGTGCCCGGATGGCATTCATCGCGTTCACCGGATCCACCGCCGTCGGCCGCGCCTCCGCCAGCACCCGGTAGACCATTTCGCAATGCGCCTCAAACTTCTCCAGGTTCGGCCCCCGGAACGCCCGCAACCCCTGCGCATACCCATACGCCGCCGCCGCGCCGATCGCCCCCGCCCCCCGCACCACCATGTCCTTGATCGCCGCCGCCGTCTCCCGGTAATTCTCCGTGGCCACGATCTTGAACCGGTGCGGCAGCAACCGTTGCTCGATCAGCCGCACGCCATTCGCCTCCGCGTCGAACGAAACGGTCCGGTACGCCCGCGTTTTCTTTCCATCGGTGACGTTCATGAGGAGTGTAGGAAAGCAGGAATCGGCCGATCTGGCAAATGTGCGGCTTGATGAACCAGTCTCGGCATTTGACCCGGCGGCCCCGGCAGGGAATGGTAACAAAATGCGCACGGACCGCCTCGAAGCCCCCCTCAGCCGCGGCTGGTCCCAACACCCGGTATGATTGGCCCATTGACTCGCTTTAACGAATGGCGCGCCCGCGCGCTGTTCGGCCTCGCCCTCCTCTGCGGCGGCTCCCAAGCCCCCGCTGCCACCGTTTTCTGGAACCCGAGCCCCAGCGCCAACGTGGCTCGCTACGACCTCTACTACGGCAAGCTCGGCGGCCCCGCCCGCATCGTCCCCGCCGGTCTCCTCAACTCCGTCACGCTTCACGATCTCCAGCCCGGCTCAGCCTACTACTTTTTCGCCAGAGCCGTGGATGTCGATGGCATCGAAAGCCCCCCCTCCGAGGCCGCCTTTTACACCGTCCCCTTTTCCCTGTACCTCCCCCTCCCCGAGAGCTACCTCGGCTCCGCCTGCGTCCTCTCCTACGGCGAACAGGGCGGCGAATCCAAAACCCGCGAACTCTCCATCGACGCCGAGTTTTCCCTCGATGACCTCACCCCCGGCAAGACCTACGTCTTCCGCCTGAACGCCACCAATATCCTCGCTGGAAACCTGCCCATCTCCTCCACCCTGGTCTGGACCTATCCCGCCGAAGGTCTCTCCTCCGGCTCCGCCCCCACCTTCGCCCTCTTCCCGCCCTCGGGAGCGCGGCTCGCTGGCTTCGATACCTCCACCCAAGGCTCCTGGAAGGGCCAGTACGGAACGCTCGGGCACATGATTCTGGGCGACAGCGCCAAATACCCCAAAGGCGTCGTCCTCTCCGCTTCCGGCAAGTCCTACCGCCTCCTCGAATCCGCCAGCGAGAACCCCGCCGCTCTCGAACGCGCGAACAAGCCCGGCCGGATCGCCGCCTCATGGTTCGGCGAGAAGGAAATGCGCGTCAGCATGACCTTTCCGGACCGCCTTTACTACCGCGTCTCGGTCTATTGCGCCGACTTCGAAGGCACCGGCCTCGGCCAGACGCTCGACATTCTCGATGCCGATAACCTCGCCGTGCTCGCCACCCGCACCATGGTCGGTTTCGCCGGCGGAGCCTACGTCCAGTTCGATGTCCGCGGCCGCGTCATCCTCCGCGTCAAACCCGCCGCCGATCTGCCAGCCACGCTCAGCGCCATCTTCTTCGATCCGCTCCCCTCCGCCGATGCCGGCCTCGTCGCCGCGCCGTAACAAGCCTGGCGGCGGTCAATTTCCGAATCGACGTTTTCCCGGAAGCCGCTTGCGGCGATCCGCTCGCCGGAATGGAAGCCCTTAGAGCCTGTCTGAAAATTCCGGCAAGGACTGCGGCGAGGGATTTTGGCTGCGGCCGAGGCGGCCCGGCCGGCGCATCCCCGCAGCGGGCTGTAACGGTCGGGCCAACGAAGGCCCCAGCCAAAAGACCCGCCGCATGTCCTGGCGTAATTTCCAGACAGGCTCTTAGCCGCCCGTGACCGTGCCGGCATGAAAGCCGCCCGGAAGCAGACCGCGTTTCGTCCGCTCCCACGTTCCGTCGTGGACTGGCGCGTAACTAGAATAATACCAACTCCGTGAATATGTTGGTGGAACGAGAGAACTCATGGCCCGCCTTTCCTCTCCCTCGCCCCATCCGATGGGGAGAGGGCCGGGGTGAGGGGCTCGCTCCGTTTGACCAACCATCATCCGCAGTTGGTATAAGCTGATCCAGCCGGCGGTGCCCCCCTCAGCGCGCCGCCTCCGGCAGCCGCACCACCCGGTACACCCCGCTGGCTCCATTGCCTGGCAACACCGCCTCGATCACCGTATTCGTCTCCACCGCCGTCACCACCGGCCCCACGCCGTCCCAGTTCAGCGGCGCGAGCGTCGGCGAATACTGCAACTGGTACCGCGCGCTCGGCCGCGCCTGAAACTCCACCCGCGAAAGCTCCGAACCGAGCGCCAGCCCCGAAATCCGCAGCGCCGCCTGCTCCAGCGTCCGGTTCTTGATCGTCCCCACCGCCTCCGAGCGCAGCAAATTCGCCCCCGCCACGTCGTAGAGCACCACCCGGATTGTTTCGTCGGACTCCCCTTCCTCCGCGTCCAGGATCGCCTCCACCGTGATCTCCGCCAGGTTCTGCCCGGCCGGGAACGTGATCACCCCGCCCGCGCCTGTGAAATCGTCTGGATCGGCGGTCTGCCCCACGATGAAATACCGGACGGACGCCTCTGTCGCCAACGGTTGAGACAGCCGGACGGGGAATCGCAACATTTCTCCTTCGAAAGCCGTCGCCCCGCCCACTTCAATAAACGGAGAATCGTCATCGAGAAGCTCGATGGAGTTGGAGTCGATGCCTTTCAGCGCGCCTTCCACCAGCGTGATGACCACCGAGAGATATTCGTCCGGCTCGGCCACGCTATCCCGCACCACCGACACCAGCGGGGTGCTGAGGAGCGCGCCCGGCCCGATCAGCGTCGAACCGCTCGCGGTCGTAAAGTCGCTCGGGTGGGTCGCCGTCCCGGAAACCAGCGTGTAGTCCACGCGAACCGAGCCGCCGACCGGGCCCGACAACGCGAACCGGAGCTGGTTGGTCCGCGCATCCTCGATCCACCGCGCTCCCAAGGCGGACACCGTCACCGCCGGCTTCACCTGAGCGAGCACTGCGGCCGTATTGTCTTCCGGGCTCGCATCCTCCCCATCGGCCGTGGCGGTGGCGCTCAAGGCGATATTGCCCGGCACGGCGGGCACGACATCGACGATCAGTTCAGCGGTGGTGCCTGGCAGCAGCCAGTCCATATCGATCACGAAGTCTCTTCCCTGGGGAGTCACCGGCTGCGCCTTGAAGTGCGCGCTCTTTAAAGTTAATCCGATCGGCAGGCTGTGCCGGAATTTGATGTTCCGCACGACAGCTCCCCCGGCATTTCGCACGGTGAAGGCATAGCGAAAAGTCTGTAGAGCGATGGGATCTTCGGTGAATGGCACCGGGTCGATCCGGCCTTCCACCGCGAGGTCGCGGGGCGCGAACGCGATGTCCAGGTCCATGAAATATAGTCTGGCCGCGGACCGAAAGGCCATCATCCCCGGTGAGGCCATCGTCAGCCCGGAGAGCTGCTCCGTCACGCCTCCAACGACACCTTCCAGACCCGGAGCGAGGCTGGTCGTGCTGAACGTTTGAATGACCCAGCCTTCCGTTTTCCGCGACAGAAAAGCGATGGTTTGCAAATTCGGCCGGACCGAAAAGCTCGGAAAGAGCCCCACTCCGGCAAACGGCACCGTTCGCGTCCGGTCGGCCAGGTTCAGGACTTCTCCGGTGTTAAAGTAAACCGTATCCCCCAGGATTTCGAAATCGTCCCCATCCACGCCCCGATAGACTAACTTGGGATTCACCAACCCGGTGGCATCCACGGTGGCCCGGAAAAGATCCCGGGTGCCGGCCCGCCTCCAGTACAGGAAGATCCCGTCCGGGGAGAATTCGATATTCCGGAAGGCATGGTTGAGAATGGCCGCGGGCCG
This sequence comes from uncultured Verrucomicrobiota bacterium, assembly GCA_964478815.1. Classification (GTDB taxonomy): domain Bacteria; phylum Verrucomicrobiota; class Verrucomicrobiia; order Limisphaerales; family SXQI01; genus DASVNK01. Next base: position 47,768 of record CAYZKY010000024.1, read on the forward strand.
CGCGATTCCGTTGTCGTACAGGTGCGCCTGCTGGCTGCCGTTCGGCATGGCCTTCAAGACGGCGATCAACTGGCTGCTCTTCGGGGAAATCTCGATGTCCTGAATCACGGTCGCCGGGCCAACGCTGAACGGGGGACTGAATGCGCCGGTGGTCGTATCGTAACTCCGCACGCTTTGCGACCCGTTCAAGGCCCCATACATCAGGCCGTTGGCCGCGATCGCCAGCTTCCCCGGATTCGGACCGAACTCCCCGAGGTCGGATGCGCTCGAAACGGTCGCGTCCACCGCGACAAGGTGATTGGGAAAGGCGGCGGACTCTGGCCGGATGCTGGCGAGGTACGAATTGTTCAGCGGGTTCAAGATCAGATCTCCAGCCGCCAGATCGAACGTTTTCAGGCCTTCCGAGGAAAAGCTCAGGTTAAGCTCGTAATCGTAAATCTCCTTTACCTCGGCCGGACTCAAGGCGCGTCCAAAGAGTCGGACGTCGTCAATCAGGCCTGTCCAGGCCAGCGCGCCATCCGAAACGTTGCCGATGCACATGGGAACCGCATTGCTGAACGAAGGGATGTTCAGTTGCAGAAAGCGTGTCCCCGTCTCGATTCCGTCCATGAACAGCGACAGTTTGCCGTTGCTGTAAGTCAACGCGATGGCGTGCCATTGCCCATCGTGCAACGGGGGAGGGGCATGGACATCCGCATAGTCGCCGCCGATCGCGCTCACAAACCCATAGGGATTTCCATTTCCGGCATTCCCCATGCCATACGAGTAATTCGATCGAGGATTGGTGAATTGATATTTCGAGATCACGTAACCGGTGGTGGTCCCTTGCTCCAGCTTTACCCACGCACTCAGTGTAAACGCACTCGCGAAATTAAATGCCGCCGGATTGCCGCACTCGATCCGGTTGGGTCCGGCGGCAAACCGCATCGCGCGCTCCGGCCGGCCGAATCGATCCTCCGCCGGCACCGCGCCGATGACCGTGCCGTGGAATTGCCCGGGGCCGGCGTCGAAGCCGTTGCCGTCCAACGGATAATAGGCCACCATGCTGGCCGTGGGGCCTGATTGCGCTTGCCCGCCGGCCGGCCAGCCCAGCGCCAGGCCAAGGCCGAGAAAACTCGCGGGCGCGATGCGTCCAAAAAAGTGCGCGGGCGCAGTGCGCCAGCCAGTCCTGGGGGTAGGATTGTCCATAGATTCCCTTAGTGTTTCGCCAAACATGCCTTCCGCCTCCGCCCTGTCAAGAATCGCCTTTCGGAACGGGTGCGACCTTTTCCGGCGGTCGTCCGGCCTCGCCCCCTCCTCCTGAATACTCGGCCAAAAAGCCAGACCTCCGCTTGCGCCTCCGCCTCCCCGGCGGTATCCATATCCCATGATCGCGAACCC
>CAYZKY010000025.1:0-48480 GCA_964478815.1 uncultured Verrucomicrobiota bacterium
GTCATACCCCCAATGCCAGAACTGACCGCCACTTCCGATCGCACCCGATGAAGACCGGCCAGTTGAGTTTCCTGAATCGTTTCGCTACAAACATGGCCACTCTCAAGAAACTCGCGGCCAAACAACTTACCCAGACGCCGTTCTCCCCGGCGGAAGAAACCTTTCTGCTGGATCTCGTCGAAGTGCAGACCAGTTACACCGGCGAGAAATCCTACTCAGGCTGGTACCCACGCCTGTTCTATGCCGCGAATGAGGGTTTCGATGCCATCACGGCCGAGGCGTTGTCGAGGGAGGATTACCGGCTGCTCAAGCATGCCTCCACGCATAGCACGGCCATCGTGGTGGATGTTTTGACCGCGCCGCCGGACGCGCGGGTGGGCGATCCAGGGGCGGTGCTCCATCAGGCGGTGGGCGATGTCAATTTCATGCTCGTGGCGGTCGATAATGGCCCTGATCGCATGGTTTATGGCGGGCCCGTCTTCAGCCACTACGAGGTGAACATGCCCGCCGGGCAGCGCCTGACTGACTCGGCGTGGGAGGCCATGCTGCGGCGCGGTGATGCGCCGCCCGCACCGGAGTGGACCCGTCCGTGGCTCGTCCCGAATTCGCCGTAGCCCGGGATTCGCGAATTTCTGAAGCCGTGCCATCCGTTGGGCGTTGACGCTCGCAAACCCGGCTGAGTAACGTTGGGCATGTCCCCTGTGTCCGAGACGGCCCGTCTCGCGGAGCCGCGTCCTGCGCCGACCACCGCGCTCGGGATGCTGGCCCAAGTTGGGCCTGGCCTCATCATCAGCGCGATCATCGTCGGCTCGGGCGAATTGATCGTTACCCCGAAATTGGGGGCGGCGGTCGGCTTTCAACTGCTTTGGTTCATCATCCTTGGCTGCTTCATCAAGGTGTTCGTCCAGATCGAGTTGGGGCGCTTTGCGATCCAGCACGGCATGACGACACTCCAGGCGATGAACACCATGCCCGGACCGCGCTGGAAAGTGTCCTGGCTGGTGTGGCTCTGGCTGTTGATGTATGTGGCTTTGATCTTTCAGGTGGCCGGAATGGTGGGCGGCCTGGCCAGTGTGTTCGAACTGGCCGGCATTCCGTTGAAAAACTGGCTGATCACCCTATTGGTGGCCGCATCCTGCGCCGGACTGCTGACCATCGGCCGGTACGCGCTGATCGAGACGCTCTCCACGGCCCTGGTGGCCATGTTCGTGTTCGCCACGCTCGTGGCGGTCGGAGCGCTGCAATTCACCGAGTTCGCCATTACCGGGGCGCAGCTTGCGTCGGGCTTCCGATTCGAACTTCCGGAGAAGTTCACGACCGCCTTCGCCGCCTTCGGGATCATCGGCGTCGGCGCTTCCGAGCTGATCTATTATCCGTACTGGTGCCTCGAAAAGGGCTACGGGCGGGCCATCGGGCCGAACGACGGCTCGCCAGCCTGGCGGGAACGGGCGCGGGGCTGGATGCGCGTCATGCGGCTGGATGCGTGGTTCTCCTTCGCCATTTATACCGTCACGACCGTGGCCTTTTATCTCCTCGGCGCGGCCGTCCTTCATGCGAAGGGACTGCAGGTGGAAAACAACCGGATGATCGCCACGCTCTCCCACATGTACCGCGACACCTTCGGCGAGTGGAGCATGTGGCTCTTCCTGGTGGGAGCATTTGCGGTGCTCTACTCCACGGTCTTCGGCGCCACGGCCTCGAACGCCCGCCTCCTCGCCGATGCCCTTTCCCTGTATGGCTTGGTCCAATATCGCACACCGGCTGATCGGGCTCGCTGCGTGAAGGTCGCGTGCGTGCTCCTGCCGGCCGCCTTTGCGACGGTTTACTTGGTCATTGGAGATCCGGTCTCGCTGGTGTTCGTGGGCGCCTTGGCCCAAGGAGCGATGCTCCCCTTCCTCGGCGCGGCCGCCCTCTACTTCCTTTACCGCCGAACCGAATCCGCTCTCCGCCCCGGCCGCATCTGGGCCGGTTTCCTGTGGGTCTCCGTCACGGCCATGTCCATCACTGGTCTTTACAAGATCGGCGAAGAAATCCTCAAATTGCTTCGTTAGAGAGTTTCAAGAACTACCGTAACCGTTGAAAAGCGGTCTTTTCCACTCCTGGGTGTTGCACCCAATGGCCGCCCTGCGGAAGAGCGCTACGCGGGCTTCGGGGCGAGGCGGACTTCGAGGCCTTCGCGGGCGGCCTCGACGAGCAAGGAGGCACCGCTTGGAGCGGCCAGGCGGCGCGCCTTGGCGAGCATCTGGGCGATCTCGGCATCGGTGTGGTCGGGATCGTGGTGGAAGAGAAAGAGTTGTTTCACGCCGGCGCGGAGGGCGAGGCGGACGACGTCGTCGGCACAGCTATGGCCCCAGCCGACGTGGGCTGCATATTCCTCCGCGCTATACTGAGCATCGGAGATAACGACATCGGCGCCGCGGATGAACGTCTCGAGCTGCTCGTCCCGCGCGGCCGCGAACTCGCGGACTTCGGCGGAGGATTCCTCTCCGGGGACGAGCTGGCGGCCGAAGAGTTCGTTATCGGGGAAGTAGGCGACGGAACCGGCGCTGGTGAACAAGCGGTAGCCGGCACAGATGCCGGGGTGGTTCATGAAGGCCGCTTTGACGTGGACCGGGCCGAGATCGAACTCGAGGGATTTCAAGGCCTCGAACCGGATGTTGCCGGGCATCTCGTGCATGGTGATGGGGAAGTACGGGCTTTCCATCTGAATGGCCAAAGTAGCTTCGAGGCTTTTGCGCGGGCCATCCAGGGCGATGACGCGAATCTGGTTCTTTGGATCGTAGGCCGGCGAGAAGAAGGGAAAGCCCTGGATATGATCCCAATGCGTGTGGGAAATGAGGATGGAAAGCTCGATCGAACGGTCGCCGAACTCGCGCTTCAGGTGATGCCCGAGGCCGCGCAAGCCGGTGCCGGCATCGAGCACAATGAGCTGGCCGTCGCCACGCACTTCAACACACGAGGTATTGCCGCCATAGTAGACCGTGTCCGGACCGGGCACAGGAATGGAGCCGCGCACCCCCCAGAAGCGGACCAGCGTGGTGGCGTGGCCATCGTCGAGCGCCGCGGCATCGGAAGCAGGCGTCTTGAACTTAAGGCTGGTGAGGCGGGCGAGGACATCGAGCAACTCGTTCAGCTTGACCGGCTTGGTCAGGTAAGCGTCGGCGCCGGACTCGAAAGCGTTGATGCGGTCGATGCTGTAGGAGCTGCCGGCGGTGACGACGATGCGGGTATCCGGAAGGCGGCCGCGCTCGGCATGGAGCGCCCGGCAGAATTGGAAGCCGTTGCAGCGCGGCATGAGCAGATCGCAGAGGACGACGTCCGGCTTTCGCTCGAGCGCCATTTGCAGGCCGGAATCGCCATCGCCCGCCTGGACGACATCCCAGCCGTGGGCGCGCAACAGCTCGGTCAGCAAGGACCGGAAATCGGCGTCGTCATCGATAAGGAGCGCGGTCTTCAACTGGCTAAGAGCCAGCTTGTCAGGAGAGGGGCCGAATTTCAAGTGCGGGCAATTGCCAGATCGAGACAAGGCCGGAAGCCGAAGCGGAAGGCCGGCGGTGGCTCAATTCATGGGGCAGCCGCGGCGGACATAGGTCGGCACGTCCAGGTCCTGGCCCTGGTAGATGGTGGGGTCGCTTTTCTCGAAGCGGCCGCGCGAGACGATTTCGAGGGGGAGATTCTCCTGTTTCCATTTCGGGCCGGTCTTGCGCGTTTTCGAGACGCGTTCGAGCCGTTCGGCCAGAGCGGGAGTGGAAGCCGGCGCCGGGGCTTTGAGACGCGGGGCGGGGCGGGACATTTCGACAGGATTGAGGAACGAGCTTTCGAAGCGGCCGGACGCGAGCGCGGAATCGGCCGTTTCCTCGACGGGAACCGAAGATTTGCGGCTCCGGGCAGCGACGAGCGTGAGGGAGATTTCAGCCCCCAGACGTTCGTCGACGGCGGTTCCGAACACGAGATTGGCCTGCCCCAAGCGCGCCGCCAGGGATTTCATGATGCGGTTAATCTCCGCCATCGGCATGTCCGGGCCGGAGGCGAGACACACGAGCGCGTCATCGGCCCCGGCCAGGGCTTCGCCGCCGTCGAGCAACGGATTGGCGAGCAGCCGATGGATCGCTTCCGCGCCGCGATCCGGCCCGGAAGCGGCGCCCGTGGCGAGGACGCTCTCGATATGGCGCCCGCGAAGGATGGAGCAAAGGTAGGCGAAATCGACATTAACAGGTCCGGGCCGCGTGAGCATGCGGTAGAGCCCGCGAATGCTGCCGGCGAGGAGTTCGTTCAGAAAACCGAAGGTGTGCAGCGCCGTGGCGTTCGGATCGAGCAGGAGCGCGGCCTTCTCGTTCGGCAGGCAGATCACGGCGTCGGCGGCGGAGCGCAAGGTCTGGAGCCCGGCGAGGGCGAGGCGCATCCGGCGCGGCCCTTCGAATTCGAAGGGGAGCGTGACCAAAGCCAGGGTGAGCGCCCCGGCTTTTTTGGCGGAAGCCGCCAGAACGGGAGCAATGCCTGTGCCGGTGCCGCCGCCCAGCCCGGCCAGGATGATGGCCAGGTTCGTTTCGGCGCAGAGCGCATCGAGGCGGGGCCGCTCTTCCTCGGCCATCGCGCGGCCGATTTCGGGGTCGCCGCCGGTGCCGATGCCATAGGCCCGGCCCGCGCCGACAAGCACCTTCTCGGCAACGGCCCGCTGCTGGAGGCCCCAGGCGTCGGTATGAATGGCGCACAAGCGAAGCTCCGCCAGGTCGGTACCCGCCATGTACTCGAGAGCGCTCGCGCCCGCGCCGCCGATGCCGAAAATCCGGGCCTGCAAGGGAATGGGAACGGTGGGAGTCATGGTCATTCCTGATGGTTGGAGATGCGGAACAGGCGGGAGATGCGTCCGCGCACGCCGCCGGCGCGGGATCCGTGACGCTTTTTCCACTCGAAGGATCCGTAGCGAACCAGTCCGATCGCGGTGGAGAATTCCGGCTGATCGAGGGCGGATTTGACGCCGCTGACGGCGCCGGCCTTGCCGATATGGACCGGCCGACCGAAGACCTGGCTGGCCAACGCACGAATTTCGGGAATGTGCGAGCCGCCGCCGGAGAGAACCACACCGTCGCGGATATGGTCGAACATGCCGTGGGCTTCGAGATCGTAGGCGATGATCTCGAAGGTTTCTTCGAGGCGGAGATGCATGATGCGCCGAAGGTTCTCGAGGCTGAGATGCCGTTCCGGCAGGCCCACCTCATTGGAAATCGGAACGGTGCGGCCCCGGGCCCGTTCATACAGGAGCGCAGCACCGTGCTGGATCTTCAACTCCTCGGCGCGGCCCAGGGGAATTTTCAAGCCGCAGGCCAGATCGTTGGTCACATGGTCGCCCCCCACGGCGAGCACCGCGCTGTGTTTGATCACCCCACGGCTGTAGACGACGTAGTCCGCCGTGCCGCCGCCCAGATCGATGACGAGGGAGCCGAGTTCCTTCTGTTGCGAATTCAGAATGGCGAGCGCGGAGGCGATGCCGTTAAAAACGATATCCTCGACCTCGAGCTGGAGCTGGCCGACAGCCCGGATGGGAGTTTGCAGGCGTGTGAGAATGCCATGCACGAAATGGACATCGACCTCGACGCGCGCGCCGGTCATGCCGACGGGATTGGGAATATCCTCCTGGCCATCGACGATGAAATGCTGCCGCATGAGATGAATCATGCGGTTCTCGGCGGGGAGATTGACCGTCTTGGCGTTCTTCAGGGCATCCTCGCCATCCTCTTCGCTGATTTCCCGGTCGACCGAGGCCACGGGATGAAAGCCGCGATTGTTAAAGCCGCGGATGTGCGGGCCGGTGACGCCCAGGTAGACGCTGCGCACCTCGACATCGGCCATCTGCTCGGCTTCGACAATGGCGTCGCGGACATCCTCGACCGCGAGGGCGGCATCGACGATCTCGCCCTTGCGCACGCCGCGCGATTTAGCCTGGCCAAGCCCCACGATGCTGAGCACGCCGTCGTCGCTCATCTCTCCGACGACAGCGCACACTTTGGACGTGCCGATTTCGAGGCCGGTGATCGTCTTGGAAGCAGGACTAAACATGGCGTTTCCTATAGGGTGAAGCGGGCCGTGGTTCGACCGAAGCCGGCGGTGAGTTAGTCGCCGAGTTCCAGGAGACCGGGACGTAATTGGTGACGGCCAGGTCGAGCGAGGCGAGCAGGCGGTCGTGGCGGCGGCCGAGGTCCACGATGCCGCGCCAGCGGGCGAATTGAGGGGCGAAATCGTTCGGAGCGAAAATGATTTCGCTGCCGTGAGCGGTCGTGACGGCGAGGACGTTGCCGGAGGAGACATCCACCGCCCGAACGTCTTCTTTTCCGGCCATCGGGGAGGTTCTGAACTCGTGCAGCCATCGGAGCGCCGCGAGCGCCGGAACGTGCTCGATGCGCGCTCCCGGCCGCACTTCCTCCGGGCGAAGCCCTTCGAGCCGGGGAAGATGTTTGGTGGCGGCATCGAAGGCCCGGGCGTTGAGCAGGCGGGCATATTCGGGAATGACCATGCCCTCGCGATCAAGATAGAAGACCGCCGGCTCGAAGAACGCGCCCCCTTCCGGAGGGCGAAAAAAGACGGCCCGGGCGATGGGCTCGCGTTCGCGAATGCGCAGCACGAGGCGGCGGGGCAGGTAACGCTCGACCGAGGCGGATTCGATGAGAGGGACCAACTCGAGATCGCGCTGGATGCGGCGGAGGTCCAGAGCCAGCGCATTGGTCCCCAGCCCGACCCCGGCCCAGGCTCGAAGATGTTTGGCGGGGATAATCCCATCGGTCTCGATTTCGATCTGGTCGATCGCCAGCGCCGGATTGCGCATGACGTGCTCATGCACAATCCACTCACTCCCTTTCCAGGCGACCATCAGAAAAAGGACGATGCCCGCGGAAATGGCCAGTGCGTTGACGGCAAGACGCAGCCGCTGGGCACGGCGGGGCCGGGAGCGCGCGTTGACTTCGATCGCGCCGCGAACTGATTTTTTGTGGCCGAACATACTGCTAGGCGGGTTGTCGAGATCGGGCCAAGGCCAGCTCGATCATGCGCTGGCACAGGGCCGCATACTCGAGTCCCGCAGCGGCGGCGGCCTTCGGCAAGAGGCTGGTTTCGGTCATCCCTGGCAGCGTGTTGACCTCAAGGACGAACAGATCGCCGATTTCATCGACCATGATATCGATGCGTCCGTAGTCGCGACCGCCCACCGCCTCGAAGGCGGCGAGGCCCGCCTCGCTCACCTGCCGGGTCATCTCCGGCGAAAACTCGGCGGGGCAGAGGTATTCGGTGGCTCCGGAGGTGTACTTGCTGCGGTAATCGTAGCTTCCGGAGCGTGGACGAACCTCGACGATGGGCAGGGCGCGGCCGTCGAGAATGCCGACGGTCGTTTCGCGCCCGCGAATTTTCGGTTCGGCCAGGACTTCCGAGCCGAAGCTGAGCGAATAAGCGAGCGCTTCCGGCCAATCTTCGCGCGACTCGACGAAACGAAGGCCGACACTGGAACCCTGGCGCACGGGCTTCAAGACGCACGGGAGGGAAAGGCCAACAGGCAACGATGCATCCGGCTGCCGCAAGACCCAGTAGGACGCGGTGGGGACGCCAGCCGCCTGGCACCGTTGTTTGGTGAGCACTTTATCGAAGGCCAGCCGGCTCGCCTCGGCGCCGCATCCAGTGTAGGCGATGCCTTGCTGGTCCAAGGACGCCTGGATTGTTCCATCTTCTCCGAAGGTTCCGTGCAGGGCCAGAAAGACCACATCGGTGTTACCCGGAATGCCCAAAGCTCCGGGACGAGGATCGATCTGTTCGACCCGATGGCCTAGTCCCCGCAAGGCTTTGGCCACCGCTTCGCCGCTGCGGAGCGACACTTCACGTTCGGCGGAAGGGCCGCCTTGCATGACAGTGATGTGAAGTGGGAGCAGCACGGCGCTAGCCCGCGGGATCTTCTCCGACGATTTGCACCTCGGTGTGGAGACTGACACCCCGAAGAGCGGCGGCGGCACGCACGGTCTCGATCAGCGCGAGAAAATCGGCGGCTTTGGCCGAACCGTCATTGACCATGAAATTGCCGTGAACTTCGGAGATGACCGCCCCCCCGTGGCGGGTTCCCTTCAGCCCCAGCTCCTGGATCAGTTTGCCAGCGGGAATGGCGGCAGGGTTCTTGAAGATGCAGCCCGCGCTGGGGGCAGCCGGTTGGGAACTCCAACGTTTCTCGCTGCACTCGCGCAAACGGCGGTCGATCTCGCCTTGAGGTGCGGGGGAGCCCGTCAGCACCGCGCTGAGGAGGATACCCTGCTCGAACAGGGGTCCCCGGCGGTACTCGAATGGAATCTCGGTTGCCTCACGTTCTTCGATGGTTCCGTCCCGGTGCATGACGCGGACGCGCGACACCACTTCCGACATCGCACTGCCCATTGCGCCGGCATTCATGCGGAGGGCTCCGCCGAGATTTCCGGGGATTCCCTCCATGAATTCGAGTCCGCCCAGACCTTGCTTCCGCGCGGCAAAGGCGATTTCCCGCAAACGCACGCCAGCCCCGCCATGCACCTCGTGAGCCTCGACCCGCAAAGACGAAAAGGCGGGCTGGCCAAGATGGATCACGATGCCGCGAATGCCACCGTCGCGCACCAGAAGGTTCGAACCGCGGCCCAAGAGAAAGATCGGCAGTTCCGCTTGCGAGGCGAGTTCCAATACCGTTCGCAAGTCCGCTTCGCCGACTGGTTCCACGTAAAGGTCGGCTGGCCCCCCCACGCGCAAGGTCGTGCGCTTGTGCAACGGCTCGTCGGCGCGCACCACGGTGTCCGGCGCGAGCCGGGCGCAGAGAAGGGCGGCGATCTCGTAAACGCGATTGGGCGGCAAGGCGGTCATCCCGGAATGAGCTTCAGCACGGACGATTGGGGAACCGGGTTTCGGCGCGGTTTCATCGATTCAAAGATGCTTTCCACAATCTGGCCGGCCGCCTGCGGAAAGTGCCACTTTTCCAGTTCGGTTTGGACTCGTTGCCGGACGAAAGCATCCGAGGCGAGTTCGATGACCGTATCGGCGAGTGGCTGAAGTTGAGCCTGGATCAGCATGCGGGCCGCGCCTTGTTGAGCGAGGGCGCGCGCATTGAAATACTGATGATTGTCGGCAGCGGAGGGATAGGGGATCAGAATCGAGGGGACGCGCATGGCGGCGATTTCCGCGATCGAGGAAGCGCCTGCCCGGCTGATGGCCACGGTGGCCGCGCCCAAGGCCATTTCCATCTCGGTGAGAAAGGGCAGAACCCTGGCCGGGATGGGCGAGCTGCGATATCGCGCCGCAATCGCTTCGTAGGTATTGGCACCGGTCAGGTGGAGCACTTGCAGTCCGGGCAGGGCCTGCGCCATTTTCGGCAAGGCGTCGAGAACGGCATTGTTGATCGCGGCCGCACCCTGGCTGCCTCCCATGACGAGCAGGACCGGAGCCTCGGGCCGCAACCCGAGCGCCATCCGGCAGGCGCCGGCGTCGGCGGGTTGAAATTGCGACCGGACGGGCGTGCCGGTGAACTGGACGGCCCGGTTCGGAAGTTGCTGGGCGGCGGACGAATAACCGATGAAGACGCGATCCACCCACGGGGCGAGCAGTCGATTCGCGCGGCCGGCGAAGGAGTTGGATTCGTGAATCGAGGTGGCCGCGCCCGCGAGCCGGCCGGCCAGGATCGGCGGCGCGCTGGTGAAGCCGCCCATCGCCAAAACGGCTCCGGCCGGGCGGCGCTTGAAGCAGGCCCGAGCCTGGACAAAGCTGGCCCAAAAGGACTTGAGAAAGCCAGCCATCTGCCCCATCAGCAACGGAACGGCGGGCAGGGCGACGACCTCGCAGCCTGGCAGCGCGATACCCGCCTGGCGATCAACCTCCTTTTCGGAGACGAACAGGGTCACGTCGCAGCCGTGCTCCAGCAGCCTCTCCGCGACGGCCACCCCCGGGAACAAATGCCCGCCGGTGCCGCCGCACGCGATGGCGACAAGGTTGGATGGAAGTCGATTCATAATCAGGCAAACTGAGGCTCCAGGTCCCGCCCGTGGGCGGCGGGTTCGGCCACGGTATCCCGTGCGGCATGCCGGGCGACGCTCAATAAGACGCCAACGCAAAAGAGCATGAGAAGCAGGCTCGAGCCGCCGTAGCTGATAAACGGCAACGCGAGGCCTTTGGTGGGAAGCGTGCTGGTGACGACGCCGATGTTAATCGAGGCCTGCAACCCGATGAGGAGCGTGATGCCACCGGCCAGCAAGAGACCGAACACATCGCGCGCCCGCCAGGCGATCCACGCTCCGCACAGCACAATGGCGATAAACCCAGCCACGACGCCGAGCGTTCCGGCCAGCCCCAATTCCTCGCCAACGACCGCGAGAATGAAATCGGTATGGTGATCCGGCAGAAAGCCGAGCTTCTGCCGCCCGTTGCCAAGGCCCAAACCTTCCCATCCGCCCGCGCCCAACCCAAGCATCGCCTGCCAGGCCTGATAACCCGTCTCGTTCTTGTACAGTTCCGGGTGGAGCCAGCTTTCGATGCGAGCCATCCGCACCGGGTCGTGCATGATGGAATAGACGATAAACACGATGCCCAGCACCGCAGGCACCAGTACGTAAACCCATCGCACCCCCGCCAGGAGCAGGACACTACACATGACCACGGCGAGCAGGATGGTGGTGCCGCGATCGGGCTCGACAAAAATCAGCGCGAGCATCGGAAGGGCGATGAGCACCGGACGGACCATCCCACGCCAAAACTGGCGGATCTGGCCTTGGAACATCTCGCCATAGGCGGCGAGCATCACGATCAGCGAGAGCTTGGCCAGCTCGGAGGGCTGAAAATTGGCGATGCCCAAGTCGAGCCAGCGGCGGCTGCCGCTGCGATACACGCCGATCCCGGGCACGAGGACCAGCGCCAGCAGAATGAGAACGCCGAGGAAGAGCATCCAATTGATCCGCCGCAGCCAGCGATAGTCGATCATGGCCGCCATCACGCAAGCCGCCAACCCCGCGCCGCCCCAGAGGGCCTGCATCTGGAGGTAGTGGGCCCCTTTTTGGGCCATGCTGCTGCTGTAGAGGATCGTCATCCCGAGAGCCAGCAGCGACGCAACCGAAAGGAAGAGGATGGCGGTGGCCGTTCGCATCGGGTCTCTCGGGATCCGGGCCGGCCGCTACGGTTGAACCGGGACCGGCGTGGCGCCGGTCGCGGGTTCCGATCTGGCCGGGACTTTCAGTTTCTGGCCGATTTTCACTTGGGAGGTTTTCAAGCCGTTCAGACTGCGCAGCGCGGCGACCGTCGTTCCATGCTGGCGCGCGATGCGAGTGAGGGTGTCGCCAGATTTGACGACATAGGCACCGCCAGCAGTGGCTGCGGCCTCGACGGCCCCTGCGGGCTTGGCCGCGGCTTCGGGGATGCGAATGCGAGTCCCCACCTTGAGTCGGGTTGGGTCGAGCGTGGGATTGGCCCTGGTCAAAGCCGCCACGGTAATATGGTTGGAGCGGGCGATCTTGGCGAACGTATCGCCTCGGGCGATTTCATACTCCCGTCCGGCGGAGACAGAGGCGTCGCCTGGAAAGAGAGAACTCAGCGTGTTGCTGGGGGCGGTGCTCGTGGGAGTGCGCCGCGCCAGGCCCGGCAGGTCCCCATACAGATTGGTCGCCGGGGCCGAGGCCTGCGTGATGGCGGTGGCGGTGCGAACCGCCTGGGTCTCCGGCGGGGTAAAGTACATGTCGTTGTTGGTCATCGGCGGCAGGGAGAACGACGTCGGGGCGTTCGTTTCCTTCGGGGCCGGCGGGTTGGCATCCTTCTGGCAACCCTGCAACAGCAGGCCGCCGAAGAAGACGACATGGATGGCGATGACCGTCGTAACCGCGAGACGGACGTTGGAATCCCCCCGGGCCTTCGCTTGGAAGGAACCTTGAGGGATCAATGGGCTGGGCGAGCTCATGAAATTGATCGTTAAAGTTCGAACTATCTGAAGTAATTAATCGCTGGTTTGTTCAAAAACGTTAGAATCATTATCACATTCGCTTCCGCGAGGTGCAATCTTTTCATGGCGATTTCAGCGCAGCTTCAGGGTGCTGAGCGCCACCACGGCGCACAAAATGCACAGAATGTAAAAGCGGGTGACCACTTGGGATTCGTACCAACCCTTTTTCTCGAAATGGTGGTGCAGCGGAGCCATCAGGAACACCCGTTCTCCCTGGCCGCGCGTCCGGCGGGTGAATTTGTACCAGCCGGTTTGGATCATGACGGAAGCCGCCTCGGCGACGAAGACCCCTCCGGCGATCGGAAGGATGAACGGCTGATGAATCAAGACCGCCATAATGCCCATCGCACCGCCGAGCGCGAGCGAGCCGGTGTCGCCCATAAATACCTGGGCTGGGTGGCAGTTGAACCAAAGAAAGCCGAGACCGGCGCCGAACATGGCCGAGCAGAACACCGAAAGTTCACCCGCGCCCGCAACATACGGCACTTTTAGGTAACCCGCGAACTGGGTGTTGCCCGCGATATAGGTGAAAATCAAAAAAACGGTGCTGACGATCAGTGTGCAACCGATGGCCAGTCCATCGAGTCCGTCGGTCAGGTTGACCGCGTTGGAACTGCCGACGATCGAGAGGACAGTAATGGAGAGCCCGGCGAGCCCGGCCCCCTCCAGGACGGCGTTCTTGAAGAATGGCACCTGAATATCGGTCACCAGCGTGCTTCTCTCCGGCAAATACCAAAGGTACAACCCGATGAAGGCGGCCAAAAGCGTCTGCACGGAGAGCTTGATGGCGGAGGTGGTCCCCGCGCTGGTTTGCTTGGTGATCTTGGCGTAGTCGTCGTAAAAGCCGAGCCCGGCCAGGACGATCAACGACAGGAGCGTCAGGATGACCAATTCGTTCCATTGCGCCCAGAGCAGCCCGGAGAGGTCCATGGCGAGCACGATCAGAATCCCTCCCATCGTCGGGGTCCCTTTTTTACTGAGAATGCGGGTTTTGAGATCGCCGGCCGCTTCCGCTTTGTCCGCATATTCCTGGCCGAACTTTAAGCGCTTGAGCCAGCCGATCACGCGCGGGCCGAGCCACCAGCTCAGGGCGAGGGCGGTAATCGCCGCCCCGGCACAACGGAAGGTTGTGTAGGTAAAGACCCGCAATGGCGAAACAGTTTCGGCCCAAGGAGTGCCTTCGGCGTGCGCGCGGATAAATTGAGCGAGGTAAAACAGCATGTCAGCCCCGGTCGGGCGGCGCTCCGAAATGCGCCTCGAGTTCGGCCACGACACGTTCGAGCCGGCTGGAGCGCGACGCTTTCACAAGGACGACATCCTTCGGCCGCAAGGCGCCCCTCAGCCGTTGCACCGCCGGAGCAAGTTCCTGAAAACTTTCGACTTCCGCCAGGCCCGCCGCCCGGGCCGCCGCTGCCGTGCCCAGGCTTCGCTCGCCGATCGTAAACAGGCAGTCCACATTCTTCGCCGCGGCTAGCACGCCGACTTCTTCGTGGGCCGCCGCGGCATGATGGCCCAATTCACCCATGTCACCCAGCACGGCCAGACGCCGACCCGAACATGGGAACCGCGCGAGCGTATCCAAGGCGGCATACATGGAATCGGCGTTGGCGTTGTAGGAATCGTCAATCAGGATGAAGTCGTCGATCCGGCGCAGTTGCAGCCGCATCTTGGCGGCCAGACAGGAGTCCAGGCCGCGCTGAATATCAGCGCGGCCTAGCCCCAGTTCCTTCCCAAGACAAACCGCAAAGGACGCATTCACGGTTTGGTGCATTCCGAGAAGGTGTGTGTGGTAAGTTCCAGAAAACGCAGAATCGGGCGCTTCGAGTTCGAAGGTCGTGCCGCCCGCATCCATCCGGGCGCGGACGATCCGCCAAGTGTTGCCCGGCTTGATCCCGCAGGTGACGACGCGCGCCTCGGTGCGGGCGCGAAGCTCGGCCACGCCGGGCGTATCGCCGTTCACGAAGAGCACGCCCTCCGGCGGCAAGGCCTCGCCGAGCGCGCCCTCTTCATCGATCACGCCCGCCAGATCGCCAAAAAACTCGAGATGCTCGCGGCCAATGCTGGTGATGACCCCGAAGCGCGGCCGGACCATCCGCAGCAGGGGCGCCAATTCCCCGGGATGATTCGTGCCGACCTCGAAAACACCGGCTTGATGGGACTTCTCGAGTCGTAGCAGCGTGAGCGGAATACCCAGGTCGTTGTTGTAACTGGCCTCGCTCCAGATCGTGTCGAGCGTTTGGCGCAGAACCGCCGCGCAAAGTTCCTTGGTGGTGGTCTTTCCGTTGGAACCGGCAATGGCCACCGTGGGCAGTTGGAACGCCGCGCGATAGGCCGTCGCGATCTGCCCGAGGGCCGCGCGGGGATTCCGGACGATGAGCCGGGGACCCTCGGACGAAACCGGCAGGCCCTCCTCCACGACGGCCGCCACCGCACCGCGCGCGAGGCTCTCCTCGACATAGGCATGGCCATCGGTGCGCTCGCCGCGCAACGCCACGAACAAGTCGCCGGGCCTGATCGACCGCGAATCGATCGTCACACCGGTGAACAGCGCTCCGCCCGAAATTCCTTCCAGGCGGCCGGATGCTGCTTCAGCGGCAAATTGGACAGGGCGCGGTTCCATCAGCGGTTCCTCCGGGTATTGCGCTGGCTGGGCTTTACGACCAGCGGGGTGCTGCTGGCCACCGGAAGGCCGGCCAGCGCGAAGTTCGTTCCGATCGGCCGGTCGGGGGCAATCGCCAGGTAATTGGCCGCCCGTTCCGCGATGCGCGCGAAAATGGGCGCCGCCGTTTCGCCGCCGTAATAGCCCTGGCGCGGCTCGTCCATCACCACCGTGATGCACAATTCGGGATTCTCGGCGGGAAAAAATCCGATGAACGACGAGAAGTGTTTATTCCGCACGTACCGGCCGTCGACAATCTTCTGCGAGGTGCCCGTCTTGCCCGCCACGGTATAACGGTCGAGTCGGGCCTTGAGGCCGGTGCCATTCGTCGAAACCGCTTCGACCAGCGAGTGAACCATCTTGGCGGCCACATCCTCGGAAACCACCCGCCGGACAGGCTGAGGCTGGAATTTCGCCACGGTTTCCCCGCGCGGTCCGATCAGCCGATCCACGAGCAGAGGCCGCATCAGCACGCCGCGATTCGCAATCGCGCTCATGGCCATCGCCATTTGCAACGGCGTGGCGGCAATCTCGTGCCCCATCGCGATGCGGGAAATCGACAATTTGGTCCAGCGATCCACGGAATGGCTGATTCCCCGAACCTCGCCGGGGAGGGAGATACCCGTCCGCTGCCCGAAACCGAAAGCGCGGATGTAGTCGAACATTTTCGAGTCGCCCAGGCGGATGCCGATTTTAGCTGAGCCGATATTCGAAGACTTGGAAACGATCCGTTCGACCGTCAGAACTCCATATTTCTCGTGATCGGTGAGCGCGCGCCCGGCAAAAATAAACCGCCCGTTCTCGCAATCGAACGTGTCGGAAAGCCGCACCAGCCCTTCGTTGAGTGCTGCCGAAACCACTACGATTTTGAATGTCGAGCCCGGTTCGGCCAAGTCGGTGATGACCCGGTTCCGGCGCGCGGCCGGTTCCCCATCCAGCCGATTCGGGTCGAAGGTCGGTAGGTTGGCCAGGGCCAGAATCTCCCCCGTGCCGGGCCGGACCACGACACAGGAAATGCTGATCGGCGTGTGTTTGGCCATGGCCGCCGCCAGTTCGTCTTCGACGATGTGCTGCACCCCGGCGTCGAGCGTCACGATCGCGTCCAGGCCCGCTTTGGCCGCCACGTCCTGTTCGCGAAAGGTGATCAATTCATGGAGCGCGCTGTCGGTCTCGGTCTGCTTCCAGCCTTGAATCCCGGTCAGCGCGTTGTTGAGAACGAGTTCCAGGCCATCCTTGCCTTCGAGCCCGTCGGCCGGCCCCTTGGCCGCGGCATTCTCCTGGACGCCTACATAACCGACCACATGCGCCGCCAGCGAACCGTTCGGATAAAAGCGAATCTGCTCCGGCTCATCGAAGACGGCGCGCCGGCGGACCCGGCCCAACTGCGCGCGCACTTTCGGACGGGCGCGAGCCTCGTCGATGCCGAAGGTGAGATTGGTCATGGCCCCGCGCACCCGCTGCCAGACCTCTTCTTCGACCTTTCGCTTCAGCACCGTGTACTTCACTTCCACGGGTTGACCGTTGGCGTCCATCCGCAGCCGCGGCCGAAGCTTTTCTTCGACTTCGGACACCGGCAGTTCCAGAATAGGCGCGATGGCACCGGCTACCAGTTGGCTATGCGGGCCGATGAGCGAAGGATCGGCGGAGACGGTTTTGACGATTTTGCTGGTGGCCAGAAGATGCCCGCGGGCATCCCGGATGTCGCCTCGCACGGGCTGCCGGACGAAAGTGCGTTCGGTGTTGTTGCGAGCCTCGTCGCTCAACTCCTCGTGTTGAAGGACTTGCAGGTCGTACAAGCGAAAGCCCAAGCCGCAAAATCCAGCCACCAGGCAAACCGCGAAGAGGGCGAGACGCCGCAATTGCGCGGGCTGGACTCCCTGGGGCGAAAAGTTTTTGCGGCGGCCGGACATGTTAGTTGAGCCGTTCCTCCATACCCGCCTGGGCCACCGCCCGGCGGCCGTTCCAAGCGGCACCGGGTTCGGGCAGGCGAACGATTTGTTCCGCGGATGGCGCGGCGAGGCCCAAGTTCATCTGGCGCACCCGCAGGTCCAACTCGCGCGGCGAGCACATGGTGGCGTAAGTGCGTTCGAGGGCTTGATTTTCGGTGTGCAATTTGTCCAGCCGCTGCTCGAGGCCTTTGATCTCCTTGCCCAGGCCATCGATGATCGTCTTCTGATGGAGATAGCCCACCGCGGCGAGGCAGAGGAAGGCGCATCCGGCGACCGTGAGAGCCATCGCCTTTGCGCTCAATTTATGAATACGGCGCTTGCTCATGCGGCTTCCTCCAATTTCTCGAGCACGCGCAACTGGGCGCTGCGCGCGCGGGGATTGTCCGCCAGCTCGGCCTCGCTCGGCAAAATCGCCTTCCGCGAAATCCAGCGGGCGCAAGCCGGGCGCGGCACGCGCAATGCCGGCACGTCTACCTCTCCGGGGACTTCGTAGTCGCGGCTCAGCATCCGGCCAAAGTGCTTGACGATGCGATCCTCCAACGAGTGGAACGTGATGACCGCCAGGCGACCGTGCTTTTTCAAGCAGCTCCAGGCCGCTTGCAGTCCTTCCCGCAAGACCTCCAATTCGCGGTTTACCACCATGCGCAGGGCTTGGAACACGCGCGTGGCGGGGTGAATCCGCCCTCGTCGAGGCAACACCCGCTCGATCGATTCCGCCAATTGGCGGGTCGTTTGGAAAGGCCGGGCCCGCCGTTCCGCTTCGATGGCCCGGGCCAGCCGGCGCGATTCGCGCTCGCCGCCCAATTCCCAGAAGCACCGCGCCAGCTCCTCGGCCGGCCAAGTGTTGACCACTTCCGCAGCCGTGCCGGGTTGTTGCCGGTTCATCCGCATGTCCAGGGGCCCATCCTGCTGAAAACTAAAGCCCCTTTCCGCCAGATCGAGCTGGGGCGAACTCACGCCAAGATCGAGCAACACGCCATCGCAACTTCCCGGAGCCGCGAATTCGCGCATGGCCGCGAAGTTCGATCGGTGCAATTCGAACCGCCCGGCAAACTCCCTCAGCTTCTCCTCGGCCGCTTCCAAGGCCATGTCGTCCTGATCCAGGCCGATCAGCCGTCCGCTGGGACGGCTGGCGTCCAGAATCATCCAGGCATGGCTGCCGCCGCCCACGGTGCCGTCCAGGAAAAGGGATTTTCCGGCGGGCTCAAGGCCCTCCAGCACTTCCTTTCCCAGAACCGGCTTGTGGTGAAATGGGGTCATCACTCGGCTTTCGATCGGGAGCCGCGGCCGACGGCGAACAAGCGCGAGGCCAGATCGCTCCAAGCCGGCTTGGGCTTCGGGTTTCCGATGCTGCGGCGCGCGTGGCGCTGGCGTTCGCGCTGCACCGCTACTAATTCCAGGTCGGACTCCGTCAGATCGTTCCGAACCACCCGCACCCGATCCAACGACAACTCGCCCTGCACCATATCCCGGCGCGCCTCGACGCGCGCGAGGCCGAATCCGAGAAAGCGAAAGAGACGCTCCTTCCAGGAACGGCGTTGGACTGGTTGCCGATCGAGCGGCAGCGGACGAACCACCGCCGGCTCCAGTCTTCCAGCCGGGAGCGGCACGGCCGATTCGGCAACGGTGCTCGATTCCGCATTTCCGGTGGTGCTTTCCTGCCAGTGGATTCGGACGGCGACCGCCGTGTCCTGGCCAGTCGATCCTGCCTGCTCCCGCGTCCCATCGGCCTGCCCCCCTGCCCTGCCCTCGGAAATGGAGCGGCCGGTCGTGGGCGTTTCCAGCCAATCCTCCTGCACGAGTTCGGACGCGGCGGCGGCGTTCGCTTTTACGAAGCGCGGCTTGCCTTGAAAAGTCGGGAGCAAATGCCCCTTCCGCATGTGGTAAGGGCTGCGATCCGGGCCGCTGCCCGCGAAACTTCGCCCCACTGCGAGAAATGCTTTCAGGCTCATGCGGTTAAATCATTTTGAAGGCCTCGGAGGAAAGCGCATCGTCCACGGCGCTGGCCGCCTTGTATCGTTCCGGATGCCAGATCTCGAAGCGGTCCCAGGAACCGATCAGCAGGGCCTCGCTTTTCAAGCCGGCTCCCGCTGCCATCGGCTCGGGCAGGCAGATCCGCCCTGCCTTGTCGACGGTCACCTGGTCGGAATTCCTGCCCAGCAACCGCCGCAAGGACACGGCCTTCGGGTCCGAGTACGGCATCGCTTTGAGCTTATCGAGGAGCGCTTGCATCGGCTCGGGGGGCAGGACCAGGAGATACGGTTCGTTCGTGGGGGAAAACGGCCACAGGATCATCGTGAACTGAAAATCCTCCTCAGCCGGCCGCCATTTTGATGGAATTTGTAAGCGCCTCTTATCATCAACCGTGTAGGTATACACGGAATTGTAGAGGACAGCGCTCCCTGTTTTGGCGTTGGCAGACATTCAACACAATGGAACGAACGGCGGATTTCGTCCCACTGCGCCACATATCGCCCCATTTTGCCACACATGTCAACACAGTACTTTCCTTACAAACCACTCCTTTCCAACCGATTTGGGGGCGATTCCAACTCGCCCCCGCCGCGCGCGACTAATTTCCGCTGGATTTTCCCGAAGCCGGTTGGGACGCTGCCCTCGGAAATCATGGACGAACAAGTATTAGTCGTGCCGGCGGAGTCGATCGGCGAAAAACTGCGCACGGCATTCGAGCCGGAGTCGGCGCACGAAATCATTCGTCTGGCCAACGACAAGCGATTGTTCCGCCCGCGCAGCCAGGTCGAGCAGGACGAATCGGTCAAGCAGATCATCCCCTATGTCTGCATCCGCCATGCGGAAGAGTTTGTCTTGCTGCAGCGCACCAACCGCCAAAGCGAAGCCCGGCTGCACAACAAACTTTCGCTGGGGATTGGCGGGCATATCAACGACGCGGAGCGGGACGCCGCCGACCTGGTGGCCGCCGGGCTGAAGCGTGAGCTGGAAGAAGAAATCGGCCTCGCGTCCGGTTGGACGGTGCGGCTGCTGGGCACGATTTACGATGCTTCGACCGCGGTCGGGCGCGTGCATCTGGGAATCGTTTACGAACTGGCCGCGGCCTCGCGCGAATTCACGATGAACGAGCCGGACCTCATGTCCGGCCAGTGGGCCAGTCTCGACACGCTGCGCACAGGCCGCGACCGGATGGAAACCTGGTCCCAGATCCTGTTCGACCGTCACATCGACGCGGCACCGGCAAGCCGGTAGCGGCGCGATTGGCTCAGCGCCAGGCCGATTTCAGCGTCGCGACGGTGGCGGAGTTCAGGCGCGCGGCGCCGCCGGTCGCGAACGCTTCGAGCGTGAGATTCTTTTCGTCGAGAAGCACGCCGTTGGGCATGTAGACCTGCCCGTCGTTGGCGAAGATTTCGATCGACGCGCGGTCGACCAGGAGCCGCAACTTGATGCGCCCGTTCACCGGCTCGAGGGGGGCACTCTGCGTCAGGCAAAAAAGTTTCCGCTGGGCGTGGTCGTAGGTGACGGGAACGCCCCGGACATTCAGCCCGACCTTCTCCGCCTCGCCCAAACTGAGGTCCACCGACATGTCGAGCAACTCGCCGCCGAGGTTCGCGAATGGGTTCTCCCCGGGACGAAGCGGCTGCGCGGGAACCGCTCGAACGCCCGCGCGCAGCGAGTCGATCTCGGCCACGGGAAGAGTGAAAAGACGGGGGCCAGCCGGAGTTTCGCGCAAGGTGAGCGACACCGGAAAGTCCATCATCTGATTGAAGGGCATGCCGGGCAGATTCACGCGGCCCCAGCCGATCATAATGCGCCGGCCATCCGCCGCCGGGATGTCGCTGAAGGTTTGCGCGGCGTAAAAGCAATTGCCGTAATTGAGCGGATGCGGCCCGGACTCCGCCGTAAATTTAACCCCATCGAACGCACCGACCAGGTAGGTGCCGTTCGCGCCGTAGAAAATCCAGCGCGACTCGCCGGACCGGCCTTGCACGGGCAGTTCGAACAGGTCGGGACATTCGATGTCGCGAGCGAGCACCAGATCGGAAAGATGCGTCCAGCTTTTGAGATCGGTGGAGCCGAAAAACGTGAAGTCGTTCTTATCGAGATAGAGGGCCATCACCCACTTTTTAGTCGGCTCGTGCCAGATCACTTTGGGATCGCGATTCTCCGCGCGGATGTGGCCGAGGACCGGATTCTTTTCGTACTTCGTCCAGGTGCGGCCGCGATCATTGCTGTAGGCAAGCCCCTGGGTGAATTTCTGCCCCTTCGAGAGGGCGCTGGTGCCGCCGGCAGCCGTATAGATCAGAACGATCGGTTTCTCGGCACCCGTCTGGAATCCGGCGGTGTTGCGCTCATCCACCACCGCCGAGCCGGAGAACATCGTGCCCTGCGCGTCCGGATAGAGCGCTTCGCCGACCTCCTGCCAATGCACGAGATTGGTGCTGATGGCGTGGCCCCAATGCATGTTTCCCCAATTCCAGCCATAGGGATTGTGCTGGTAAAATAAGTGATACTCGCCGCGGTAGTAGACCAGGCCGTTGGGATCGTTGTTCCAGCCGCGGCGGGACGTGAAGTGAAATTGCGGACGGAGCTTCTCGCGGTAGAGAGGTTCGGCTCCCTTGATATCGTCCGACTGTTCGATGGCGCTCAGCCCCGCGGAGTCCTCCCGGAGCTGGTCGACTTCGACGGTGGCGGTTTTGTTCAGGCAGTCGTGAAACTCGGCGTAAGCCCACCAATCCGGCTGGCTGTCCGCCAATTCGATCTCGAATTGCCGGAGGATCTGTCCGTCCACGCGAATCGTCATCAAGCGCTTGGGTGCGCCATTTTTGACCGGCAGATGAAGATATTGCTTCTTCAGGACGATTTCCCGCTTCGCGTTGGCGATGAACCCCGGAAGCCGCACGTCCGATTGAACGATCTGGTCGACATTGATATGGCCCCACCCGCCGGTGGCCTGGTCGACAATGCGCAACGAGACCGTCTGGCCACGCAGGTCGGAGACATCCCATTGGGCCGGCTGGAGCCGCTCCGATCCGCCGGGCGCGGCATTCGGGCCGGTCGCGGTGCGGACGGCCTGGCCATTGACCAGCAAGTCCATGCACGTCTGGGCGGGGAACTGGCCGCCACCCATCAGAAAGCTGAGGTACCGGCGCTGAATCTGGAACGGAGGAGAGGTGAGCGTGCCGGTGGCGGAGTCGCCGCCCAGGAATGAATTCACCAAGCCCCGGCCGACATACCCATCGACGGACATCTGGCCGGGGAGAGCCCCCCGCGCCGGCGCGCGCCCGAACGCCGACCCGGCCACCGTCCATGCCCCGTAAGTATCTCCCTCGAAATCGGCGACCAAGACATCGGGTTCGGCGGCAAACGCGGCCGCGAGGCTGAGAACCAGGAGAGACAACAATCGCTGGGGGTCTCGGATCATACGGAATCAGTCTACAGGGTTCGATCTCAAGCGGCCGACCGGCCCGAGGCCAGCAGCACGCGATTTGCGGATACGGTAGGAGGGATTCCCGGCCGCCGAAAGCACAAAAGCCGCTGCACACGGACGGCTCGTTTACTCCGTTGAGGAGGCGAATCTGGATTCGTGATGGACGATCACTGTCGAATCGTGGCGCATGGTGGAGAACAGGACACAGGGAGACCCACTCCGTACATTGACGATAATCGGAAGAAGTCCCTGCGTTCTCCGTATCCGACGAGGCAGGGAGAAAACGGGATGGGTGAGATTCCTTCTGGCGGTCCGGGGGTGGGTGGAGTGTGTAAATTGGGGGGGAGAGGCCCCCCTAGGAGGGGTCGCAAATAATTGGGCCAGAGATGGTTGCGTAAAAATAGGGTGTGTAAATTGCGTGTAAATCGTGTGTAGATCTGTGTAAATGGGCGTGTAAATCTGTGTAAATGAGTGTGTAAACTTGTGTCAATACGTCCACCCCGGCGCGTAAATCCTCCGGGCGGGAGATGGGTTTGAGACCCCGGGCAGCCAATGCGCTCGGGAGCGAGCGCAAGCTCCAAGGGGAGACGGAGGTGCCGAGCCTGTGAACAGTTACCGCAGTGGGCGGGTCATTGGGAAACGGAGCGGTTCGGGCGAGAACGGCCCCGTTTCGCAATGACGCCTCAAATTGAGTCGTCATAGAGTTACTTTGCTACATGGGGTGAGATTGGTCAAGGCTCAGGATCGCCGCCGGGCGCGGTTTTTTGGGACAGCGGGCGGGAGGAAATAGAAAGGCGCACCCAAGCCGGATCATCCGTTTCCCGCGGAGTTGGAACATTCGAAACGCTCTAACTGGATGGCGGCGCGAGAAGCGCGTGAAAGGCTTGCGGCACTTCGGGGTAGGTGAATTGGAAGCCGGCGCGAGTCAGACGGCCCGGAGCCACGCGGCGGCTCTTCAGGAGCAGTTCCGTTTCGGTGCGGAGGAAAAAGGCTCCGAGTTCGAGCATCCAGCGCGCAGCCGGAAGACCGAATGGCATGCCGCAGGCCGCGCGCAAGTGGTTCATGAACCGGGCGTTCGGCAGCGGTTGGGGGGCCGCAAGATTGACGATGCCGCTCAGTTCTTCGTGGGCGATGAGGAAGTCGAGGGCGCGGCAGAGATCCGCCTCGTGAATCCACGACATGTATTGCCGGCCATCGCCCATGCGGCCGCCCAGGCCGAGCCGGGCCAGCCGGCGCAGCACGGGAAAGACGCTGTTGCGACCGTGCCCCAACACCATCGCCATGCGCAGGGCCACTTGCCGGGTCCCGGTCCGTGCGGCGGAGAAGAAGGCGGTTTCCCAGGCGCGGGCGACTTCCACGGAAAAGGCGTCCCTGGCCTCCGGGGTGCCGCCGATTTCGCCTTCCTCGTCCCAAGGCGGGCCGAAGGTGTGCCGGTAGATGGTCGCGGTGCTGGCGTTCATCCAGAGAGGCGGCGCATTCGAACAGCGGGCGAGAGCCTGGCCCAAGGCCCGCGTGGGCTCGACGCGGGAATCCATGATGCGCCGGCGGTTGCGATCGTGATAACGGCAATTGACGGAATAGCCGGCCAGGTTGAGCAGCAGGCTGGAGCCTTCGAGCAATTCGGCCCACGCGCCGACCGTTCGGCCATCCCAGGCGACTTCGCGGCCCGGGTGAGCCGCGGGATTCGGCGTGCGGCTCAGGACGATAACCTCCCAGCCAAGGTCGGCGAAATGGCGCCGCAAAATTCCGCCGAGGAAGCCGGCGCCTCCAGCGATGACGACGCGGGGCGAGTTCATGGCATTTCGAAGAAGACGCGCGTTCGGTGGGCACGCGAGGGGGCCGACAGCTTTGGCGGCGGCCGGTTGAGGTTCCGATTCCGTTCGCGGGGATCGAGTGCGCCAGCCAATGTACGCATCAACCAACGGGTCCCGGTTACGGACGGGGAGCTTACGGCGACTGGAGGAGTTCGAGGAGCCGAAGCTGGCGGCTGGCGGTTAACAACTGAGACAGTCATTTCTGTCATGACAGAATATACCGCTAATCGAGGTTTTCGCAAGTTGGCCGGTTGCCGACCCCTTGGGCCGATTGCGGTGGCGCGGCTTCGCGCTATGCGGCTTGGAGCCGAGGGGAGCGCCAGATAGCGGCCAGGAGCAGAGCGGCGCTGACGAGATAGACGACGGCGCCGAAGGAGATGGCGTGGCTCATATTCTCGATCTGGGTGGCGCCGCCGCCGTGCTTCGAAAACCAGCCGACGGCCAGCGGCCCGAAAGCGCCGCCGGCCCAGCCGACGGTGTTCATCAGGCCCGCGGCGGAGCCCCGGACATGCGCGGGGACGACATCGAAGAGCGAAGCGAAGATGTTCGAATCGTAGAAGCCTTTGCAAATGCCGAAGAGGGTCATGGCTCCGATGAGGACACCGACGGTGCTGGCGGCTCCGACGTAGAAGACGAAGATGGAGCCGAGCAGCAACCCCGAGACCTGCACCATGATGCGACCGCCGCGCCGCCGGGCGGCCAGCTTGTCCGCCAGAATTCCGGCCACCGGCACCGCCAGCGCACTGGCCAGATGAATGAAGAGGGTGCCGCTCAGGCCGGCGGCGGCGAGCTTGAAGCCGAATTTCTCGACGAGAAACGTGGGCGTCCAGGTCAGGAAAATGGTGGCCACAAAATTGGCTCCGACAAAGCCGGCCATCAGCAGCAGCGCGGTGGGGCTGCTCAAGATGGCTTTCCATCCGACGGCCAGAGAAATTGTCTCAGCCGGCTGCCCGGGAGCGGGGGCGGCGCGCGGCGGCTCGATGAGGTATTTGTAGAGCAACAGCGCGAGGATGATGCCCAAGCCGCCGAAGAGATAAAAACCGACGCGCCAGCCGTACTTCTCGGCGAGCAGGGCACCGATCCAACTGCCCAGGATCGTCCCGATGTACACGCTCGATTGGTGAAAAGCCATGGCGCGGGAGCGTGTTTTCTGGGCGTGATAATCGCTGAGCAGCGACATCGAAGCCGGGAAGTAGAACGTTTCGCCGAAGCCTTCCAGAGCGCGAACGGTGACGAAATGCCACAGTTTGCCGCAGGCTCCGGTCATCATCGTGACGAAGCTCCAGAAGATGCAGCCGCCCAGAATCAGGTCTTTGCGCCGCACGACATCGCCGATGGCCCCCGCCAGCGGCGCGGCGCCCGCGTAGACCCACATGAAGGCCGAGCCGATCAGGCCGAGCTGGACTTTGTCGAAGCCGAATTCCTTTTCCAGC
The DNA here is from genome assembly GCA_964478815.1 of uncultured Verrucomicrobiota bacterium. Lineage (GTDB taxonomy): Bacteria > Verrucomicrobiota > Verrucomicrobiia > Limisphaerales > SXQI01 > DASVNK01. The sequence continues at coordinate 25,225 of CAYZKY010000025.1, forward strand.
ATCGGGAAAACGGCGAAGATGGCCTGCCGGTCCGCGTAGTTGAGCACGCAGACGCACCAGAGCATGCCGACGACCCACCACTTGTAGCGTTCCGGTTTCATGATCGGCTGGGGCTTTCCAGGCGGGCGGGTTCAAGGCGCGGCGCGAGCAGATGGATGATCGCAAAGGCCACGAGATAGGCCAGCCCGGCGCAGAGAAACGGCACGAAATAATTCTGGTACTTTTCCACCACTTCGCCCACGAATACTTGAAAGAGCGACGCGCCGAAATAGCCGAACGTGCCGCCGAACCCGGCCACGGAGGCCACGAAACGTTTCGGAAACATATCGCTCACCAGGGTGTAAAGGTTGGAGCTGAAGCCCTGGTGCGCCGCCGTGGCCAAGCCGAGAATCGCGACGGCCATCCACAAGCTGCTGGCTTGCTGCGCGAACATGATGGGGAGCATGGCGCAGGCACAGATGAACATCGCCGTCTTGCGCGCGCGGTTGACCGTCGCGCCGCGCTTGATCATGGCGGAAGAGAGCCAGCCCCCGGCGATGCTGCCGCCATCCGCCATCAAGTAAATGATCACGAGAGGCAACCCGATCTGAAGCAAGTTCAGGTCATATTGCTTATGCAGGAACTTTGGCGCCCACGTCATGAAGAACCACCACATCGAATCGGTCAGAAACTTGCCGAGGGCGAAGGCCCAGGCCTGCCGGTAAGTGAACAGGTGCAGCCAGGCCACTTTCGTTTCCGGCTCCGGCGGATCGCTTTGGATATAGGCCAGCTCGGCGGGCGAAACGCGCGGATGCACGGCGGGCGGCATGTACCAGGCCAGCCAGAAGAACAGCCAGATCAAGCCGACCGCGCCGGTCCCGATGAAGGCCCACTGCCAGCCGTAAGTTGTCGCCAGCCACGGCACCACTGCTGGCGCGAGGATGGCGCCCATGTTCGTCCCGGCATTGACGAAACCGAAGGCGAAGGCGCGCTCCTTCTTGGGAAACCACTCCGAAAGCGTTTTCGTGGCCGCCGGGAAATTGGGCGATTCCGTGACCCCCAGCAAGCCGCGGGCGACCATGAATCCCATCGGCCCGCGCGCCACGGCGTGCAGCATCGAGGCCACGCTCCAGCCGAGCAGCGCCAGTCCGTAGCCAAGCTTGACTCCGATCTTGTCGAGCAACCCGCCGGAGAAGAACTGCCCGAACGCGTAAGAGATGGCGAAGACGGCCTGGATCCTGCCGTACTGCGCATCGGTGATGGAATAGAGCTTTTGCAGATCCGGGGCGAGAATGCCCATGACCATGCGATCCAGGTAATTGATGGTGGTGCCAAAGAAGACGAGGCCGAGGATCACCCAGCGAAAACGTGTCATCTTGGGCGCGCCGCCCGCTTCGTTCGACATGAGACAGCATCAGCTTATGGGGCAAGTCACGCGCCCGGCTACTGAAAAATTCCCTCGGCGAAAGCTGGCGGGGAGGCCGAAATAAACCGTGCCGGTCTAAAGCAACGCCTTGAACTCTTCGATCGTGAGCCCGGCATCGCGGACAATCGCCGCCATTGTGTACGGATCGACCGGGTTATTCCGCGGTATCACCAGGCGCCGCTGGCCGTGAGACATGAAGACATGTCCGGTCTGCCGGTCGATTTGAAATCCGGCCTTCTGAAACGCCCGGATGGCCCGAAGGTGATTGATGCCAGGAAGTTTCGGCATCAACCCGCGGTGGCCTCTGCACGCCGCCGATCGGCTCGCTTGGGCTTGGCGTAAAGATCGAGGTAATCGGTGATGGCGTCGCCGATATTTCGAAGGGCCGATGCCACATCTTCACCCTGCGAATGGCAACCCGGAAGATCGGGACAACTCGCGGAGACGCCCTCCTCGTGGCAGAGCAGCGTGACGTTCAGCGTTCTCGGTTGCACCCCCTAAGGGTAGGAGAGGCTCGCCCGAAGTCAATTTCCGCCGCGATGATGGCAACCCGTGCCACAAAACAGGCAGAGGCTTCCGTTTGGCCGGAAGCCCCTGATTTCTCGCAATTCAAAGAGCGTGGAACTCAGCCTTTCTTGAGGCCTCCGACCTTTTCCCAGCGGCCGGACTTGCCGGATTTTAGCACCGCGTCGCAGACGTATTGGGTTTCGAGCGCGTCGCGGAAGGTCGGATGCGCCGGCTTCCCGGTGTCGAGCCCCTGGATGAAGTCCGCCACTTGGTGGACGAAGGTGTGCTCGTAGCCGATTTGCAGCCCGGGCACCCACCAGTTCTTCATGTACGGATGCTCGCCATCGGTGACATGCACCGATTTCCAGCCGCGGATCAGCTTGTCGTCCGTATAATCGAACACCTGCAAGCGGTGCAGATCGTGCAAATCCCAGAAGAGGGAGCCGTTCTCGCCGTTAATCTCGAACGTGTAGAGCGCCTTGTGTCCGCGGGCGTAGCGGGTGGACTCGAAATTGCCGAGCGACCCGTTCTGGAAGCGGGAGAGGAAGGAGCAGGCATCGTCGATGCCGACCTTCTCGACTTTGCCCGTCAGGTTGTGCTTGCGCTCCTTCACAAAGGTCTCGGTGGCGCCGGTGACCGAGCCGATGCTGCCGTTCAGCCAGAGCGCGGTGTCGATGCAATGTGCCAGCAAATCACCTGTGACACCGCTGCCGGCGACCTTCACGTCGAGCCGCCAAAGGGCCGTGCCCCCTTGCGGAAGGTCCTTCGAAATCGTCCAGTCTTGCAGGAATTTTGCGCGGTAATGGAAAATCTTCCCGAGCCGCCCCTCGTCGATCAACTGCTTGCACAGCGTGACGGCGGGAACGCGCCGGTAGTTGTACCAGACCATGTTCGGCACCTTGGCCTTCTCCACCGCCGCCACCATCTTCACCCCTTCCTTGGCGTCCATCGAGAGCGGCTTCTCGCAGAGGATCATCTTGCCAGCTTTCGCGGCGGCCAGGGCGATCTCCGCGTGCGTATTGTTGGGGGAGCCAATGTCGATGACATCGATATCCTTGCGCGCGATCAACTTCCGCCAATCGGTTTCCACTGATTGCCAGCCCCAGTTATCCGCGAAGGCTTGCGCCTTCGCTCCGTCCCGCGCGCAGATCGCTTGCAGGACGGGTTCATGCCCCAAGTCGAAAAAGTTGCTGACTTTGCGGAAGGCGTTCGAATGGGTGCGCCCCATGAAGCCATACCCGACCAATCCAATCCGTAATGGTTTTTTCATCTTAAATCTGAGGAACGAAGGAGCGTATGTTGATCGGAGGCTACTCCCGCCAGCCGTGGTTTTCCCGCACCTGAATCATCGCCGCGAGGATGTCGTTCCACGTCTGCTGGTTCATCATCGTATCGTTCGGGAACATGCAACCATCCCAGCAGATATGCTTGAACTTCTTGGTGACCTTGCCCTTTTCGTCCCGCATCCAATATCCCGCGTCGCGTGCGATATTCAACTTGCCGCGCGGATCCGTCGCCAGGCAATGCCGCCCCGTCTTGTCGTGGCTGCCTGAGCCCTTCACCGTCGCGTCGTTCTGCGCCACATGGAAATCGATCGTCCACGGCCGCAACGCCTTCGTCAGCTTCGTCATCGCCTTGTGGAAGGCCTCCGGTTCCCACCGGAAATTCTCCGGCACGATCCGGTGCTTCGGCTCGTTGTAACCCAGCGTGTAAAGCAGCGTGTGCGCCATGTCCGCCTGGAAACCCACCACTCGCGGTTGCCCCACCTCTTCCAGCAATTCCACCATGTTCTTCCAGCTATGCATCCCGCCCCAGCAAATCTCCCCCTCCGCCGCCAGCCGCTCCCCGTACCCCTTCGCCACCTTGGCCGCTTCCTTGAAAGTCTTCGCGATCTTCTTCGTGTTCCCCTTCGGATCCTTCGACCAATCCTCCACCCCGCTCGCCGAATCGATCCGCACCACCCCGTACGGCCGCACCCCCAGCTTGCGCAATTGCGCCCCGATCTTGCAGGCCTTCTCCACCTGCGTCACAAACTGCTTTCGCTCCGCGTCGCTCCCCATCGCCGAACCGCCCCCCGTCGGCGGCCATACCGGCGCCACCACCGACCCCACCACGAATCCCTTCCCCCGCACCTTGTCCGCCAGCTTCTTGATGTCATCGCTGCTCGCATCGATGCTCACATGCGGATCGAACAGAAACAGATCCACCCCGTCGAACTTCGTCCCGTTCACCTCCGCTTTGGCCGTCAAATCCAGCATCGTATCCAGATCGATGCATGGCTCCCCGCCCGGGCTCCCCTTGCCCACCAGGCCGGGCCACATCGCGTTGTGCAGCTTCGGAAAGTTGTTCGGTTGCGTCGCTTTTTCCTTCATGTACGGTCCTGTGGCTTCAGTTTCCTCGAAAATCTCGGTCGATTATTTCCGATAAAGTACAAGAGATGCGCCGCCGAGTGGAAGAAAAAACGAGCAGGCGAGCGGGAACCCTGAGGCCAGCCGGCAACGGGGCGCGAGGAGAGAGGCCCGCCGTGGCAAGACGATCAGCCGAAGGGGAAACAGGCAACGCCGCTGGAGACTTGGGCGTTCCAGCGGCGAGGCGAACAGAGGAAATAGCGGGAGCCGCCCGAGCGGATCGGGCGGGGGAAAGCCCAGATTACTTGACGCCGGCCAAGCGGGCGCTCAGGCGCGACTTCTTGCGGCTGGCGGTGGCGGAATGGATCACGCCGGCTTTAGCCGCCTTGTCGAAACCGGAGGTCACGTCGCGGTATGCGGCGCTCGCGTCGTCCTTCTTGCCCGACTTCACGGTTTCCAGAAAGCGCTTTTCCAGCCGCTTCAGGCGCGATTTCGTGGCCTGGTTCCGCAATTGTTTTCGTGCGCTCGAACGCATGCGGCGCTCGGCTGATTTCGTATTCGGCATATGGCTAACAGTTCGCTCTCAAATCCCTTTTGAGCCGCCCACGGTAGTCGAACACCTCCTTTTGTCAACCGGCCCTGCTCGCCGGAAAACCCCGCGGCTCAAAAGGCGCTTGCCAAAACTTAAGGCTGGCTCATTCTCATGACACCGTCCGATGATGTTCCTGGTTCCAGCGAGTTCTGGCGCCCGCGATGGTTTGCCCGACCGACCGTGCCGCGCCGGAATGCCTCTTTTCGGTTTGTTCGGCGAAAAGCGCGGGCTGGGTAGGTCCGCCATCTTCGCGTTTCCCAAACCACTCCTCCGACCTCGTATGAAACGATCCACTTCGAACGCGGTCTTGATGCTGGCGCTGCTGATCTTGGGTGGCCTCGGCTCCGGATGCTCCTCGACGGGCTCGAGCACGGCGCAGCCATTGAAACTTCCCGCGGGCGCGCCGAATTTGGACCTTCGGAATTACGACGTGGTCACCATCGTTCCCTTTGCCGTCGTTCCGGACAAGGTGAAAGACCCGGCGGTCGGCACCAAGTTCGCCGCGGATATCGGCGCCCGGCTCAGAAATGACTTCGGCGCATTGTTCAAGCAAGTTCGACTCGGTGCTTCCCAGAACGCGGTCAATGAGCTGCTTGTCACGGGCACGGTTCGGGAGCATGCACCCGGGAGCCTGGTGGGGCGCGCCATTCTGATCGGCGTCGGGGCCGCCAGCTTCGAGGCCGAAGTCGTGCTTAAGGACGCCTCCTCGCAGCGGAATCTGCTCACCGCTCCAATCGACAAGCTTTGGGCCTGGGGCGGAATGATGGGCGCCAGCAAGGACATCGACCGCATGATGGCGGAGAGCGCGGCCGCCGTCGCAAACACCATCGCGCGCGCCAAAGGCTGGGAGCCGCCCGGGCGCAATGCCAAGTGAGTCGGCACGGTTTAAGGCGGCAGCCAAATCCAACACCATGAACCCGAAAACAATCTTCGTTCTGTCCACGCTGGTTTTGGCATCTCTCCTGGGAGCCGGATGCGCTTCTCCGGCGCAATCCTCGGCCATGATTCCCGTCTCGGTGGACCTCCCGCGAAAACACGCGGCTTCCGTCAGCGTGGCGGCGGACGGCGGCCAGGAAACGAAGCCGATGGAAACTTCCGAAATCTCGACGGAGGCGTTCGTGGAAGCCGTCTCCGGCGCCATCCGGCAGTCCGGTGTCTTCAGTTCCGTCCTTCAAGGCGCCAATGCCGACTACCGGCTCACCATTCTGATTGTCAGCGTCGATCAACCGCTCATCGGTTTCGACATGACCGTGAAGATGTCGACTCATTGGAAACTCGCCGGCGCCAAAGGCGAGTCCGTCTTCGAAGACTTTATTCGATCCTCCCACACCGCCACGGTCGGCGATGCTTTCGCTGGAGTGAAACGCTTGCGGATGGCCACCGAAGGCGCCGCCCGGGAGAACATCAAGATCGGCCTTCAGCGGATTTCCGCCTTGGATCTCTGAGAATCAGCCGGGCGGGCGGGCGTGACGGGTTCCATTCAGCACCGCGATGGAGGAGGCATACCCGAACTGATTCGCTTTGCGGAGAGCGATTCCCACGGTAGGGAGATCGCCGAAAAGATCGGTGTGGAGACTACGCCACGATCGCCGTCTCGACGGCGGGCGTCGAGAGGCTGAGGAGCAACTCGTTCAATTGGGCGATGTTGGGGGGTTTGCCGACGACGGCATCGACATTCGGGATGGCTTCCGCCTCTTCCTTGATCATGAAGCCCCAGCCGGTGATCATGACCACCGGCGTCCCGGGAGATTCCTCCTTCACGACCCGCGCGACCTGATGGCCATCGATCCCCGCCATGCCCAGGTCGGTTACGACTGTCTGAAACGGCCGGCCGTTCCTCACCGCCGCGCGGAACATGTCGATGCCTTGTTGCCCGTTGATGGCTAGTTCGACCGTGTGGCGGTAGGCCGGGAGGCATTCCGCGAGCAATTCGCGCACGCGCGGTTCGTCGTCGATGCAGAGAATGCGCAAAGCGCCCCTCGAGCCGGTGGGAGGGGCGTCCAAGGGAGCAGCCGCGGGTGAAGAGGGGCGAATCGGAAAGGCCAGACGCACCGTGGTGCCTTGGCTCGGCGCGGACTCGATCTCGATGGAGCCTTCCTGCCGCTGCATCATCCCGTAGACCATGGGCAGGCCCAACCCGGTGCCGCCCCGTTGCGATTTGGTGGTGAAGAACGGCTCCAGACACCGCTCGCGCACCGGGTCTTCCATGCCCGTGCCGTTATCGCGGACTTCGAGCAGCACGGTCTTCGCACTGGAACCTTTCTCCGAGGAGGCGAGACGGGTGGACACCACGATCGCGCCTCCCTGCGGCAGCGCGTCGACCGCGTTAAAGATGAGATTCGTGAGCGCCTCGCGGATTTCCGATGGATCGCCCAGGAGCGAGGGCAGGCCGGGGCTCAACTCGCTCTTGAGTTCGATGGAGACACCGGCGCGTTGCGGCAAGTCGCGCCAGCGCGGGCGGGTGAGTTCGATCGTTTCCTCGATCGTCTTGTTTAGATTGACCTTGGCCAGCCGTTCGGTGTCGGGGCGCTTGCGGTAAAACTCGCGCATCCGGGCGATGATGCAGGCGATGTCCTCCCCGGATTGCTGAATGGCGCGCAACTGCTTCCGGGCGGCTTCCGACAAGAGCGGTTGCGTGCTGAGGAGCAGCTCCGAATACGCGACGATCGGAGAGAGCGAATTGTTAATATCGTGCGCGATGCCGCTGGTCATCTGGCCGAGCGCCCGCAAGCGTTCCTGCTGGACGACGGCTTGCTGGGTGCGGCGCAATTCTTCGTAAGCTTTTTGCGCGCCCTCCGTGAGCCGCGCCTGATCGTAGAGGCTGCGGCAGCGTTCCTCCGTGCTCAGAATGCGGGACTGCAACTCCTCCTTCTCGGTGCGTGCTCGCGCCGCTTCCGCGATGCTCTGCTCGGCGGCGTAGCGGACTTCCTCCAGCACCAGCACGATCATGCTGACCGCGATGAAAAGCTGCAGCACGGCCGCGACGAGAAAGCCCGCGCTGTACAAATGTTCGTAGCCGGGCCGTTGCGTGAATGGGTAACTGATGAGGTACAGCCCCCAAAACATGAACCCGAAGGAGAGCATGCCCGCACCGACGAATGGCATGGACTTTCGCAGCCGGTAAAAGCAGGTGGCGGCGAAGATGCTTCCCAAGCCGATCAGAATAAAGACCGGCAACTGCACCCACAACGTGCTCGAAAGCACCTGCGGACTGGCCAGGGTCCACGCCAGCAGAAAGGCCATGAACAGGCCGAGCAACGTCTGCCGGACCGGCCAGTTCAGAAAGCTGAGACTTCCCCACAACAGAAAGACGGCCGAGACCGAGACGCACCATTGCTTGAGAATCGGCCCAAGGCGGGCGAGGTCGCCTTCATGGCCAATGGTGATGCTGAGCGTCAGCCAGAGCGCGTAAAAGAGCCACGCGGCCGTCCAGACGGTGAAGTAATTGCGCTTGGTGTACCGGTTGAGGTAGGCGAACAACCCCACCAAAACCCAGACGCTCAGGAGCGAGACGATCAGTGTCGCCTGAAGATACTGCGTCGAAAAATCGAGCGTCATGTCCGGCCCTCCCGGGCTCCATCGTTCCCCGGGGCCGGCTCCCGCCGTCCGGAGTTGGCGATGGCCGCGCCGAAAAGCGCGGTTCTCTACTCTGAGAGCAGGGACTATTCAGCAACCGGTGTGCCACTCGCTACCTGGGGCGGACTAAAGGCTGGGTGCTGCGCAAATAAGCAAATAAATCCCGCACCTGCTGCTCGTCGAAGCCCTCCAGCAACCCCTCCGGCATCAACGAGGTCCGCGCCCCTTGCAAACTTTCCACCTCCCCCTGCGGCAGCAGGGTCAGGCGCCCGTCCGCGCCGCGCAGAGATAACATTTGGTCATTTTTCTCCGCGATCAAACCTGAGAGCGAACGGCCGTCCTTGGTCTCCACATACACCTGTTCGTACCCCTCTCGAATCTGCGCGCTCGGGTCGACGATATTCAGAAGCATGTTCTCGAGATCCTGACGGTCGAACGACGTCAGGTCCGGCCCGGCCTGCCCTCCCTCGCCGAACAGTTTGTGACAGCCCGCGCACGCCATCTGGAAATGCGGATAGCCGGCGAAGGGGTTGCCGGAACCCGTCAGCACCAGTTGTTTGTACTGGGCGATCTTCCCGGCCTGGTCGGCGCTGGTCGGCGCGGCCTTCGGCGGCCAATGCTTGTTCACGGCGTCCGCCAGGTGCGGAGCCCCGCGCAATTTCTCGACGACCTCCGCCGACACCGACTTCGCTTCCACACGTCCCGCCGCCACCGCTTCGATCAACTGCGGCAGCCAGGCCGGGCGTGTCGCGATGAGATTCAATATCGCATTCCGCGCCTCGGGTGGGCGTCCCGGCCAGCCGGAAAGCACCCCCCCGGGAATCGATGAATCGTCGTAAAGCGCCAGCGCGCCCAAGGCGGCCTGCGCGAGCGCCTTGTCTCCGGCATTCGCCACTTTCATGAGAGCGGCCACCGCGCCTTCGGACCGCACTTCGCCCAGCACCTCCACGATCTCCAGTTTCGATTCCCGGGTGGCCAAAGCATCCTCCAGCAATGCGAACGCCTTCGACAACGCGTCGCGATCCGCCGCGCGCAACCGCCACGCGAGGCGTTCGCCGCCGGAAGCGGCCAGCGCCTGCTGCAGCGCCTCCGGCAGGCCGGTCATCGGACGGCCCTTGTAGGCCTCGTTAAAGCCGGCCAGCAACCGCGCCTTGGCCGGAGCACTCGGGGCCAGTTCCAGCAATCGCGCGCACGCCAGCAACTCCGCCTGGCTGCCGGCCAGCGCCCACCGTCGCATCAGCCGCTCGATCAGGACATTCTCGACCAGGGGCCACCCCCACATCGTCCGATCCTCGAACAGCGCGAGCAGGGCGTCGCGATCCGATGCGGCCTTCGATTCGATCGCCCACCACAGGAGCAACGGCTGGTAAATGTCGCTCACGTCTTCCGCGCGCGCGCTCAACGCCTTGACGACCGGCAGCATCTGCGTCACCGGGAGCCGCCGCGCCGTGCTGGCCAGTTGCCCGCGCACTTCCACATTCGATTCCGTCTGCGCCAGCCGCGCCATCTTTTCCGCGAGCGCGTGCGTGACAGGCGCGTTGTCTCCTTTCAGCCGCACCGTCCAGGCGCGAACGGCTGGATCGGGGTGATCAAGAAATTGGAGCGCGGTGGCATCGTCGAGCCCCCCCGAGAGATTCAACGCCCAGAGCGCTTCGAGCCGGACGCGCCCTTCCTCCTCGAGGCAGATCGATTTCAGAATTCCGCCGAGGCTGGCATCCCGCTTGTCCGCGAGCATGCGCAGGGCCGATTGCCGAATCGTGCGGTTCGGATGTTGCAGGATTTCGATCAGCCGCTCGACCGGCACCCGGGCTAAATTCGGCGCGCGCCGGAGCGGCTTTCCCTTCGGCTTCAAGCGATAGACCCGCCCGTTGCTCTTGTCGATTTGCCCCTCGTAGTTGCGAATGTGCGTCACCTGCCGGTCGTACCAATCCGCAATGTAGATCGCGCCGTCCGGCCCGAGCTTGATATCCACCGGCTTGAAATACTTGTCCGTGGTGGTCACCGCGTAGCCGATGTCCTTCGTCTTGAAGGACGACCCCTCGCGCATCACGTCGCTCATCACGACGCGTCCCTGCAACGGCTCGATGCCGAAGAGCCGGCCGTTGAAACCTGACGGCATGATGCCGCCGCCATAAATAATGAACGTGTGCGTGAAGCGCTCGACTTCGCTGTGCCCCATTGGCCGAAAATAGCCGAAGGCGTATGGATTTGAGAGCGGCCCGTGCTTCTCGAACCCCTTCTGCAGGTAGCCGCCCTGCACATAATGGAACCCACGCGTGTTCCCGCCATTGTGCCCGCTGAAGACGCGGGCCTGATCGTCCAGTTCCAGCCCGAACGCGTTTCCGCCCCCTTCGGCAAACACCTCGAACCGCCGGCTCTCGGGATGATACCGCCAAATCCCCTGCCCCATCATGTGCGCGACCGGTTCCTGGTCCAGCCCCGGCCGCACGATGTGCGCGGTCACGGTGCTGCCGTGCGCGCCGTAGAGCCAGCCGTCCGGCCCCCAGCGCAACGAATTCGCCACCGAATGGGTATCCTCGAGCCCGAACCCCGCCAGATGCACCACCGGATCGCCATCGGGCACGTCGTCCCGATTCTGGTCTGGATAGAAGAGCAAGTAGGGCGGGTTCAGAATCCACACGCCCCCCCGGCCATGCGCCACCGCCGTCACGATGTTCAAGCCATCGACGAACACCTTGTGCCGATCCGGCAGGCCATCGCCGTTGGTGTCCTCGTGAATCGTGACCTTGTCCTCGCCGCGGTAATGATGCGGCGGCGGCGGCGGCACTTTGTCGTAGACCGCGCGCCAGAATTGATCCTTGCTCAACAGCGTGATGCCCGCCGGGGCCGGATACTGGATATAGTTGACCACCCACAGCCGGCCGCGTTCGTCCCAGGAAAGATGCACCGGCTGGCGCACATCCGGTTCCGCCAACACCTGTTCGATCTCCAGCCCGTCCACCACTTGAAAGCGCTTCAGCGATTCCTCCGGCGTTAATGGCCCGGGCTGATCCCCGGCCGCGCGCGCCTCGCCCACCACCGGCAGGTTAAGCCCCCACAGGCACGCGTTGACCAGCAAAGCTCGAAACGCCGGATTCGCGAAATCTTCCGGGCTGCCCAGCGAGGTGTAAAAGACCCGCCCAGGCCGCGCCGAGTTCACCCACGCGACCGGCGCCGCGGGCGTGCTGCCATCTTCCAGCTTGCCCCGCCAGAGCACCGTGATCGCCCCGCCCATTTTCGGATACTTGTACAGGCTGGACGTGAATCTCAGCCCCTCGTGCGGCACCCCGCGCAGAATCGGGTGGTTCGCGGCGTCCGGGTTCGGTTCCACGACAGTGACCGGCCCTGCGCCGTAGTGCCCCTGGTAATCGCCGCCCAAAATCTCGTCGTCGAACTCCGGCCACGCCGCCCGCTCCGGCTTGGGCGGACGAGGCTCAAACGCATGGCTCGTGGTGCGGATCGCCACCAGCGGCTTCCCGGCCGCCAGATACTCGCGCAGCAGCTTCATCTGATCCTGCGAAAGGCCGCGCCGCCGGACGCTGAGCACCAGCAGATCCGCCGTCCGTATCGCCTCCAACCCCGGGAAATCGTCCTTGTTCGAGGCGGAAGAGTGGATCACCACCGGATCGAGTCCCCGCGGCGCCAATTCCTTCGCGGCGAACTCCGGCAGCGTATCCCAAGTCTTGTACTCGTCCTCCCCGATCATGAACGCCACCCGCGGGCGCGCATCCTTCGAAAACTTGAACGGCGCCCCCCCCACGAAATCCGCGCTCGTGATCGAGGCGCACCAATACTTCTCGATATGGTCCACCACCAGATCCGTCCCCCGGAAATGGCTGACGAACGGCTTTTGCCGGGAGTTGTACATGGTGTCCGTCATGTCCCGCATCAGTACCACGTTTTTCCCCACGCCCACCATCTGCCGGATGGAGAAGGGGCGGCCAAGGACGCACATGTTCGCATGCACCCCCATCACGATTACATTCTCGATGCCCCGCTCCTGCATCAGGTTGTACGCCTCCGCCGAATCCGTGATGGCATCCCCCTCCGCGATGTCGATCATGGCAATCTGCCGCTTCCACGGGCTGCCTCCCTTGCATTGCGGCAAATCGTCGCAGCCGCCGTCGGCGTCGTCGATCGGCAGTGGGGCTTCCTTCGTGGGGTCGAGATGGCACCAGCGCTTTAGTTCGACGGGCGGCTGGGCGGCGGGGGCCCGTTGCGCGCGCTGCCGCTGGGGCGTGTCCTTGTAAAACTCCATCGTATCGCTCGGCGCGTGGATGATGAATACCCCCTTCGCGCGCGCCGCTTTCACCACCTCGTTCATCCGCGGCGCCATTTCCGCCACCCGCTCCGTGGCTCCCTTGCACCAATGCTCGTTCCACATGTCGCAGATCACGAGCGCCGTCTTCGCGGCGTCCCACCGCAACTCCTGGCTCGCCGGCTGCCACACCCCGCTTCCCTTGGCCGTCTCCACGCTCCGCCGCGCCTGCAGCGTCAGCATCTCACCGCCAGCCGCCAACCAAGTTCCCGCCCAAACCCACGCCAGGGCCCATACCAAAATCGATCTACGGAATTTCATAGGACTGATCCCCGAAGAATACCCCGCCCCCGCCCCGGAACCAAGACGAAGCTTGCTCCAATCGTTCAATTTGGTGTCTAAACTTCCTCAGAAAAGAAGTCCCTCACCGCGCAACTGCGAGTCTTGGAAATGAACCGCTTCAAGGTTGCCGCTTGACCATGTTCGCTCAAACGGAGTTTGGGAGCGTTGGTTCCTCAAAAGAGTCCCTCATCCATCAGTGAATTTCGCAGTTCTATCGCCAACTCATCGTTGATTTCGAGCACGGCGATCGTGGCTCTCCCAATCGGTGTAAGCCCCCTCAAAAAGGCTCCCTGCCAACAAAAATGTTCGGCCCAGGTATCTTTCCTTGGGTGAAATAGCCGGACGATCTTCCCGGTCTCGGAGTCGATCCCGGCAATATTGGGCCCTTTGAAACTGTTGCAGTAGAAACACGAGACGGCCAGATTCTCGATTGAATCGGTCCCTCCATGCTTTTTCGCAATGACATGGTCGAGTTGAAATGCGACTTCAGCCGCCTCCATCGGAAAGCGACAGTATTCGCACCGATATTCCGCTTGTGCGAGCAGGAGAGGATCGATGCCGGTGTCAGGCACACCTTTACGCGGCCCGAGCTTGCTGCAGGGAAAGCCGTGCCTTGGATTTCAGTAGCTCCAGTAAACGGCCCACCTCGCGAAAATCGTTGAGTTCCGCCAAATCGTTCTCCGTCAAAAGGCCTTCGCGAGCTTTTGCGGCCAGTTCGCTGGCGCGCTGCTGATCGTCGGGGGAGATGCTGAGCCCAAGAATCGACCGCGCCGCCTCCGGAGATAGATTGCCTTTATCCGGTTGGAAAGCCCGGCTCAGAATCGCTGCTTTATTCGCGGTCATCCATTCTCCACCATCGTTCGCGGTTTGGAATTACTCTACCACACGCCGGCCGGGCCACCAAGCTTCTTGAGACCTCGCACGCCGCGCCGCCTACCCCATTACCCGCACCGCCGCCCCATCCTTCGAGCCAAGGTGTAATGGAGCTTCAGCGGCTCCGGCGGCGCGGCGGACATAACCAAGCGCTGCCACCTCTCCACCCGGCAACCGCACGGCGCTGGTCACGTAACCGGCCTCAACCCCCGTGGCGCTGAACAGCTTCGTGCCCCGATCCGGCACGCCGGCCCCTTCCAGCCGCAGCCGGCGCAGGCTCTTCGCCACCTGCCCGTACGTGCGGATGCGCGCGATGATCTCCTGCCCGATGTAGCACCCCTTCGCGTAGCTGATCGCCCGCTCTTGAATTCCCGTTTCCGGCGGCAGATTCGAGCCATCCATATCCGCGCCGAATCGCGGAATCCCCGCCTCGATCCGCGCCATTTCGAAGGCCGACCATCCTGCGAGCGTGATGTCAGCCGCCGCTGCTTGCTCCGCCCATTCCTCCAACGCTGCGGTTGGGACAAACACATCGTAACCCTCGGTTCCCAGCCGCGGGTTTCGCGTTACATAAAGCTCGCCCGCGTCCCGAACGACGCTCGTCCAACCGTAGTCATTCGCGGGCAGAACGGTGTCGGGCATCAGCCGCGCCATGGCGGCCCGGCTCTCCGGCCCCTGCACGCTCAGCAATCCGTAGTGTGGAGCCACATCCACCACCTGCACATCCTCCGCGACCACGAATTTCTCCAGCCGCGCGGCGATGGCGGTGGATAGCCCGGGTTCGAAATCCAGCAGCAGCTCCTCCGCCAGCCGGTAAATGAAGAGATCGCTCTCGAACTTGCCCTTGGCGTTGACCAGCGCCGCATAGCATCCGCCGCCCACGGCCAGACGCGCCACATCGTTCGTCACCTGCCCATTCAGAAACTTGATCCGGTCCGGCCCCAGCACGCAGAGCCGCCCCCGGAAACTGAAGTCGAGCAATGCCGCCCTTGCGCGCAACGCCTCGTACTCCGACGCCACCTCGCCATAATCAAGGACGGCTTCCGCGCCGGCCACCTGGCCAAAGGCCGCGCGACGGCGTTCGTGCCAGGAATGCAGGGCCAGTGGGGTCATGCCCTGGTCTCGCGAGAAGGGGGCGTTCAGTGGCCCTTATCGTCCGTGGGCTGGTTGCCCAGGAGCATGAAGACGAAAAACAAGGCGATAAAGGTGCCCGCCAGCCCTTTGGCCAGTCCTTCGGTCATCGGCCCTGGAGCCACCGCAGCGACAATGCCGGAGAGGATGGCTAAACCCATAAACAGATTCTTTTTCATCGTCAATTCGCGCGGACGGAGCACATCAAAGTGCAAGCCCGATATCATACCATATCCACGAAGCGATCAAATCTTTTTTCCAACCCTTGAGGCCGTTTCAATTGCCAGTGAGCGGATAGCCGTTCGCGTTCCATTTGCGCTTGCGTGGCTGGCGGCCGCCCGGAAGGGTACGGGCCACGCGCATGTTCGCTACCAAACTGGCTCTCGCCCTGGCTTTGTGCCTGGCTTCGTTCGCTGCCTCCGCCGAGCCTGTTCGCCCATTCCGCCCTGCCGAGGGAGTCACCGCGTGGCGCGCTCAAGCCGCCGGCCACTTGCGGCTGGCGGTCGATGCGCACGCGGCTCGATCGCTCGATGAACCAGGCCTTCTGCTGGAGATTCCTCTGCCTGCCGGTCGGTCAGGCCAATTTGTCACACATTCCGTGGAGCGCTCCCCGGCCGGGCCTTTTGTCGCTCGCGCCTCCGCGGCCGATGGCTCCGGCAGCCTGGTGCTCTCGGTGGCCGGTGGAGCCGTCGCCGGCCATGTCGAACTCCCGGGTGCCGGCCGCTTTACCATCACGCCAGACGGCTTGGGCCATGTCTCCCTGACTCCCACTCGTTCCAATCAGGAAGGCTTTTGCGGCACGCCGAACCTCGTGCCCCCTTCCGACTCTCCACCCGAGAGCAATCTGCTCTCGGCCAGCGCCAGCGGCACGGTCCCCCAGATCGACCTGCTGGTGCTTTACACGCAAGCCGCGCTGCAGGGAGCGGGAGACGAAGCGGGCCTCCGCGCCCAGGGGCAATACTTCATGTCCGAACTGCACCGCGCCTTCGACCGCAGCCAGGTGCGCGTGGAGGTCAATGTGGTCGGCTACCGGCCTGCGGACTATCAGGAATCCGGCGACCCCATCGCCGACGTCAACCAGATGCCCTCCTTCGCCGCCGCGGCTCGCGCCGATTTCAAGGCCGATTTCGTCCTCATGCTCATCGAGCGGGCGGACGACGCTGTGGTGGGTGTGGCCATCGGCATTCCCGGCGCGAACGGCAATGCCAACCTCGGCTACACCGTCTTTCGCCGCCCGGCCAGCGACGGCCTGGTCGTTTCGCACGAACTCGGCCACCTGTTCGGTTGCGCGCACGATCGGCGCACGGATCCTTTCTCCGCCTCCGCCTTTCCTTATTCGCGCGGCCATCGTTTCGAGGCGGACGGCGTCACCTACATCACGCTGATGAGTTATCGGCCGGGCCTGCGCATCCACAACTTTTCCAATCCCGACGTTCTCTTCCGCGGCGTGCCCACCGGAGTTCCCGAAGGCCGCACCGATTCCGCCCACAACGCCCGGACCATCAATCTGCTCGCGCCCCGCGTGGCGCTCTATCAACAGGCGGCCAGCCGGATCGAATTCGCCGGCGATTCGTTTCGCGTTCCGGAGAACGCGGGCACAGTCGAGGTCCCGCTTCGGCGAACCGGCGATCTCTCGGCCACCGCCAGCCTGCGCGTTTCCGCCATCCCCGGCACGGCCGGGCAAGGCACTCATTTTACCTTCGCGCCCCAGATCATTTCCTTCGCCTCGGGGGAAGGTGCCAAGGCGATTCAGCTCCAGCTTCTCGACAATGCACTCGCCGATGGCCCGCGCTGGTTCGATCTGAGTCTCTCGCAAGCCAGCGCCACGGTGGGTTTGGGAGCGACATCTTCTGCCCGGGTCGTCATCGACGACGACGAGCCTTTGTTCGCCTTCGCGCAGACCAACCTCACTCTTCGCGAGGGCCGCGCCACCAACCTCACGATCCGGCGGCACGATCCTTCCGCCAGCGCGCGCTCCATCTCATTCGAGACCAGCGGTACCGCCGGTGCCTCCGATTTTCTCATCATCCCGGCCCGGCTCGATTTTCTTCCGGGCGAATCGGAGAAGTCGATTTCGCTCGAAGCCGTGGCCGATGGGCTCGCGGAACCGGATGAACAGCTCATCCTCCGCCTCCAGACGGATTCCTCCCTGGAGGCCGGCGGCCCCTTGGGGGCCGCGGCTATTCTGCTCCGCGACTCCGACCGCGCCGGACGCTTCGACGAAGCGTTTCAGGTGCCGATTCCAGCGGGCCTCGCCGATGGGCATGTCCGGCGGCTGCTGCCAGCGGCGGATGGAGGATTGTTCTGCGCCGGGAGTTTCAGCCGCGTCAGCGACCGCGCCTTCAGCGGGCTGCTCAAGCTCTCCGCCGATGGCGCCATCGACACCGGGTTCGCCGCCCCGCGCTTCTCGGTCGCGGCGGAACTGGAAGCCGGTTTCGAGTACGGAACCATCACGGCCATCGCCCGCCAGGCCGATGGCAAACTGCTGCTCGGCGGCACGTTCGCGGGTGTCGAAGGACGGCCGGCCAACAACCTCGTCCGGCTGAACTCCGACGGCGCCATCGACGACACGTTCGCCCTCGGCGCGGGTTTCGATGGCGAAGTGAGCCACCTCGCGCTGCAGGCGGACGGCAAGATCCTCGTCGCGGGCGGCTTTAGCCGCGTGCAGGGCACGGAGCGCGACATGCTGGCCCGGCTCCAACCGGACGGGCTGATCGACACGACTTTCAATGCCCGCCTCGGCCCACGAGGATACGGAGCCGTTTGCGTGGCCTCGCTGCCGTCGGGCGAGGTGCTGGTGGGGGGCTACTTCGAAACCGTCGCCGGCGTCTCGCGGCCCTCCTTCGCCCGGCTGTCCGCCACCGGCCAGCTCGACTGGACTTTCACTCATGCCATCCACTCGGGCGTCGTCTCGCACATCCTCGTCCTGCCCGACAGCCGCTTTTACCTGGCCGGGAACTTCCGCGAGCCCAATCCGCAAATCGCGCGCTTTCTGCCGGATGGCCGCTGGGACACTTCGTTCCGCACCGCCGCCTTCCCCGCCGACGTGCTGGATATTTTGCCGTTTCCCGATGGCCGCCTCCTGGTCGCCGGAGCGTTTGTCCAAACCGGAACCGACACCCGCAACGCGCTCGCCCTGCTGCTGGAAAATGGCGCGCCCGACCCGCTCTTCGACGCCGGCCTCGGCCCCCCAAGCTTCGTCCGCCGCCTCGCTCCGACCGCGACCGGCGAAATTTATCTCGCTGGAACCATCCGCGCCTCCGTCGAGAGCCCGTGGCAACGCGTCGGCCGCCTGTTGGGATTGCCGGTGCGGCCTCGATTGTTCACGCCTCCGACCCCATCCTCCTCGGTCACCGTCGCGACCGTTCCGGGTCTTTCCCACGTTCTCGAAACCAGCCCGAACCTCACCGACTGGACCCCCCTCGCCACCAACCGCGCCGAAACTCCCACCACCGCATTCCCCGGCAACCTCCCGCCACCGCCGAGCTTTTTCCGCCTGCGCCTTGCTCCGCCCCAGTGACGCCTCAGAGCCTGTCGGAAAATTCCGGCGGGGGTGGCGGCGAGGGATTTTGGCTGCGGCCGAGGCCGCCCGACCGGCGCACCCCCGCAGCGGGCTGTAACGGTCGGGCCAACGAAGGCCCCAGCCAAAAGACCCGCCGTCAGCCCTGCCGCAATTTTCAGACAGGCTCTCAAGGAGCGTTGCGGATATGCGGGTGTGGCCGGCGAGCGGAGGCCGAAGGGGTGCGGGCTGCGGAGTGGTAGTGGAGGACCGAGTGGCGGCCCGTGGTGAATCGCACCGAACCGAGCAAGTTTTAAAAGATGCAAGATATTGATGGCAAATTATTTACGCACTTTTTAAGGACACAGAATACGAATGGTGAGTTGTGGTGAATCGCGGAAGATGTTGAAGCCGAATTACGGAGGCACCCCACCCGCAGTTGGTGTTTTCCAAGTTCGAACGCGGCTTTGGCCACCGCGAAGAGAACCGATCTGCCGCTTCAGGATTCTACCCACCGATCCGCAAGCCGGTTTCGCGCAAGTCCTCCCAGACGGCTGACTTGACGATCAGCTTCACCTGTTGCGGATGTCCTGCCGCAAGGCTTCCCAATCCGCGGGCGTAGGCTCGCGTCCCGGCGCCTGGGCGCGCTCGCGCAACAAGCTGTCCAAGCTGGGATCCACCTCAAAATCAGGTGCGACGCCTTCGCAGGGTGGCAGCACCGCCCGTTTGCCATTCTGTTCGATAAACGAGGGTAACTCATTGCGAACTCAGCGCAAAGCACGGCTGGCACACTGGCCTGGCCCATCCGCTAAGGCCGCCGCAAGCGATAGAAGCGCGCGGCGTCGGACGGGAGTGCTGTGCGCCGAATGCGCCCGGTCAGAGCGGGTTGAGCATCCGGCAGGACCGCGGCCTTCCAGTTCGTGTCGGGCCCGAGGCGATCGGTGGCCTGGAGCGCGAAGCCGGTCGCCGGTTCCGGCCACGAAAGGATCAGGCTGCCGTCCGAGGCGGTTTCCACCGTGAGCACCGGGACCGGAAAAACGGCGAACTCGTTCGCCGCCGTGGCGCTGCCTTGGGGAGTTTCCACCGTGAACCGTCCGGTGGCCGCGTCCGGCGGCAACGCGACGAGCAGGCGCAGATCGGACAGAGTGGCGTTGGTGGATGGGGTAAACGCAGCCGCCACGCCATTGAGCTTCACGCTCGTGGCACCGGTGAAGTTCGTGCCATTCAAGGTGATGACTTGCCCGGGCACGCCGCTGAGGGGGCTGAAGGAGGCGATGGCGGGCGGCGGGGTGGGATACCAGCGGAGGGTGAAGTTGCCGTCGCCTGCCGTGTTGCTGTCGGAATAATCTCCGCCGATGGCGATGGAATAAATGGCACCGATTTCCGCGGCAAACGTGACGCGGCTTTGTCGGCGGGTGCCGTAGTCGTTGTTACTCGTCACTTCAAGGAACTGCTGATAGTTCGTCCCTTGAAAGACTCCGAGAGTGGTATTGAAGGCAGATCCTCTGAGATCGAAAGTGAACCAACCGCTGCGGGGGGCGGTCCATCGGTACCAAACGGAGCCCCACAAGTACCAGCGTGCCTCCTTGAAGTCCGGCTCCCCCAGCTCGGCGGTGCCTCGCGTGTTGTTCCCGGTGACCGAACTTTCCATTCCTTCGATGTGTTCAGCGCCCGCCAGATCGTCGTTGGCCTGCGCGAAACGAAATGTCCACACGTAATCATCCGCGGGAGCACCTTGCGGCGTCCCGTTGAAATTCCCGTCCAGCGTATCGCCATCGGCCGATTTCGCCGTGCCCGCGAGCGTCAGGGTGTGCAGTTCCCTGGCGAAAGGCGCGTTGGGACGATGACGAAACGAGCGGCTATCGGCGCTCCACTCGAACGTGCCAGACACGGCGGGCTGAACGGCGAAGGCCGCTTCGACCGACGCGCGATCCATCGGCCGGTTAAAAATCATTTCGATGGGTGCCGCCGGATCCGTGCGCGAGGCTCCCGGAGCCGCGTAGAGAACGATGGCCGGTGGGTTCGCATTCGTGAGCGACTGCAAGGCGCGGGCGACATTGAGCCGGCCACCGGTTCGAGTCTTGCCCTTCAACGCGGCGAGCTGATCCACGGAGCTAAACAAGGCGGCTTTGATCCCGAGGAGCGTGATGTCCGGCTGCGCGGCGCAGAGAAGGGCGGCGGCTCCCACGACATGAGGGCAGGCGGCCGAGGTCCCACCAAAGTCGGTGACGTACGCGGTGCCCTTGGTTGGTGCAATAATCTCCGGTGTCGGGGCGGCCAGGTCCGTGGAAGTCACTCCAAAGTCGTAAAGCTGTTGATCGGAACGATTTACTCCCGTGACGGCAATCACATTTGGCGAATCGATCATGGAAAAGCGCCACCAGGTCAATTCACTGTTTGTCCCATCGTTGCCTGCGGAAAAGACCATGAGAATGTCGGCTTCGTGCAGCGCCTTGAACGCGTCCATCACGGATTCACTCTGTATGTCAAGGCTATAGCTGTTGTTGGCCACGCGGATATTCACGCCACGGCTTTTCATTTTCACGACGTAGTCGTACGCGGCGAGGAGATAATCGACCGTCTTTCCGGCGGGGCCAACGGGAAGGGTGTTATCCCCGTAACCATAGGCGATGGCCATGATCCGAACGTCCCAATTTATGCCAGACAGACCGGTGCCGTTGTTCCCAACTGCGCCAATGACGCCCGCGATGGCCGTACCGTGATAGTGGGGAGTCGTGATGACCGGCGGGGAGGTAAAGCCCCGGTCCATTGGATCGCCTGAATCGTCAAAGGTGTTGATTCCATGAACATCATCCACATACCCGTTTCCATCGTCGTCGATACCGTTGGCGGCCTTGTCGCGGCCCTGGGCGTCGAGGCCGGTTTCGCCGGGGTTGTGCCACATATTGGCGGCCAGGTCGGGGTGAAGGTAATTCACGCCGGTGTCGATCACGGCCACGACGACATTGGTGCTGCCGGTGGTGATGCCCCAGGCGGCTTCCATGCCGATCCTTTTGAGATTCCATTGCGAGCCGTAGCGCGGGTCGTTCGGCCTGACCGCGTTCGGATCGACGGCCTGCTGGCGGATCGCAGGGTCATTCTCCGGCGCAACTTCGGCCGGCGGCGGCAACGGCTCGGGCCGCTGTGGAACCTGGCGATTCGGTTCCACCTTGAGCACGCCGGGCTGGGCGCGATACCGGGCCAGGCCCTGCGCCGCGCTCACGCCTTCCGGCAGCCGCACCAAATGCCAGCCGATGGCTTCGAAGCGCCGCACGGTGGTCCCGCCCACGGAGGTATCTGCCGCGCGCGCCAGTTCGCCGGAGGGGCCGCCTTCGCATTTGACCAGCAATTCCGCATCGGCGTAGGGCGCAGCGAGAAGCGGAATTCCGCTGGTCAGCCAGGCGGCGGCGAGCAAAGGATAACGGAAATTTCGGAGGAGCTGCCGGATTGTTTTCATGGCGACCATGCTCAGCATCGCGATTGGGGATTTAACCGACTAGTCACGATTAGCCATAATGATATATGAGATAGAATGATGGCAAGCCAAATCCCAGCAAAATCCCCAGGGCGAACGGATCTAAAACCAGAGGAAACCAAGCTAGTTTGGAGAGAAGTCATTCGGGCGAGACACCGGAAGGACCGGCGAGACGCCCTACCCAAAAGAGGGCGAAAGCCGTGGAGATGCGTTCGCCTGTTACAGGTTATAGGTGCGGCGCGACTGACGGCTGCGGCGGAAATCATGCTCCGCACCTGCCCGCCAAACCGCGGAGCCGATTGGCATCCCTGCTGCTTATCCAGGCGGTTCGCATGGTTGGGATCAGCCGGAGCACCGTTGCACTTCGGCAAGGGCCTGCGGCCTGACGGCAAATGGAGATCTGATATGAAGCGAATTGTCGCAAATTGGTTCTTGTTCAAGGGAACGCTGGGCCCGAAGGCGTTCTGGATCGGAGGGATCATCCCGGGGATTTTGCTGGGGGTGGCGGCGGTGCGGCTGGATGCCGAATTCGATAGCCGGGGAGGGTTGATCTATTCGTTTCTGGCCTTCTCGCTTTGGCCGGCTGCGGCGTTGATCGTCAAGCGCGTGCGTGGGTCTGCCGCCGAAGTCCGATAGCGTGTGCCGTGGGTGCCGTCGGAGTTTTCAGACAGGCCCCAAGTTTGGAGAGCGCTCCGGCCGGGTCGTGTCCTTGCGTATTGAGCCCCCCTGCCACATGGATGAGCGCGGCGGCCCGGGGGCGTTGAGCCGCGCCGCGCCCAATCCATCTTCCGGGGGGCAGGCGCGCGTCTCTCCAAGCAGGCTTGGCGGCACTGCGCCAGCGGACGATGGGTGCGATTAGGTCAGGCGGTCGCCTGGCCTCTCCCAAATACCCAGCCAAAAAACCAAACCTCCGCTTGCGCCTCCGCCGCCCCGGCGGTATCCATATCTCATGATCGCGAACCCCAACTCGCGGTCGCCCGGATCGATTCCGAACAACAGGCGCGACACCCTCGCCCCTCCTGTTCCGATTCTCCCCCGCGCGACCCCGCCGCCTCGCCGTGTCCCTTCCTCCGGGAAGTGCCTCGGAAGGTTGCCTCATGCCACAATCGCCTCTCTCCCGGCGCACCCCCTCCTGCCCCCGCCAATCCCTCGCGCCTACCCTCACGAAACCCGCGTAAATAGGACTTCCTGCGCCCAAAATGACCCGCCCTGCACCACTCTTACCCCCTTCCAATCCCCCAGAAAGTCTA
>CAYZKY010000026.1:0-46965 GCA_964478815.1 uncultured Verrucomicrobiota bacterium
TCACCGCGCTGATCGCCCCAATCTGCTCTTCGCTATTTGCTATCTCCGTGCCTCCGTGCCTCTGTGGTGATCCTCCTCGCCCCCGAAACTCGAGAGCCTTGTCAACAACCGCCCACCCTCACGAAACCCGCGTAAATAGGACTTCCTGCGCCCAAAATGACCCGCCCTTCACCATTTCTAAGAGCCGGTCTGAAAATTCCGCCGGGGCTGGCGGTGAGGGATTTTGGCTGCGGCCGAGGCGGCACGACCGGCGCATCCCCGCAGCGGGCTGTAACGGTCGGGCCAACGAAGGCCCCAGCCGAAAGACCCGCCGCCAGCCCCGGCGCAATTTTCAGACCGGCTCTACCCCCCTCCCGTCCCTCAGAAAGTCTACACTCCGCTGGGAAGCCCCGGAGTGCCCAAACCCATCCCTTCCCGTCCGGCCTCCTCTCGGTGTTCTCCGTGTCCTCGGTGATCTCTGTGTTAAACTCAGCGCCCCCCTCCCGGCGCGCCCCATCCTGCCACCGCCAATCCATCGCGCCCACCCTCACGAAACCCGCGTAAATAGGACTTCCTGGGCGCAAAACGACCCGCCCTTAACCCATTCTTTCCCCCTCCCGCCACCCAGGAAAATCAGGGAGATAAATTTTTTGGGGAAGCGGAGGATTAACCGCGGAGAGACAGTGGCACGGAGGGGAAGGGAAAATGAATGCGAGGGGGCTGGTTCCTCCGGAAGTGCTTGGCGATGCTCAAGTTCCAGCGGCAAAGACCGACAGAAATTGGGGCTGAACTGGAGGCCCGGCGCATGAACAATTTGAGGAATCTGAAGGGCGGTCTATTGCTGGCCGCCTGGCTGGCGGCAGGAGCGGCGGGGGTTCGGGGGGAGGCGCGGTTATTGACGGGGGATGCGAATAACCGCCTGCACGACCGGGACTCGATGTTGCTGGACGTGTCGGCGGATGGGGCGCGAGTGCTGTTCTCTTCGGGGCCGCCCGTGGTGGGCTCGACGCCGGGCATCGCGGCAGGGGGGCTCTACGTCCGCGACCTGGCGCAGGGGACGCTGACCTTCACCGGAGCGACGAACGTGGGGGGAGAGGCTTCCTTCAGCGATGACGGGCGGTACGTGGCGTGGACGTCGCCGGGCTTCTCGATTTACTGGCGCGACGGCGCGGGGGGAGAAACGCGGCTGCTGGCGGAGGGGGGCTCGCGGAACCCCATCCTGAGCGCGGACGGCCGGTATGTGGCCTTCGCCAGCGTGTCGCGGACGCTGGTGGGCGACGCGGCGCTGCTGCCGGCGAATGGGCGGGCGGCGGTCTACATCTACGACGCGGTGGAGCGGACGATGGCGGTGGGCTCGCTGACGCATGATGGGAAGGGGCTTTCGACCGGCGTGGGGCTGCACGCGCCATCGATCGAATTCACGTTCACGGCGGACGGGCAGTATGTGGTGTTCAGCACGGACGCGGCGAATGCGCATCCCGACCGCGCGAAAGCCGCGAGCCCGGCCTACTACTGGATGTACCGGCGGCACCTGAAGTCCGGGAAGGTGGAGATCGTGTGCCAGAACGCGGCGGGAGGCATCCCGAACGGAAATTTCACGACGCCCGCGGCGGACGGCACGGGGAACCGGATCCTGTTCACGGGCAACTTCGTGGGCTTGGGCGGCGGGGCGCTGATGGTGGATGGCTATAGTGCCGTGTTCGGCTTCGACCTGTATCTGAAGGACATGACTTCGGGAAAAGTGTGGTGGGTGACGACGACGACGAACCGGACGACGCCGGACGCGGCCTTCGGCGCGGGAGCGGTGGCGGTGAGCGGGAACGGGCGGGTGGCGGCGTTCGCTTCATCCGGGGAGAAGTTCGTGCCGGAGATCACGGACCCGCCGGGGCCGAAGGATAGCTTCGATATTTTCCGAGTGGATCTGGGCGAGGATGGAGCGGTGACGAATACGCTGATTTCGAAGCCGCTGGTGGGGACGAGCAATGTCGGGTACTTCGGCGGGCCGCTGCTGCCGGCGGACGGCCGGTATGTGGCGTGGACATGCAGCAATCCGTATCCACTGATCGGCGAGGGGGAAGTGTCCTCTATCTGGAAGCACGGGTTCGGGGTGGGCGAATTCCCGGGAGGGGGAGGTTCGGTCCCGACACCGCCGGCGCTGACGTTCCGACGGGACGGCCAGCGAATCGTCCTGCAATGGCCGACGACGGCGGGCGTTCGATTGGTGACGCGCGCGCGCCTGGGCGGCGGAACCTGGGACGCCGTGGCGACCGCACCGACGGTCGTGGAGGGCACGCAATCGGTGGCCATCGAGGCGACGGACGGCACCGCGTTCTTCCGGTTGGTTCAACCGTAGGCGAAGCGGACGCGGATTCGGAGCGCGGCGCTATTCGCCGTCCCAGCCGCGCCAGCTATTGTTGAAGAACCAGTCGTACTGCTTCGGATCGAGCTTGAAAAAGTCGGCGTGGGAATCGGCGTAGAGGAGGTTGATGCCTTTGGGGTGGGCCGCGAATTTGGACTGCCAGTAGGGCATGTCCCAAATCACCACGGCGCGGCTGGGCATGAAGACGTTGTCCATCTTGCGGCCGCTGACGGGCTTGCGCAGCTCATGCGTCTGGCCGTTGGTCTTCCAGTACATGTGCATCCAGACGTAGGTCACATGGTCGTTGGAACTCAGGAAATTGCCGGTGAACCCAGGCTGGGTGGGGTCGCGCGTGCGCAGGCCGCTGGGGCAGGTGTAGGTCGTTCGCGGCGGCTCGGTCGCCCGCCTCGTGTAGTTGGTGGGCTTGTTCGAATTCTTGCCGAGGTACGGTCCGAGCAGCTCGGGGATGAACTTGTTGCCGTTCGGCAGATCGACGGAGGAAGCTCCCCAGGCCTTGCCGTAGCTCTGGCACCGGGGCAGCCGGTCGTCGAAGTCCGGCCCGTAGAGGGCGATGGCGAGGCCCATCTGACGCTGGTTGTTCAGGCAATAGGTGCGGTTCGCTTTCTCCTTCGCCTTGGCCAGCGCGGGCAGCAGCATGCCCGCGAGGATGGCGATGATCGCGATCACCACCAGCAGCTCGATGAGCGTAAACCCAGCCCGGTGTCTGGACGCTATCGTTCGAACATTGTTCAGCATTTCTCTCGCTCGCATACGTTTCACCCCTCCACTATTTCGCGACCCGGAAGAACGCCGCCGCTCCGCCATCCAGCGGAATCTCCACGCCGGAGGCCGCGCCGTTCACCGGCGTCCATGTCCCGCCGATTCGGTCGGTTGTTTGCAACGCCCCGCCGCCGTTCCAGTTCAGCTTCAACTTGTTGGCCGCCACCGCGTAGGTGATCGAGATCGGCGGTTCTGAAGTCGACGGTTCGAACTCGAAGGTCGCCGCCGCGTAGCGATTGACCGGCCCGCCATCGGCCGTTGCGGGATACGCACCGGCCCCGCCATAACGGCTGCTCCCCACGAAAAGGATCGAGCCGCCATCGTACAGGCGCAGATCCGCCGTCGCGGGGTTCGGATTGCCGAACGTGTTGAATAATCTCTCCGAGGCGCCATCCGAGAAGGACATGACGATCGAGCCCTGGAAACCCGCCTCCAGCACCACCGGCGAATCCAGCGCGAGGAACCGGCTCCCGCCCACGAGCGTGCCTTGATTTTCCGGCGTGAACTCGCGTGAGGCCATGACGATCGGCCCCGCGCGATCGTAGAGAACCGCCGTCAGCGCCATCGTAATGCCGTCGCTCCCGTCGTCGAAGAGTCCCAGCTTGGTCACCCGAATCGGCGTCACCACATCGAAGTCCATCCCCACCGCCGCCCCGCCGAGCGCCTGGTTGCCGGCCAATCCCGCTGGAACCTGGTACGCGATGCCCGGCAGCTTCGCCGTCGGCGTGCCCAGGACGGGGGCGGAGTAATCGCCCGTTTCGCCACCGGCACCCACGGCACGGACCACGTAGTAATAGCGCTGGCCATTCTGCGCCGTGGCATCGCGGTAAGTGAGCGCGGTGGTTTCGCCCAAGGCGGTGAAGGGGCCGTCGACTGCAGCACCGCGGTGGATTTCATACTTCGCCGCCGGAAGGGGCGCGGTGACGGCCGCCCAATTCAGGGTGACGGCGTTCTCCTCGGACGGAAGCTGGACGGTGACGATGGGATCGCCCGGCAGGCTGGGCGGGGTGGTTTGGAATTCGAAGGTGCCGGCGGCGTAGCGCGCGGCCAGACCCCCATCGGGCGTGGCTGGATATCCGCCCGCACCGCCATACCGGCTGGTGCCGACGAAGACGAGCGATCCGCTGCCGTCGTTGAGGGTCCAGGTGACGTTCGCGACGTTGCCGTGAGAGTTCTTCACACGTTCCGTGTCGCCATAGCCATCGGTGGTGATGGTGCCCTTGAAGCCGGTGGGCAAGCGGACGGGTTGCAAGAGCGTCTTGAACCGGCTGCCGCCGATGAGCGTGCCGGGACTGTCCGGAGTGAACAGCAGCGAGGTCACGACGGCGGGCGCTTCGGGAACGCTGCGATTCCAGATTTTGACGGTGATGGTTTGCTTGATGCCATCGGAGCTGTCGTCGAACGCGCCAAGGCGTGTGAGGATGATTTCGTTCTTGACGTCGAAATCCATGCCGAGCGCCGCGCCGGTCACGTTCTGATTGCCGGCTTCGCCAGCCGGAACGGCGTAGGCGATGAAGGTGGGCCGATCAATGGCGGTGGGTTCGAATTCGAAGGTCGCTCCGGCATAACGGTTGACCGGGCCGCCGTCCGTGGTGGCCGGGAAGGCGCCGGAGGAACCGTAGCGGCTGCGGCCCACGAAGGAGATCGATCCTCCGTCGAACGTCCGCAAATCGGCGACATCGGGATTCGGCGTGCCGAAGGTGTTGTAGAGGCGTTCCGAATCGCCGGTGGAGAACCACATCACGATGCTCCCCTGGAAACCGGTATCGAGAACGATCGGCGGGTCGAGCGGGAGAAAGCGGCTGCCGTCGACCAGTTCGCCCTGGCTTTCCGGGGAGAACTCGCGCTGGGCGATGATCTTGCGCGTCGCGCGGTCGTACAACACCGCCGTCAGCACCATGGTAATGCCGTCGCCGCCATCGTCGAAGAGGCCGAGTTTGGTGACCTTGATCGGTTTGGCGACATCGAAGTCCATGCCCACGCTCGAGCCGCCGAGCGGTTGATTGCCGGCGAGCCCCGCCGGAACGAGATACGCGATGCCAGCCCGGCGGGGGTTGGGAGAGGCGGTGAGGACGGGAGATTCGGCGAATTCACCTCCGGTCGCAACGGCGCGGACGATGTAGTAATACGTCGATCCGTTCTGGACGGTGGTATCGCGGTAGATCGTATCCGTGGTTTCGCCCAGATCGGTGAAGGGGCCCGATTCGGAGGCGCCGCGACGGATCACATATTTGGCGGCCGGCAAGGGCGCGGTGACGGCAGGCCAGTAGAGTGTGGCGACGCCATCCTCGAAAGGACGGAGGACGCTGGCCTGCGGCGTCCCGACGACGGTGGGCGGGAGGACTTGGTACTCGAACGTGCCGGCGGCATAACGGGCGACCGGCCCGCCATCGACGGTCAGCGGGTATTCGCCCGGAATGGACCCGACCAGGTTCATCTGCACGAAGACGAGGGAGGCATTGCCATCGTGGAGCGTCCAGATCGCATTGGCGGCGTTGCCGTTCGAATTGAGGATCGGATCCGGGGCGAGGAAGCCATCGGCTTCGATCAAGCCTTTAAAGCCGGCTTCGAGGCGAAGCGGAGGATCGAGGGGCTTGAACCGCATCCCTTCGATCAGAACTCCCGGGTCTTCCGGCGAGAAGGAAACTCCCGCGATGACCGCCTGGGAATCGCGATCGAAAATGCGGGCATCGATCGGGTTGCTAAAGCCATCCGAATTCGCGTCGAACACGCCCAGGCGCGTGACGACGATGGGGTTTTGAACATCGAAGCCCATGCCGAGAGGGTTCAGCAAGGACTGGTTGCCCGGGGTGGATGCCGGAGTGAAATAGGCGATCCGCCGGTCCGTCGCGAGCAGGTAGGCCGCCGCCGTCTTGATATCGGAGGCGGGCCCGGCCTTGCCCCCCGCGGAGACCGCTTCCACAATGTACGACCGTGCGGCGCCATTCGCCAAGCCGGAGTCCGTGTAGGTGGTCTCCGTGATTTCTGCGACCTGGACGAACGGACCGGCAGCCGTATCGGCGCGCTTAACGACATACTTGGCGGCGGCGGCGGGCTGAGTGACGGCGGCCCAAGTGAGGACAATTTGCTGGTCGCCGCCCCTTATGGAGACGATCGGTTTGCCGGGAACGATCGAAGGGGTGGTTTGGAATTCGAACGTGGCGGCGGCAAAGCGTGCCGCCGGACCGCCATCGGCCGTGCCTGGGTATTCGCCAACGCCAACGCCATACCGGCTGGTGCCGACGAACAGGATCGATCCTCCGCCATCGTGCAGCGTCCACAGGACGTTGGCGGTGTTCCCGTGCGAGTTGTTGATCGAGTCCGTGCTGGTCCAACCGTCTCCGGCGATGGTTCCCTGGAAGCCAGCGACCAGCCGGATCGGCTCCGGCAGCGGCTTCAGGCGGAAACCGCCCACGAGTTCCCCGGGGCTGGAGGCATCGAAATCGATGGAAGCCAACTGCACCGGGGGGCTTTGCGCGCGATCCCAGAGGCGCGCGGTCAGGATGGCCCCCTCCGAGATGCCATCCGAGTTCGAATCGAAAATGCCCAATTTGGTCACGATGATATCATTCGCGACATCGAAATCTTCGCCGACCGCGACGGTTTCGAGGCCGGTCTGGTTTTGCGCGGTTTCGGCGGGCACCTGGTAGGCGACGATCGTCTCCTGCGCCGAGAGGCCGGCCGAGCCGGCCAAGACCCAAACGACGAGCGGAACGGCGAGAAGCCGGCACAGCCAAGGTACACGGACGGAGTGCGGGGGAGCGGGCAGTCGATCAATCTTCATAAACAGGCTAAAACTTCGCTGTCGGTTTGTCTCGGACTACACCCCGTTTTTTAGCAGGGGGCACGACTGGCCGACAAGGCGGAATCGAGGATTATTTTTGAGCAGTTCAGACGCACACCCCGGCGGCAGGCGGCGCATTATGAGACGCCAGGCGAGGGAGGCGGAAGACAATCGGTCACGGCTTTCGCATCGCGAGCAACGCGCAAGCGAGGGTTTAGTTGAACCAAATGTTACTTGCCCGGTGACCGGAATCTGTCGAAACACAGCGACGAGAGTGAGCCGCCAGGAGGGCAGACGCCGTGATGCTGAGGCCTCGCGAATCCCCATTTTTGCGCAGGAGACAGTTGACTAATGGCCTTGCTTTTGTAGCATGCGACCAGTCTTGCGCAAGGATGTTGACTTAGGGATTTGGTCGCGGCTCTCGCAGCTTACGATGGTGCTCCTCGTGGCGGCGTTGTTGATCGCGGTGGGATTTTGGTATTTGCCGCTCTTCCAGCAGAACGAGCGGATGCGGCGGCGCGTGCTGGAGCTGGAGGCGCAGATTTCCCAGGAAACAGCCCGGCAGGCCCAGCTCGAGGCGAGGATTCGCAGCCTTCGAGAAGACCCCAAGACCGTCGAACGGGTGGCTCGAGAAAAGCTGGGCTACGCGAAGCCGGGGGAGACGGTGATTTACTTCGAGCCGCCCGCGCGCTGACCGGACCGCGGTTCGGCGGGAGGCATGCCGGCCTCAACTTTTTCCACAGCCTCCCTCATCAGCTTTCTGAAGCCGTCGACTCCCTCGTCGAACGCGGCGGAAATGGGCAGAACCGGGGTTTTGCGAATGCGACGCTTGAATTTCGGCAGATTCTCCACCGCCGCCTGCTCATCCATCTTGTTGGCCACCACGTAAATGGGCTTTTGCACCAAGGCGGGATCGTAGAGTTCGAGTTCGGCCAGCAACTGGCGATAATCATCCCACGGCTGGCGTCCGTCCGTTCCGGCCATATCGAGGAGCAATACGAGGATTTTGCAGCGCCGGATGTGGCGGAGGAAGGCATGACCCAGACCGACATTCTGGTGAGCCCCTTCGATCAAACCGGGGACATCGCACACGGTGAGGCGCTTCCAATCCGGATACTCCACGATGCCGATTTGAGGATGGAGGGTGGTAAATGGGTAGGGCGCGATTTTGGGCCGGGCCTTGGAAATGGCGGCCAGCAGCGTGGATTTGCCCGCATTGGGGTAGCCGATGAGGCCGACCTCCGCGAGAAAGCGAAGCTCGAAAACATACTCGCCTTCGCCGCCCGGTTCGCCGGGCTGGGCGAACCGGGGCGCCTGGCGGCGGGCCGTGGCGAAATTGCGATTGCCCAAGCCGCCGCGTCCGCCCTGGCACAAGACGAATTGCTGGCCGTGCGTGGTCAGGTCGACGACGAGTTCGCGCTCCTCCGGGCCGTCGGGAGCGGCGTCGTCCGGTTCATTCTCGAGGTCGATCTCGACGGCGCGAGCGCCGCCAGCGGCGCGCAGGATGGGGCGGCCAGAGCCGGCCACGGGAAGCAGCGGACTTTCGGACGGCGGCTCTTCGGGGTCCGGTTGGAGAGCTTGTTCGGCGATCAGCTCGGCGGTGGTCTTCGAACGAATCCGCCAGACAAGCGTGCCGCAGGGGACTTTGATCACGATGTTCTTGCCGGCGGGGCCGTCCATGCCTTTGCCGAGGCCGGCCTTGCCGTTTTCGGCGATGAGCTTCGGCGTGAAGAACTGGGCGATCAGGTTATTGAGATCGTGGTCGGCCTGGAGAATGACATCTCCTCCCCGCCCGCCGTTGCCCCCGCTCGGTCCGCCCTTGGGGACGAACGCTTCGCGATGGAACGCCACGCAGCCCTTGCCGCCGTGCCCGGCGCGCGCCATCACTTTGACTTCATCGATAAACATCCGGGACGAATCAACCACATGGCCGTGGATTGAGCAAACCGGGATGGCGGCTTTCGGCTGGCCGGGGAGAAGGACCGTCCGAGCAGGCGCAGGCAAATATCGGCTACGCCAAATGGTCGCAGACGATGACGGATTCGAGCTGGGGGATGACCTTCTGGACAGCGGCCTGATGGACCGGATGCGGGAGGTAATGGTCGCGGGCGGCGACGCTTTCGAACGTCATGATCATGCTATGGGAGTAGCCCTGGTCGAGACCCTCCGTGCTCACGTTGGGACCGTGGGTAAGGCTGAGGATGCCGGGGATTTGCTTCGGGAGGTCTTCGACGATGCGCCACACCTCGGCGATCTGTTCGGGAGTGCGGTCGGCCTTGAACTTGAAGAAAGCGATGTGCTTGACGGTGGTGTTCATTTGGTTGGGGTGATGGTGCCACAGAGCGAAACGGCTGGCGATGGTCGAGTGGGCGCTGGGGTGGCCTGAAGATTGGTGAGCGGGCTGGGCGAAAATCGACAGGGCACGCTCATCGAAATTGGCGGGAAAGGAGCATGGCGGAGGGCTGAAGCGGAGGTGAACGAATCGAGAAGATAATTTCGCAAGCCGTCGGCAACGAAGGACAAAGGTCTGGCGGGGATCGAGCCAGGGCCGAGGCATCGAGGGCCGGGCTTGAGCGGTCCCGGCAAGAGAGAAGAAATGTGCCTTCGCCCTTGTGGAACCGGGTGGTTCGGTGAGTGTTGCGCGGGAGATCGCGCCGCCAGCGAGCCGTCCGCGAGGGGCTGAATCTCGCGGCTAAACCTTCCGTTCTGAGCGACTGCCGGCGAGGCCGGGCGGGGGCCGCGCTGGATTGAGGCTGGCCGGATGGCATGGCCGTTGCTAAGCTGGCAAAAACTGCTGTCGATGCGCACGGACAGGATTTCCGGCGCGGGCGGAACGGGATGTTCCGCGAGGATGGCAGACTGGATTTTGCATGGACTTTCAGTCGTACGAGGTGGGCGACTTTTTCGACGAGATGTTCGGGGAGGACGGCACTCCGCGCTCGGCGGCGCGGCGTCTCGCGGCGAACCTCGAATCCCTCCCCCACGGCGAGTTGACGAACCGGCAGCGGGCGGCGGAGCGCGCCCTGATGCAAATGGGCATCACCTTCAACGTGTACGGCGAGCGGGCCGGCACGGAAAAGATTTTCCCCTTCGATCTTATACCTCGCATCGTCTCGGCTTCCGAATGGAGCGGCATCGAGAAGGGCCTCAAGCAGCGGATCACCGCCCTGAACCTCTTCATCGACGATCTCTATCACAATCAGCGCATCCTGAAGGACGGGGTTTTGCCGCCGGATATCATTCTCTCCTCGAAGGCCTACCGCGAGCAGTGCAAGGGCTTCAATCCCCCGCGCGGCATCTGGTGCCATGTGACGGGCACCGATTTGGTGCGGCACCGTGACGGGCGCATTTACGTCCTCGAGGATAACCTGCGCTGCCCTTCGGGGGTCTCGTACGTTCTGGAAAACCGCGCGATCATGAAGAGCATGTTCCCGCAGGTTTTCGCGCAGTCGAAAATCCGCCCCGTCGCGAGTTACCCCAGCCGGTTGCGGGACATGCTGGAATTCCTCGCACCGGACCATGTGTCGCAGCCGCGGTGCGTGCTGCTGACGCCCGGCATCTACAATTCCGCCTATTTCGAGCATTCGTTTCTCGCGCAGCAGATGGGCATCGAACTGGTAGAGGGGCGCGACCTGGTCATCGATGACGGGAACGTCTGCATGCGCACCACGCAGGGCTTCGAGCGCGTCGATGTCATTTACCGACGGATCGATGACGATTTCCTGGATCCCAAATGCTTCCGGGCCGATTCCGTGCTCGGCGTGCCGGGACTGATGGAAGTTTACCAAAGGGGCAATGTCGCCCTGGCGAATGCTCCGGGCGGTGGCGTCGCGGACGACAAGGTCGTCTACGCCTACGTCCCGCGCATCGTAAAGTATTACCTCGGCGAGGAGATCATTCTGCCGAATGTCCCGACGTACATCTGCTCTGAAGAAGCGGATTTGAAGTATGTCTTGGAACATATTCCCGAACTCGTCGTGAAAGCGGCCAACGAGTCCGGGGGCTACGGCATGCTGGTGGGGCCGCATTCGACCCGGGAAGAATGCGCCGAGTTCGCCGAGAAGGTGAAAGCCAATCCCCGCAATTACATCGCGCAGCCCACGCTGGCGCTCTCGCGAGTGCCGACTTTGATCGAGGATCATCTGGAAGGCCGCCACGTCGATCTCCGCCCGTACATTCTTTATGGGAAAGAGATTTTCGTGCTGCCGGGTGGCTTGACGCGCGTCGCCCTCAAGAAGGGTTCGCTGGTGGTGAATTCCTCGCAGGGGGGCGGGAGCAAGGATACGTGGGTGCTGACCGATACGCCCACGGTGGAATCCGAAGTGCCGGAGAACGGCCACGCCAAGCCCAGTCGAAGAAAGGCCGCCGCTTGAGCCACGCCTCCCGATCCCCTGCCCTCTCCGAGCCATGCTAAGCCGCGTCGCCGATTCGATGTACTGGATGAGCCGCTATGTCGAGCGCGCCGAAAACGTCGCGCGCTTTATCGACGTGAACTTGCAGCTCATGCTCGATGCCTCCTCCGGCGAGGATCAGCAGTGGCTGCCGCTCGTCAGCACCACGGGGGACCATGAGGCCTTCGAAAAGAAATACGGGCAGCCGACCCAGGCGAACGTCATTCACTTTCTCACCTTCGACGCCGACAACTCGAATTCCATCCTCTCCTGCGTCCGCGGCGCCCGGGAGAACGCGCGCACCATTCGCGAGATCATCTCTTCGGAGATGTGGCTGCAGTTGAACAAGTTTTACCTCAAGGTGCGCGAGGCTTCCGAAAGCCCCGACCGCATCGCGAACGCGCACGATTTCTTCACGGAAGTCAAAAACGAGAGCCACCTCTTTAACGGCATCACGGCCGCCACGATGACGCATGGCGAACCCTGGCACTTTTTCCACATGGGGCGGATGCTCGAGCGGGCGGACAAGACGTCCCGCATTCTCGACGTGAAATATTTTATCCTGCTCCGCTCGGCGCAGGATGTCGGCACGCCGTTCGACGACCTCCAGTGGGCCGCCGTTTTGCGCTCCGCGAGCGCGTTCGAGATGTATCGGAAGCGGCACGGCCGAATCTCGCCGAAGGGGGTGGTGGAGTTTTTGTTGCTGGATCGCGAGTTTCCGCGCGCGATTAATTTCAGCCTGCTGGCCGCGCGCGATTCCCTGCACCAGATTTCCGGGACGCCCTTGGGCACGTTCCGGCACAAACCGGAAAAGCTGCTTGGCCAGCTTTGTTCCGACCTCTCGTTCACCGGCGTCGATGAAATCATCGATGACGGTCTGCACGAGTATCTGGACGAACTCCAGGACAAGGTGAACGACGTCGGCACCGGCATTTTCGAAACGTTCTTCGCCTTCAAGACTCCGAAACCCACGCGGCGCCGGAGCCAATCGCAGTCGCAATCGCAATCGCAATCCGCATGAAGCGCATCGGAATCCTGACCGCCGGCGGCGACACCCCGGCGCTGAATGCCACGATCCACGGCGCGGTCATCCGCGCCTGCGAACTGCGCGTCGAGGTCATCGGCTTGATCAAAGGCTTCAACAGCCTGTTCAATCCGAAGGTGCCGCACGTTCACCTGAACCCGCTCTACCAGGAGATTCCCGAACTCGATCCCACCAAGGGCGGCACGCTCATCGGTTCCTCCCGCGATTTCGTCGATCCGAACGAGCACACGCGGCTCGATGAGATCGTGGACCGCCTGAAAAAGCTCCGCATTGATGGGCTGATCTGCGTCGGCGGCGACGGTACTTTGAACGGCCTCCAGCCGCTCGCCGACCGCCTGCCGACCGTCCTCGCCCCGAAAACCATCGACAACGACCTCGGCCAGAATTATCCGAGCGAGCCGGACGAGTATGCCCGCGTCAATGACGCCGCTTCCAAGAGCGGCTTCCGCTACAAAAAGACGGAGTCGCGAGCCGTCTACCAGCTCGATCAGATGGTTAATTATGTGACGCCCGGCTACGCCACGGCGGTCTTCGTCTCGGCGAGCGGCGTCGAGCGCATCCGCACCACCGCCGAGAGCCATCGCCGCATCGCGATTGTTGAAGTCATGGGCCGCCACTCCGGCTACATCGCCCTGGGATCGTCCTATGGCCGTCCAGACTTGGTGCTCGTTCCCGAGCATCCGCTCGATCTCGAACATTTGGTCGCCAGCGTGAAGCACATCTACGACTTGCAGAAGAATGTCGTGATCGTCTGTGGCGAAGGCATCGTGGACGAGCAGGGCCGCGAACTCGGCGCCGAAAGCAAGACCACCGACCCGGCGGGCAACGTCCAGCTCACCGGTGCCGCCGAAGCGTTGCGCGCGAAGCTCATCCAGATGATCGGCGACAAATACTTCCAGCTTTACCGCCGCGGCGAATCCGCCCGCGAAGCAATCTTCACCCGTAAAGTCGGGCATACGCAACGCGGCGGCCGCCCGATTCTTTTCGACCGCTTCTACGCCGCCGCTCTCGGCGCGAAAGCGGTCGAGTTGCTGATCGAAGGCCGCAACAATTCCGTCTCGATTTTGCAGTACAATGCGACCAAGGGCTTCCACGTCGAGGGGTACGACGCAAACCGCTTCCGCGATCGTTGGGGCTTGATCCACGCTCGCCGCATGCATCCAGAACTCTACGACCCGAAATTGATGAAGCCGAGCCGCCTCGGCATCCAGTATCTCCAGCCGATCTTTACGGATGCCATCGGCGAGGACGACATGGAGCATCTGCGCCAGACGCTCTTCGCGTCCGGCAATCTCACCCAGCCGTACCACTCGATCAATACTGACGTCAACAAGCGCATCCGCTATATGGAGCCGCTGGCGGCGTAGTTCTGAACCCACCCGGAACCGCCACTCGCCTAGAAAATTTAACCCACCGATCACCTTGGCCATCCACGTCGCCCTTTACCACAAGACGCACTACACCTACGACCGCCCCGTGGGCCACGGCCCGCACGTCGTGCGTCTGCGGCCCGCGCCGCATTGCCGCAACCGCATTCTCAGTTATTCGCAGCGGATCACCGGCGGCGAACATTTCATCAACTGGCAGCAGGACCCGTTCTCCAATTGGAATGCCCGCCTGGTTTTCCCCGACAAGCTCTCGGAACTCAAAGTCGAGATCGAGATCGTCGCGGAAATGGCGGTCTACAATCCGTTCGATTTCTTCCTCGACGATTCAGCCGGTCACTTCCCCTTTGAATACGAGGCCGCGCTGCGCAAAGACCTCGCGCCCTTTCTCCAAGCGTGCCCGCTGACGCCCAAGCTCGAAGCCTATCTCGCGGGCCTTCGCCGCAGCATTCTCGGCCCCTCGGCTAAAGTACCCCACGCGGCCGCCCCCGAAGCCCTTCATCGCCTCGACGTCCATCACCAAGGCGGCCACCTGCCTTTGTCTGGAACCTCGGCCGCCGGAGCAGCGCCCGCCGCGCCCAGCGAACTCCGAACCATCGATTTCCTCGTCGCCATCAACCAACAGCTCCAGAAGGACATCGGCTACCTCATCCGCCTCGAGCCTGGCGTCCAACTGCCGGAGGATACGCTGACCAAGCGCAGCGGCTCCTGCCGCGATTCCGGCTGGCTGCTCGTCCAATTGCTCCGGCATTTCGGGCTCGCGGCGCGTTTCGTCAGCGGTTACCTCATTCAGCTCGCTCCCGACGTGAAATCGCTCGATGGCCCGAGCGGTACGACCGTCGATTTCACCGACCTCCACGCCTGGTGCGAAGTGTACCTCCCCGGCGCGGGCTGGGTCGGCCTCGATCCCACCAGCGGCCTGCTCGCGGGCGAAGGCCACATTCCGCTCAGTTGCACGCCCGAACCGAGCACCGCCGCGCCCGTCAGCGGCGCGACCGACCCGTGCGAGTCCAAGCTGCACCACGAGATGAGGGTTTCCCGCGTGTTCGAGTCGCCGCGCGTGACGAAGCCGTACACCGACGCGCAGTGGAGCCAGATCGAATCGCTGGGCCATGCGATCGACGAAGACCTCGTCAAGCACGACGTCCGTCTCACGATGGGCGGCGAGCCCACCTTCGTCTCGATCGACGATCCCGACGGCCCCGAATGGAATTTCATCGCCGCGTCCCAGCGCAAGCGCGTCCTCTCCGGCGAATTGATCCGCCGCCTGCGCCAAAAGTTCGCGCCGGGCGCGCTGCTCCATTACGGCCAGGGCAAATGGTATCCCGGCGAACAATTGCCCCGCTGGTCTTTGGGCGCATATTGGCGCAAGGATGGCGTCCCCATCTGGCGCGACGCCTCGCTCATCGCCGACGAATCGCGCGACTACGGCCACACCGCCCGCGACGCGAAGCTCCTCCTCGACCGCATCGCCCGCACCATCGGCGTGAACCCGAAGCACATGATGCCGGGCTATGAGGACGTTTTCTATTACACCTGGAAAGAGCGCCGGCTTCCCTCGAACGTCACGCCCGAAAAATCGAATCTGAAAGACAAACTGGAGCGGGATCGCCTCGCCCAGCTCTTTCAGAAGGGCCTCGGCGAAGTCACCGGTTACTGTCTGCCGCTCCGGCGCGGTTGGCACGGCAACCAGCCCGGCTGGATATCTGGCGCCTGGTTCCTCCGCGATGAGGACATTCTCTGGCTGATCCCCGGCGATTCGCCGATGGGCCTCCGCCTCCCGCTCGATTCGATTCCCTGGGTCGCGGATCGCGACTATCCGTGGGATTATCCGCAGGATCCCTCCCAGCGGCTGCCCGCGTTGCCCAAGGAATTCCCGTACCGCCAGCGGTTCCTCCCGGCAACTTCGTCAGGTCGCCCCGGTGCCGGCGCGAGCCAGCAGCCACTCAACCAGCTCGTCCAAGGACGCTCCACGGTCGGCCCCGGCGGCGACACGCCCGCGGGGCGCGAACCCGACGAGCCGCTGCGCTCTGCCGACCAGCCGGATCGGCGGCCGCAGCCGGGCGAAAGCGCTCCGTGGGTCGCGCGCACCGCCCTCTGTGTCGAGGCACGCGATGGCCGGTTGTATGTCTTCATGCCGCCCGTCGCCGCCGCGGAGGATTACCTCGATCTCGTCGCCGGCATCGAAAACGCCGTCTCCGTGCTCGGCCTGCCCATCATTCTCGAAGGCGAGCCCCCGCCCAAAGACCCGCGCATCAACAAGCTCGCCGTCACCCCCGACCCCGGCGTCATCGAAGTCAATCTTCACCCCAGCAAATCCTGGGACGAACTCGTCGAGCGCACCACCATCCTGTACGAAGAAGCCCGCCAGACCCGCCTCGGCACCGAGAAATTCATGCTCGATGGCCGCCATTCCGGCACCGGCGGCGGCAACCACATCATCATCGGCGGCGAAGTCACGCAGGATTCACCGGTCCTGCGCCGGCCCGACCTGCTCCGCTCGCTGCTCACCTATTGGCAGAACCATCCCTCGTTGAGCTGGCTCTTCAGCGGACTCTTTATCGGCCCCACTTCGCAAGCGCCGCGCATCGACGAAGCCCGCCACGATTCCCTCTACGAACTGGAAGTCGCCTTCAAGGAACTCGATCGCAACCTCGCCACGCTCGGCTATGCCCCGCCCTGGCTGTGCGACCGCCTCTTCCGCAACCTCCTCATCGATGCCAGCGGCAACACCCACCGCTCCGAATTCAGCATCGACAAACTTTACGCCCCCGAAAGCGCCACCGGCCGCCTCGGCCTCGTCGAAATGCGCGCCTTCGAAATGCCGCCCCACGCGCGCATGAGCCTCGCCCAGCATCTCCTGCTCCGCGGCTTGGTCGCCAAGTTCTGGCGCGAACCGTACAAAAACAGCCTGGTGAACTGGGGCACCGACATTCACGACCGCTGGATGCTCCCGCACTTCTGCGAGACCGATTTCAAGGATGTCGTCCGCGACCTGCGCGATTCCGGTTATCCCTTCGAATTCGAATGGTTCGCGCCCCACTTCGAATTCCGCTACCCCCGCATCGGCGATTTCGCCCAACGCGATGTCCAGGTCGAACTCCGCACCGCGCTCGAACCGTGGCATGTCCTCGGTGAAGAACCTGGCGGCGGTACCACCGTGCGCTACGTCGATAGCTCGCTCGAACGCCTCCAGGTCAAGGCCCGCGGCCTCATCGGCGACCGATTCGCCCTCACCGTCAATGGCCGCCGCCTGCCGCTCCACCCCACCGGCACCAATGGCGAAGCCGTCGCCGGTGTCCGCTACCGCGCCTGGCAGCCCCCGGAGTGCCTCCAGCCCACCATAGGCGTCCACACGCCGCTCACTTTCGATCTCTACGACACCTGGAATAAACGCAGCCTCGGCGGTTGCGCCTACTACGTCGCCCACCCCGGTGGCCTCAGTTACGCCAGCTTCCCCGTCAACGCCTACGAAGCCGAGAGCCGCCGCCTCTCCCGCTTCTCCACCCACGCCGCCACCCAGGGCA
Organism: uncultured Verrucomicrobiota bacterium; assembly: GCA_964478815.1. GTDB lineage: Bacteria > Verrucomicrobiota > Verrucomicrobiia > Limisphaerales > SXQI01 > DASVNK01. Next base: position 17,251 of record CAYZKY010000026.1, read on the forward strand.
CCTTCGCGCCGCCCTCCGAACCCAAAAACGCGAAACTCCCCTTCACTCTCGACTTGCGGACTAGCTGACTCACGCCCTGTTGAAATCAGCTCAAAAGCGGCCAAGGTGGTGCATGAGCTACCGCGACGAAATCGTCGAAAATTTGCAACAGGGGTTGCTGAAGTATGATGCGACTTTGAGAATAGTGCGCTCACACTATGACGCGGCGCATTTCGGCTTTAGTTGGGTTGTGGTTGAAGGTAATGGTTTTTTGCTGCGCTTCCTGTGTGATCGCGGCCAGTTCCTCGCAGACATCGCAGCGGAGCACACCCCTGGAAAGTGGTGGCAGGTTTACCACGTTGCTACACTTCTGGACGTGAACCCTCCCGATGCGGATTGTGGGATACAGGCTTTAGTGGAATTCGTGCGGTTGCACCTGAAGGATCTTGCGAGGATGTTCGGCCCAGAGTGCCGACAAAGCGTGCGCAGGCTCACCGCGATGGAGGAAGAACGCAAAAGAAAGTTCCTTGCATCTTTGAGCAAATGAGAATCAACCGAGCGAAACTGGTTCGCTGAGTGATCTGACAAAATTCCTCACTTCCAGGTCGCCTCATCAATCGGCTGCGCCCGCCGCCGCCGTTCCATGCATTCGCGCCAGGTCGTCACCACGATCTTGCGGCGTTCGAGAATTGCCTTCGTTTCGGGGCTGGTCAGCGCGTCGAGGTCCGCTTTGCGGTTTGCGTGGGAGCCGGTGATGAGCGGGAATTCTTCCGTCGGCACCGAGGCGTGAAAAAGGATTTCCGTCACGCCCGGTTTGAGTTCGTTCAAGACGGCTTGCAATTTCGCCGGCGTATCCGGCCCCGACCAGCCCGTGTGCAAATCGTCCAGCACCGGCAATCCCGCGTTCCAGATTTTCGGCACCAGCGCACGCAACCCCTTTGCCGCTTCCGGCTCGTTTTTCGACACGTAGGTCATGTGGCCGCCCACGGCGAGGATCGGGATTTGCTTCTCGATCCCCACCTTCATGAAGCGCTCGAAATAATCGGGCCGCGCGAACAGCGTCCCCATGTGCGAATCCAGATGCGTGATCGGCAACCCCATCCCTTCCGCCCGCTCGATCTGCGCGCGAATCTCCCGCTCGATCTCATCCGGCGTCGCGTGCGCCGCCACCTGCGGCACGGATCGCCACAGGCATCCCTCCGGGTCCACCAATCCCGGCACCGCCGGTTTCCCTGCCAGCGGCCCCCAGCGATAAATCTGCCATTCCGAAGTCAGCGTCAGGTGCAGGCCCGCGTCCACGTTCGTATTCTTCGCCACCCAGCGCGCGATCTCCGGCACCCACGGGCACGGCATCATGATCGCGAACGAACTCGCCACCCCCTTCTCGACCGCCTGGATCGCCCCCAGGTTCGACGAATGCGACATCCCCACATCGTCCACATGCAAAATCACCGCGATCGTCCCCTCCGGCCACCCCAGCCGCTCCGCGAAGGTCTCCGCCCGCGCGACCCCCGGCCACGCCAAGCCCAGCAGCAAAACCAATCTCATGAACACAGTCATCATACAAACTCTCTCCTCAGCTTTCCCCTGCGGTCAGCGGACAATGAAAACAGTAGCAATAGCCGTTTCCATCCTCTCGCACAAAGAACGTTCGATGCCGCTGGCCGTCCCATTCGTCCACGCCGAATTTCCCCGGATGCGCGCCGCTCCCCTCCAGTTCGCGATGCATCCCTTCGATATCGTCCACCCCAAACGCCAGCGACCCCGCCTTCCCCGGCGCATGATCCGCCTTCAAAACCAACCCGATCTGAACGCCGTCGCGCGCCAACACCGCCGCCGCCCCATCCTGCCGCACCACGGAAAACCCCAGCGTCGTCTCGTAATACCCGATCGCGCCCGCCAGCCCCCTCACCGGCAGAGCCATCACATCCTCCCCCGAAATGGGATAAACCGTCGTCACGCGCGCCATACGCAGCTCCCCCTCTACCAGATCGCCTTCCCGCCGCCCAGCCCAGAACCCGGCACCCGAATCGCCCATCGATTGCCCAAGCACCCCTTGCAAGCGTCTCCCGGGTTCCGGCCGGCTGCTCCGCAGATCGCCTGAATTCTCGGTTTACGGCTGGCCGGAAATGAATTATGTACGTCTGGTTGGGACGGGTCAGCATTACAATATGAGTGTGGAGTACATGGAGAGGGTCTACAATACCTACTCAGGTGTGTATGACTTTCTCTTCGGCAAGGTCTTTCAAAGCGGCCGTGAACTCGGCCCCGAGCTGCTCGAGCTGTTTCCCGACGCGAAACTGCTGGAAGTCGGCATCGGCACCGGCCTTTCCCTCCCCTTGCTGCCCCGCAATATCGACTTCACCGGCATCGATCTCTCCCAGGGCATGCTCGAGAAGGCGCGCGAGCGGGCCAATACGCTCGGCCTGCGCAAGGTCAAGCTCCAGAAGATGGACGCCACCCGCCTCGATTTTCCCGACCAGAGTTTCGACCGCGTCTTCGCCGCCTACTTCATCAGCACCGTGCCGGACGCCGTCCAGGTCGTGCGCGAGATGAAGCGCGTCTGCAAACCGGGCGGATACCTCGTCTTTTTGAACCACTTCCAGAGCGAACACCCCGTCATGGGCACGCTCGAAAAGCTCTACTCCCCCCTCTGTTACCGCCTTGGGTTCAAGACTGATCTGAATTTGCGCGCGTTGATGTCCGAAGCCGGCGTCGAGATCGAAATCTGCGAGCCGATCAGCGTGCTGTGGAAGGCGGTGCGGTGCATCAACCCCTAGTTCGAATTCCCGCCCATCGGGCCGGACTCAGGCCGGCCGCGCATCCGCCCACGGCGCGCGCGGCTTGGGCATGAGTGCGGAACGCCAGCCTCTCTTCTCTTTCAAACCGCGCCTTTGGTCCGCGCTCCAGGGCTACACCCGGCAGGATTTCACGGCCGACCTCACCGCCGGGCTCACCGTCGGGATCGTCGCCCTGCCCCTTGCGATGGCCTTTGCCATCGCCTCCGGCGTGGACCCCAAGGCGGGCCTGTACACCGCCATCGTGGCGGGCTTCATCATTTCGGCCCTGGGCGGCTCCCGCGTCCAGATCGGCGGACCCACCGGAGCCTTCGTCGGCATCGTCTACGCCACCATCGCCCAGTACGGCCTCGCCAACCTGATCATCTGCACGATCATGGCCGGGGTCATCCTCATCGTCATGGCGCTGGCCCGTTTCGGCGGCATGATCAAGTTCATCCCCCACCCCGTCACCACCGGCTTCACCGCCGGCATCGCCGTCATCATCTTCAGCACCCAGATCAAGGACTTCTTCGGCCTCCGCATGGAGAAAGTCCCGGCCGATTTCGTCGAAAAGGTGAAAGCCTATGCCGAGCATGCCGCGACGCTCCACTGGCCGACCCTGCTCCTCGCGGCTATCTCGCTCGCGATGCTCATCCTCTGGCCCAAGTCCTGGGCCCGCCGCGTTCCCGGATCCGTCGTGGCCCTGGCGGCCGGCACGTTCGCCGTGCTGGCCTTGAAACTGCCGGTCGACACCATCGGCTCCCGCTTCGGCGGCATCCCCCAAGGGCTGCCCGTGCCCGCCTTTCCAGCCATTTCCTGGCCCGCCCTTTACGATTTGATCCGCCCGGCCTTCACCATCGCGCTCCTGGCCGCCATCGAATCGCTGCTCAGCGCCGTCGTGGCCGATGGGATGATCGACGACCGGCACGACAGCAACCAGGAACTCTTCGCGCAGGGCCTGGCCAATATCGCCAGCGGCTTGTTCGGCGGGATTCCCGCGACGGGAGCCATCGCCCGCACGGCGACGAACGTGAAAGTGGGCGGGCGGACACCGGTCGCCGGGATGATCCACGCGTTGACCCTGCTGGCCATCGTTCTCGTCTTCGCGCCGCTGGCCCGGCACATCCCGCTGGCGACCTTGAGCGCCGTTCTGATGTTCGTCGCCTTCAACATGGGCGAGTGGCGGCAATTTGCCCGTCTGGGCCGCTGGCCGCGGAGCGACGCCGTCGTGTTCCTCACTGCCTTCGTCCTGACCGTCCTGATCGATCTGACGGTGGCGGTCGAAGTCGGCATGGTCCTGGCCGCCATTCTGTTCATCAAGCGCATCTCCGAGAATACGCAAATCACCCACGTCGATGAATCGACCGAGACCGAGGGCGCGCACGATTCGATCCGGGGCAAGGAAGTCCCGCCCGGCGTGCAAGTCTTCAAGCTGTTCGGAGCCTTCACCTTCGGCGCGGCGGACAAACTGGAAACCGCGCTCCAGCGCCTGGGGCAGCCGCCCGAAGTTCTGGTGCTCCGCATGCGGCAGGTCCTGGCCATGGACGCCACCGGGTTGACCGCCCTGGAGGATTTGCACGGCAAGCTCTCCCGCCGGGGCAAACATCTGGTGCTGGTGGGGCCGCACGCGCAGCCCTATTTCACCATGGATAAGGCGGGGTTTCTCGAACTGGTCGGGCCGGAAAACGTGGTCGCCACGCTGGATGAAGCGCTGGTTCGCGCGCGCGCCATTCTGGCCGCGCAGCCGCCCAAAACCGGCCACACCGCCTGGTTCGCCCGGCGCGACGCCGGGCCGGATCACCGTTGAGTCACGCGATTGAGCGAATCGATCTTCAGTCCCGTCAAGGTTTCCTTCGAGCCGTCCGGCCAGGTCACGCGCACATCCTGCACCTCTGTCGCCGAGCCGAGTCCGAAGGTGAGCGGCAATTCGGATTGGGAGAGATAGCCGCGGGTCGGCATGACCTGCCGGACGATCATGCGCTCCCCCACCTTCAGGCTCACCACGGCGCCGATGGCGTCGCGGTTCGATTTCGTCCCCGCCAGTTGCAGGCGCAGCCAATGACGCCCCAAGGCTTGCTCGTTGCGCAGCAGCCGGGGCGGCCCTCCCACCTGGGTCATGAGCAGGTCAAGGTCGCCATCCCCATCAATGTCGGCGAACGCGGAGCCGCGCCCAGGCATCGGGGCATAGAGATCCGCGCCGCATTTTTCCTCCGGCACGAGGCTGAACCCTCCCTGGCGAAACCCGCGCCCGCTGCTCCAGAAAAGCTGCGCGGCCTGGGCGTACTGTTGATCCGGCCGCACCTTGGATATCTCCGGTTCGATATGCCCGTTGACCGTCAGCAGATCGAGCAGGCCATCGAGATCGTAGTCGAAGAAAAAGACGCCGAACGTCAGGCGAGTGCGGGTCGGGGCGCCGATGCCCGCCGCCAGCGCTTCGTCCGTAAAGAACAAGGGGTCCTGCGAGGCAATGTAGAGCGCCGTCGATTCGTTCGCGAAATTGCCGATCGAAATGGCCAGGCGGTCGTCATCGTAGAGCCGCGCCGTGTCGATGCCCATCGCGCCCCGCGCGCTGCCGAACGGGTCGTAGGCCACGCCGCTCTTGCCGCCGATCTCCGAGAACCGCCCGTTCCGGTCGTTGTGAAAGACGAAATTCTGCACTGTGTCGTTGGCCACCACCAGATCCAGCCAGCCATCTCCATCCAGATCGACCGGCGCGACGCCGAGGGATTTGGCCAAAGGCAGGCCGGTCGCCCGGTTGGTCTTTTGCAAACCGGCGGGCGCGGAAATTTCCGTGAATCGTCCGCCGTCGTTGCGATAGAGCATCGGGAAGGTTCCCGCGAAATTCATGGGCGGCCCATAGGCGCGGCCGACACCGGGCAGCCGATAATCGTTGCTCAGATCCAATTCCCGCGACCACTGAATGTAATTGCAGACGAACAGGTCCAGATCGCCATCCCGGTCGAAGTCGAAAAAAGCGGCGCTGGTGCTCCAGTTCGTGCTGGCCACCGGCAGTCCGGCGGCCGCGGTGATGTCTGCCAGCCGCTGCCCGCCTTCATTGCGCAACAGGCGGTTGCTCCCCACGCCCGTGAGGAAAAGGTCGGGAAACCCGTCGTTGTCGATATCGCCCACCGCCACGCCCATGCCGTAGAGTTGGAAATCGAGGGCGGCCCCCGCGTTCGACTCCTCAAACTGACCCCGCCCATCGTTCAGAAACAGCGCGAACGGGGCGGTCTTCACCGGAGCGGCCGACCACGGCCAATCGGATGAGTTCACCAGCAGCGCATCTTGATCGCCGTCGGCATCGAAATCGAGGAACGCACATCCGCCACCCATCGTTTCCGGGAGCAGCTTCTCGCCGGCTGCTCCGGTATGGTGGATGAAATTGAGCCCGGCCTCGGTTTCGACCCGGCGAAAGCCGGCTTCGGGGATATCCGCCGCCGAGGCCGCCGGCTTGCTCTCGAGCCCGAAGAAATAGAACAGCACGAACGGGATGGCCGCCAGGAACGCGAAGATCAAGGTAAACTTGATCTGAATATTCGGATCGACTGGCTGGGGCGGCTCATTCTTCGGGCGACCGTCTTGCATCGGACAAAAATGCCCGAACCATGTCGGCGGAGCGAGCGCGAACGCGGCCGGCATGCACGTTTTGACTCACGGCTAAATGTTACCGGAGGCCGGGGAGCACTCAACGCGCCAGGCTGGTTTTGCTCGGTTTTCCCTTGACGCAGCGAGCCTGATCTGGCACAGTGCGCTTTCGATGTTCCTGTCGAACGTACAAGCAGTAACCGTCGTCGTAGCCGTAGGCTTCGACGCTGCGGGTGCTTGTCGTTCCTGACCGGAGAATCTCGACAAAAACCCACGGCTGGAAACGGTCGTGGGTTTTTTATTGATCCCGACCGGCCGGCCCGAGAACAGTATTCAGTTATATGAGTCAAGAAACGTTGGAGAGTCCGAAATCCGCCGCCAGCCCCGAGCGGGGCGAGCTTGGCCCAAGAACCAAGGGCTGCGACATTTTGGTGCAAGCCCTCGAGCGCGAAGGGGTGGAAGTCATCTTCGCCTACCCGGGCGGCGCGAGCATGGAGTTCCACCAGGCCCTGACCCGTTCCAAAATCCGCACCATCCTGCCGCGCCACGAGCAGGGCGGGGTCTTCGCCGCCGAAGGCTATGCCCGCGCCACGGGCAAGGCCGGACTGTGTATGGCCACGAGCGGCCCGGGAGCCACCAACCTCGTCACCGGCCTCGCCGATGCCTACATGGATTCCATCCCCGTCATCGCCATCACCGGCCAGGTGCCGCAGGCGATGATCGGCAAAGGCGCGTTCCAGGAAACCGACTTTTTCGGCATGACCCTTCCGGTCGTGAAGCACAGCTTTCTGGTGACCAACGTCAACGACATCCCCCGCATTGTGAAGGAGGCCTTTCACATCGCGCAAACCGGCCGCCCCGGCCCGGTCGTGGTGGACGTCCCGAAAAACATTCAGCAAGCGGAAACCCAGCCGCTCTGGCCGAAGGAGGTCAACCTCCGGGGCTACAATCCCTTCCGCCGGGCCGACGATGTGGCGCTCCAGGAAATCATCGGCCTGATCGAGAAGGCCGAGCGTCCCGTGCTCTACATCGGCGGCGGGATCATTTCCGGCCACGCGGCGGAGGAATTGCGGCAGTTTGCGCGGGCGACGCAGATTCCGGTGACCTCCACCATCATGGGTTGCGGCGCCTTCCCCGAGACGGATCCGCTCTCGCTCAAGTGGCTCGGCATGCACGGCACCGCCTATGCCAACTGGGCGGTCAACGGCGACCCCAAAAACGGGACGCCCGGCGCGGACCTGCTCCTGGCCTTCGGCGTGCGGTTCGACGACCGCGTCACCGGCAAGGTCGAGAAGTTCTGCGAAAAGGGCACCCTGGTTCACATCGACATCGATGCCTCCGAGATCAACAAGAACCGTTTGGTCCATCTCCCGGTGGTGGGCGATATCAAAGACGCCCTGAAGCGCCTGAACGAATTGGTTCAGGCCCGGCCGATCCAGAAAAAGTTCACCGCCTGGCACGAGCAGATCGCGGCGTGGAAGGTCCGGGCCCCGCTGCGCTATCGCGTGAACGATGAGGTGCTCAAATCCCAGCATGTCCGCGACTTCATGGGGGGCGATGCCAGCCAGGTCATCCTCCCGCAGCATGCCATCCAGTTGCTCTACGAATTGACGAAGGGCGATGCCATCATCACCACCGGCGTGGGCCAGCACCAGATGTGGGCCGGCCAGTATTACGACTTCAAGTTCCCGCGCCAGTTCCTGACCAGCGCCGGCCTCGGGGCGATGGGCTACGGCTACCCGGCCGCCCTCGGCGCGAAAGTGGCCTGCCCGGACAAACAGGTCATCGATATCGATGGCGACGGCTCGTTCCTGATGAACATTCAGGAGCTGGCCACCGCGCACATCGAGAAGATCGCCGCCAAGGCCATCGTGCTGAACAACCAGCACCTCGGCATGGTCGTGCAATGGGAAGACCGCTTTTATCAAGGCAACCGCGGCCACACCTACCTCGGCGACCCCGAGAACATGAAGCAGATCTACCCGGACTACGTGGCGATAGCCAAGGGCTTCAACGTCCCGTGCGAACGGGTCATTTACAAGAAGGACCTCCGCGCCGCCCTGCAACGGATGCTCGATTCCGACCAGCCCTACATTCTGGATGTGATCACCCCGTACACCGAGCATGTGCTTCCCTTTATTCGCGCCGGAGGTACGATCAGCGACATGATCTACGAATAGATGATGGAACGGCTCGCAGCGCTGGCCTGGCTACTCTGCGCGCTTTCGCGCGCGGGAGCCGGGGAAATCTTTTTCGATTTCACGAAAGAGGCCGCCAACGGTCTCCCCGCCGGATTCGAGAGCGCCCTCGGCGGCTCCGGGGCCCCAGGTCGATGGCAATTGGTGGCGGACGAAGTCCCGTCCGCCATCGCGCCCCTGACCGCCGCGGCGCCTCCCGCCCAGCGCAGCGTCCTGGCCCAGATCTCTCGCGACATCACGGATGAGCGTTATCCGATGCTCATCTACACCAACGAAATCTTCGGCGATTTCACCTTCACCACCCGCGTCAAATGCGTCTCCGGCGCGGTCGAGCAAATGGCCGGGATCGCCTTCCGTTATCAGGACCCGCAGAACTATTACTACCTCCGCGCCAGCGCCAAGGGGAACACCTTCCGCTTTTTTAAAATCGTGGCCGGCCAGCGCAGCGCGCCGATCGGCCCGGAACTGCCCATCCCCGCCGGCGTCTGGCACGAGCTGCAGGTGGCCTGCAAGGGCAACCAGCTCCAGTGCTTCCTCAACGGAAAACAGGTCATCCCCACGATGACCGACAACAGCTTTGCCTCCGGCAAGGTCGGCTTCTGGACGAAATCCGATTCCGTGAGCTATTTCACCGACGCGCGCATCGTCTACACTCCGCGTGAATCCTTCGCCAAATCGGTGCTCCGGGAGATGAAGGAGAAATATCCGCGCGTTCTCGCCATGCGCATCTACGCGACTCCTCCGGGCGAAAAAACGGTCTCCGTCATCTCCAGCACCGACCCGCAGGAAATCGGCATGCCTGGCGGTGCAACCGAGCAGAGCGTCATCCGCGACAACGCCCAGTATTTCGGCAAGCTCTCTCCGGGTGTCGTCGTCACCCTGCCCCTCCGCGACCGCAACGGCGATACGGTGGCGGCGCTGCGCGTGGAGATGGAATCCTTCGTCGGCCAGACTGAAAGCAACGCCATCGCCCGCGCCCTCCCGATCGCGCAAAATATCGAGCGCCGCCTGGTCGAGGCGAAGTATCTTTTTTAGAGCGCTTCGGGAACGGCCGGGATTCTGGAAATCAAAGCGCCGCGATCCGGCAGGACCGCGGCGCGCCGTTTTTTAGGAGCGTGCGCTGAGGGGTTACTGGATGACGATATTGTCGCCCAGGCCGCCGAAGAGGAGGTCGACGCCGAGCCCGCCGAGGAGGACGTCGTCGCCATCGCCGCCGATAAGCGTGTCCGCGCCGTCGCCACCGACCAGGACGTCGTGGCCGATGCCGCCATCGCCGGTCAAAGCGATCGCGCCGAGTTCGAGACCGGAAGCTTCGATAACATCGTCGCCCCCGAGGGCGTGGACGATAATCCGGTCGTTCGCCGCTTCGCCGCCGGCGATGTTGACCTGGGCGGCAAGACCGAGCGCGGAAACGCCGCTGGCCGAACCCACCACGAGGATGACATCGTCGCCATTGGTGCCGTTGACGACAACAGTGTCGGGCTGAGCATCGCCGGCGCCATTGCTGGCGGCGAGATTCACATTCACCTCGACGGCATCGGTGCCGGAAAGATCGTGGACGACGACGGAATCCGCGCCGCCGAGGAGGTCGATCTGGAACGACTCGATGTCGTTGTTATCCATGAAGACGTTGGCGATGTTGCGCGTGAGGTGAAGCCTGCCCCCGGCCGGGGTGAGATGGAGAATCTCGGCGGCATTCGATCCGTTGAAATCGAGCGTGTCGAATCCGTCCTGTCCTTCGAGCGTGTCGTTATCGTCGCCCGGATTCCAAAGGACGGTATCGTCACCGGCGCCGGCGAGGATGACATCGTCGCCGTCGCCGCCGATAAACAACTCTCCGGCGGGACCGCCAATAAGGACGTCGTCACCCAGGCCACCATTGAAGGAGAGGCCGATCGCGCCCAATTGCATGCTGGAAGCGTCGATCACGTCATCGCCGCCGAGAGCGTTCAGGACGAGATTGTCGCGGGCGATTTCTGCGCCGAAGATTTTGATGCGTGCGGAGAGCCCGAAAACTTCGACGCCCGCCGCGCCACCGAAAGCGCCGAAGACATCGTCGCCGTTGGTGGCCTGAATAATAACGGCATCGCTGACGTTGTCGCCGGTCGTGGTGTCCGGAGTCTGAGCGAGATCGAGTTCGACGACCGAAACTTCCGTGCCGGCAAGAGAATGAACGGTGATTTGATCGGCTCCACCGACGAGGTTGGCGAGCACCTGCTCGATGCCGCCGGCATCGAGGGCGACGTTGGCAAGGTTGCGGGTGACGCGAAGACGAGCTCCATTGGGGAGCAATTCCATGATCTCGCTGCCGCCGGAACCGTTGAACACCAGGGCATCCAGGCCCGCGCCACCTTCGATCACATCGTTGCCGTCGCCGGGGTTCCAGACGATCTGGTCGTCTTGCGTGCCGCCCAGGAGATTGTCGATGCCGGGCCCGCCGACGAGCGTATCACGATCCTGGTCGCCGGACAGCGTGTCTGCTCCGCCCATGCCGCGAAGGGTGTCGTTGCCAGCTCCACCCGAGATTTCATCCGCGCCCGAACCGCCCGTGAGCGTGTCGTGCCCGGGCCCGCCGAACAGCAGGGCGCGCGGCAACGCACCGCTGGCTTCATTCAGGGCCAGCGTGTCCTGCCCATCCAGGCCGAAGATGCGGATGAGCGAGGTATTCGACACGGTCGGCGCACCTCCCGTGATAAGAATGCCGCCGGAATTAACAAAGATCTGTCCGGCGGCGTTCCGCGAGACCGTGATGACGTTGTTCGCGTTGTCGCCGTGGATGATCAGAACCCTCGTGGCGGGGTTAAAGGTGGCGGTGATGGCGGCACCCGCCTGGGCGGCACTGAGCAGCGCTAGGGCGAGATGAGCCGCCAGCAAGGAGCGGCGGCCGAGATGAGTCATGAGTTTCATTTTCGATTCCAATGGTTCAAGCCGTTCCCGCATGGCTGGGGATACCGTCAGGTGACGGCCCCGCAAACCGCCGGAAACGGCGCGGGTGGACGGTAACGGGAAACCGAAGACGCGGTATGGCACCAATGGGTAATAAGATCCGGCGAACCGAAGCGCGGCCACGGGAAGACTCACTGGAACGGAGGAGGGATCGCGGAGGATTATTCGGCCGAGGCAGCGGACGGGGCCTTGACCAAAGTATTCTTGAAGACGCTCCCGCCCTTCATGACGAAGCCAACTTTTTCCAGCACCGCCGGATTGGCCAGCGGATCACCAGGTACCGCCACCAGGTCGGCCTGCCAGCCTGCCGCCACGCGTCCGACCTTGTTCGACAAACCGAGCAGGTCGGCGGCATTGACCGTCGCGGCCTGCAGCGCCGCCAGCGGCGTCATGCCGTGCTGGATCATCAGGCGGAATTCCTCCGCGTTCCGGCCATGCTTCGACACGCCGGCATCCGTGCCGAACGCGATCTTGACTCCGCGCGGATACGCTTTGCGCAGCGCCTCGCCCGTCACCCGGATGCGCCATTCGATCTTCTCTTTGACGGCCGGTTCGTAAGCATTCGGATCCTTCGCCAGGCGCTCCAGATACCCGTTCACCGTCGAAAGCGTCGGCACGTAGTAAGCCCCCGTCTTCAGAAACAACTCGATCCCCGCTTCGTCGAGCAACGTCCCATGCTCGATCGAGTCCGCGCCGACTTTCAACGCGAGCGCGATGCCGTCCGTGCCGTGCGCATGCACCGCGACCTTGCGCCCGTACAGGTGCGCGGTCTCGACGATCGCCCGAGCTTCGTCTTCGAACATCTGCGAGCCCAGCCCCAGCCCCACACGGCTGTTCACCCCGCCTGTCGACGCAAACTTGATGACGTCCACCCCGCGCGCGATCTGGCGGCGCACGGCTCGCCGACAATCGTCGGAGCCATCGCAGAGGTTCTCGTGCCGGTCGAGCGCGTCGTGCAATTCGTCACGAAAACCGAGTGTCGGATCCATGTGACCCGCCGTGGCCGAAAGGGAAGTGCCGGCATCGAGAATGCGCGGCCCGGGCACTTTGCCCGTCGCTATCGCATCGCGCAGTGCCAGCGTCACGCCATCGCGATCCCCGAGATTGCGGACGGTCGTGAAACCCGCCTCCAGCGTCTTGCGCGCGTTGACCGCCGCCTCGAACGCTTGGGCTGCTGGCCCATCCGCCAGCGCCCCCAGAGTGCGTTCCACACCGCCGCGATCCGAAGCGAGATGCACATGGCAATCGATCAAGCCCGGAAGAATCCACGCCTCCCCAAGATCGATCACCGTCGCGCCCGGCGGAATGGCCGCGCCCTCCCCGAACTCGACCGAACGAATCGCCTCGCCCTGGATGGCAATCACCGGGCGCGCCCGCACCGCCCCAGCCGCGGTGTCCACCAAATGCGCGGCCTTGACGACAATCGTGCGGGGCACCGGAGCCGGCTCGGCCGCACTAATTCCGGTGAAATGCCAAGTGCTGGCCGCGAAGGCCAGCAGAAGAACCATCCATCGTAACGCGCGCGACATGGCCGCACCGTATTTTCTCGCGCGCCTCTGTCAATGACGATCGCCCGCCATCCCGCTTCGCGCGCGCTCCGCGGCCTCGCGATACTGTGCCGCCAGCCGGGTCAGCCCCGGCCAGTCCCCAGCGGCCAGAAGCTTCGGCGAGATCATCGATGACCCGACGCCCACCGCCGCGCAACCCGCCTTAAAGAATGCTTCGATATTCCCTAAGTCGACGCCGCCGGTGGGAACTATCCGCAGGTGCGGCAGCGGTGCCCGGATGGCCTTGACGTAAGCCGGGCCAAGGGTGTCCGCCGGGAAAAGCTTGATGAAGTCCGCTCCGGCTTCCCAAGCCTGCTGGCACTCCGTGGGGCTGTACGCGCCCAGCATCACCGGGCAACCCCCGGCATGCGCGGCGGCGGCGACCGCCAGATGCGCCACCGGGCTCACCACGAATTTCGCGCCCGCCGCCATCGCCTCCCGGGCCGTGCTGGCATCCAGCACCGTGCCCACGCCGATCAACGCCCTCGATCCGAACCGCGCGCTCGCCTCCCGAATCGCCTGGAGCGCATTCGGCGTAGTCAGCGTGATCTCGATGGCCTCGATCCCGCCCGCCAGCAGCGCCTCCGCAAGCGGAAGCACCTGCTCGGCGGACTGGGCGCGCACGACAGCGACCACACCCAGTTGCTGAAGCCGGGCGGCGATCTCCGCGCGGGTAGGCATGCAGCGCGATTAGTCGAACGCGTGCCCGGCGCAGCAGAGCACATTGCGCACCTTGTGCCGCACCAGTTCCTTCACCTTCTTGCGCGCTTCGCCGACGTACTTCCGCGGATCGAATTCCTTCGGATTTTCGAACATCACCTTGCGCACCGCCGCGGTGAACGCGAGGCGCAGGTCGGTATCGATGTTCACCTTCGTGCAGCCCGTGCGGCGGGCGACTTCGATATCGGCTTCGGGAACGCCCGCCGTATCCTCGCCAAGCTTGCCGCCGTACTTATTGATCTCCGCCGTCAAATCTTTCGGCACGCTGGAAGCGCCGTGGAGCACCAGCGGATAATCGCCCAGCCCGGCGTCCATGAGGGCCTTCTTGATGGCTTTCAGCCGGTTTAAATCGAGGTGTTGCTCGCCCTTGAACTTGTAGGCGCCATGCGAATTGCCGATGGCCACCGCCAGCGAATCGACCTTCGTTTCCTTCACGAACTTCACCGCCTCGTCCGGATGCGTGTAGACGCCGCCCGCGGAGTAATGGCCGCCCTCTTCGCCTTCGTCGAACTGCGCGCCGACCAATTGGCCCAGTTCGCCTTCCACCACGCAGTTATGCTTGTGGGCATATTCGACCACCCGGCGGCAGACCTCGACATTCTTCTCGAACGACAGGTGGCTGCCATCGATCATGACGCTGGTGAACCCTTCATCAATGCATTCCTTGCACAGCTCGAAGGTGTCGCCGTGATCCAGGTGGACGGCGATGGGGATATTGGAAAGGCTGACGGCCGCGTCGATCAACTTGCGGAGGTAAACCGGGTTCGCGTACTGGCGGGCTCCCTTGGAAATCTGGAGCATCACCGGCGCCTTCTCTTCCTCGCAGGCTTCGATGATGGCCTGGAGCAGCTCCATGTTGTTAACGTTGAAGGCTCCCAGGGCATACTTCCCTTTCAGGGCTTTCGCGAACAGGTCGCGGGTGTGAGTCAATGGCATAAAACGAGTTTTGACGTTACGGACTGGGTCGGCGTCCGTTCAGGGGGGGCATCCTAAGGATGCGGCCCGCATTGAAAAGTAAAAACTGGCAGGCCCGTCCGGCCGCTAGGCGGGCTCATCCACCTCGGCGAGCTTGCGATACAGCGTCGCCAGGCTGATGCCGAGCGCTTCGGCGGCGCGTTCCTTATCCCCCTGGAAGCGGCCGAGTATCTTTTGCAAGTGGGCGATCTCCTGGTCGCGCAGGAAAGTCTTCAATGTGGCGATCTCGTCCGGATTGGCGTTGTCCGTCGTGTTCGATTTGCCCGTGGCTTGCGGCGCGAAATTCAGCGGATAGAGCGCGTCCGACAGGACGATCATCGAGGCGGGCGGCGTGCCGCTCCGCGTTTCGATCACCGTCTCCGACGATCCCTGCCCGATATACTTCTGCAAATTCGTCGGGAGATCGGTCACATGGATCGTATTCTCTTCGCACAACGCGCAGGCGCGCTCGATCGCATTCTCCAGCTCCCGCACATTCCCCGGCCAGTCGTGCGAGGACAGCACCTCCATCGTCTGGCGCGTGACCTGATACGGCTTCCCGTTCCGCGGCGAAACCTTCTCCTTCAGAAAGTGAGAGACCAGCAGCGGAATATCGTCCAATCGGTCCCGCAAAGGCGGCATGTGAATCGGGATGACATTCAGCCGGTAGAACAAATCCTCGCGGAAGGTCCCTTCCTTGATGCGCTTCTCCAGGGTTTCATTCGTGGCGGCGAGGACGCGGACGTTCACGTAAACGGGCGAATTGTCCCCCACCCTCCGCACCTCTTTCTCCTGCAGCACCCGCAGCAGCCGGCTTTGCAGCATCGCCGGCATGGTCCCGATCTCATCCAGAAAGATGGTGCCGCCATCCGCCTCCTGAAAGAGTCCCTTCTTGTCGGCCACGGCTCCGGTGAAGGCCCCCTTGCGGTGCCCGAAAAGTTCCGATTCCAGCAACGTCTCCGGCAGCGCGCTGCAATTCACCGGAATGAACGGCGCGAACTGCCGCCGGCTATTGAAATGCAAGGCCCGTGCCACCAGTTCTTTTCCCGTTCCGCTTTCCCCCAGAATCAGGATGGTGCTGTCCGTATCCGCGACCTTCTCGATCATCTTCACCACGTCCTGCATCTTGGACGACGTGCCGATGAGTTGCGTAAACTGATACTTTTTCCGCAACTGCTTCTTGAGGTACACGACCTCCGAAGCCACTTCGTTGTAATTCAACGCCCGCTGCACCCGCAGCTTCAGTTCGTCCAGCTTGAACGGCTTCTCCAGGTAATCCAGCGCCCCATGCTTCATCGCCTCCACGGCCGTCTCGATCGAGCCGAACCCCGTGATGACGATCACCACCGCCGGCGGGTTCAGCGAACGGGCCTTCTTCAGCACCTCCATCCCGCCGGCCTTCGCCTTGTCCAGATACAGATCGGTAATCACCAGTTCCGGCTGGATCGTTTCCAGCGCCTCCAACGCGGCGGGGATATTGCTGAACGGATGCGTTTCATGGCCTTCGGAACGCAAAAGTTCCGAGACCATTTGCAGCATCGTGATTTCGTCATCCAGCAAGAGCACTCTCGCCATAAATGCCAAGGTAGGATTATTTGCGCGGTGCGGCAAGCGCGTTCCGCCCCCCGGCCCCGCAGGGTTTCCCTTACACGCTGACGCTCCAAGGATAGTGTCGGAACCAACCGGCACCTGCGCCAAAGCCGAGCCCATCCACCGCTTTCAGCCTCGATACAACGAAAAGCCGCTCGGCATCGAGCGGCTTTCGCGAATTGGGGTTGGGGATGTTCGGGCTGGGCCGTTCAGGCCTTGCGGCGGAGCATCGCCAGGGCGGCGGCGCTCAGGCCCAGCAATCCGGCGGTCGCTCCGGCATCGGGCACGCCCGTCGAGTCCAGGATCGTGTAATTGATGTCGTTGACGCCGTTGTTATACACGTCGGCAACTACCACCAGGCGGAAGCCGTTGGGGCTGGTTAGGCCGATGTTGTACGTCGGATGGCTGCTGATATCGTAAAAGATGTCGAAAAAACTGTCTGAGACCGGCGTGCCCAAATCGGTCAGGTCATAAACCTCATAACCTGTCGAGGCGCCTCGATTCAGGTAGTCGCCCATCGCGAAGCTGTTGAGTTTGACCGATTTCCCCCCGAGCGGCTTTAGGTCGAAATACAGCGTTCCGCTCGAGGCGTCGCTATACACCGCATTCTGGAGGTCGCTGTAGCCCGTTCCCCAAAAGAAGGGCTCTGTGTTTGGAGCGCCGTTGCGCCCGGCCGTGAAGTCCAGATCGGCGGTATCGTAATCGTCGTCGAAATCCGGCGGCGTCGGACCGAAGTGGATGTTAGCGGCGCTGAGCGGCAGGGTGGCTGCCAGCGTCAGGGCCATGGTCAGTATTTTGTTGGTTGCAGTCATATGTCGTGATTAGGCAAACTGACTTTCATCAGCATAACCGATGCCATTCGTAACTTATTGCCTATCAACGATTGCCTGATTCTGACACAGGTTTTTTGTAAGTTTTCCTTACGTTTTCAGTGATTTAAGCCGTCGGTTATGCTGCCCCATTGACGCTTCTCCGTTGTCTACGCACCCTCCGTCAGGGAGTGCGTTGACCAGTGGCGATCATCGCTCCTTCGCAATCCGTCGCCCTCGTTCCGGGTAGGATAGTCGCCTCGGCTGTCCGCGGCGGGCGCCTCGCCCCGCCGCATCCGACGGCTCAATCACTCTTACCTTCCCGTGCTGACCGCCACTTCCGATCCCTCCTTCGGTCAGATTGAAAATTTATTGCCTTGATTTCCCGCGACTTACACATAAAAGTCTACATTTTTTAATCAAATAACTTGCGTAAACGAAAATCCGTGCGAGTCTATCCATCAGAACAAAATGTAGACTCACTGCCATGAACATGCCGACGCCACTCCTCTCTCGGGTATTCCCCCAGACCCGGCTCCGGCCTGCCGCGCCTGCCGCCGGGGGCGGAACCATCCTGCCCGCGGCATGCTCAACGTTCAAAGCCCCCCATTGAGCCACGGCTGCCCTTCCGCATTCACTCCTTCTGCGAACCATGCGTCCGCACCCTCTCCGTTCCATGTCCAGAATCGCCGGATCGCCCCCGCATGCGGCCCTGAAACGACCCTGAAATGGCTTGAAACGCGCTTGAAACGCCTTGAAATAAATGTAGAAACCTTGAAACGTTTCAACGAAATTTCAAGCTCGACCTCGATGTATCAACGACTTACGAAAGCCCGGCCCTTGAAATTTAGAAAAATTTGCGAAAACGCCGTGAAATCCCCACCGCCATCCCCATCACGGATACCCCTTCCGGCTGACCGTTCCGATCCCTCCCGGCACGCTTCAGCAATTCTCATGTTGGGTAGGACGGCCACCTCGGCTGTCCCGTTCGGGCGCCTCGCCCGGACGATGTCTAGCAAACCGCCCGAGATTCTCCTGCGAACGCCACCTTCTCTCCCTCAATCGAGAATCGCGGGCGCGCTCCTCCTTGCGACTCGCGCCCGAAGCTGTCAGACTCGCTGCCGACCCCAGGAATGCGTATGAAAGACTCCGAATTGTCAGGGACGGAAATTGGACGGGAACAAGAACGGCTGGATCGTCGCGGCTTCGTGGCGCGAACGCTGGCCGGTGCCGGCGCGCTGGCCTTGCTCGGCCGCCGCGAGACCCCAGCCTTCGACGATCACTCGACGGTGCCCGTCCGCTATCCGGACCAGCGCATCGTCGTGCTTGACCCCCGCTTCGCCAGATACCGCATCGGCAACACCCACATCCAGCGCCTCTATCACAACCCCGGCATGCTCTGGGCCGAAGGCTGCGCCTGGAACGCCGTCGGCAAGTATCTCCTCTGGAGCGACATCCCCAACGACCGCCAGTTCCGCTGGATCGAAGACGATGAGCGCATCACTCTCTTCCGCAAACCCGCCGGCAACAGCAATGGCAACACCTTCGATTTCGCCGGCCGCCAGATCGCCTGCGAGCACGGCACCCGCCGCGTGACCCGCTACGAGCATTCGGGCAAAGTCACCGTCCTGGCCGAGCGCTACAACGGCAAACGGTTCAACGCGCCGAACGACGCGATCGTCCATCCCAACGGAGACATCTGGTTCACCGATCCCGGCTACGGCAGCATGGGCCATTACGAAGGCGAGAAGGGAGAACTGGAACTGAAGGAAGCGGTTTACCGCATCGACGGCAAATCCGGCCAGATCACGCTGCTGACCGATGAAATCCACAAGCCCAACGGCCTCTGCTTTTCGCCAGATTACAAGAAGCTCTATGTCGCCGACACCGGAGGCCCCGATCCGAAGCCCATCCTCTCCTGGGACATTTCGGATGATATGAAAATCCGGAACCGCAAGCAGTTCTGCTCGATGGAATTCAAGGGCAAGACCGGCGTCGCCGACGGCATCCGCGCCGATGTCGATGGCAATATCTGGGCCGCCTCCGGCTGGGCCGGTGCAGGTTACGACGGAGTCCAGGTCTTCGCGCCGGACGGACAGCGGATCGGCTTCATCGAATTGCCCGAAATCTGCGCGAACGTTTGCTTCGGCGGAGCCAAGCGGAACCGCCTCTTCATGGCCGCGAGCCAATCGCTCTACGCCGTCTACGTCGAGACCCAGGGCGCTCACATCACCTGAGCCGGCCTGATTCTCCGGGGAGTGAGCGCCGGGCCTTGGCGCAAGCCGTATGGGGCTGATTCGTCCGCGAATCGGCCCAGCCCCATTTCGGCAGCGGAACTTTTTTCCTTCCACGGCTCCTGCATTATGGTGGCAGCCTGAATGCGGAAGTTTGTTGCGGGTCAACGGTGGTTGAGCGAGGCGGAACCGGAACTCGGCTTGGGTTTGGTGCTGAGCGTGGCGGCGCACCAGGTCACGGTGGTGTTCCGGGCCAGCGGCACCACCCGGGTCTATTCCATCGAGCAGGCGCCGCTCAAGCGGGTTCAGTTCCGGGAAGGAGATAGCATTCAAGCCGGGGATGGCCCGTTCGTGAAGGTGACGGAGGTCCTCGAAGAGAACGGGCTGGCGATCTACATCGCCGGCAGCCAGCGCATTCCGGAACCGCTGATCGCGGATCACGTCAATCTCAACACGCCCAAGGAACGGCTCATGGCCGGCCGGGTGGACGAGTCCCGGGCGTTCGATCTGCGCCGCCGCGCGCTGGAGCATCGCTACCGGACGCGGCTTTCTCCGGTGCGCGGATTTACCGGCGCGCGGATCGGCCTGATCCCGCACCAGCTCCACATCGCCGCCGAAGCGTGCCGCCGGGAGCGCGTGCGCATCCTGCTGGCGGATGAGGTCGGGCTGGGCAAAACGATCGAATCCTGCCTGATCCTGCACCGCTTGCTCATCACCGGGCGCGTGCAGCGGGTGCTGATCCTCGTTCCCGAGTCGCTGGTGCATCAATGGTTCGTCGAGCTGCTCCGCCGGTTTAACCTGTGGTTCTCGATCTTCGACGAGGAGCGTTGCGCATCGATCGAACAACACGACCCCGCCGCCAATCCGTTTCTCGATAACCAATGGGTCATCGCGAGCATCGATCTGCTGAGCGGGCGGCCCGAGCGGCTCCAGCAGGCGCTGGAGGCGAGCTGGGATTTGCTCATCATCGACGAAGCGCACCACCTGCACTGGACGCCTGAACAATCGAGCCCGGCCTACGATCTGGCCCAGGCTCTCGCGGCGAAAACACCCCACACCCTTCTCGTGACCGCCACCCCGGAGCAGCTCGGCGAAGCCGGACATTTCGCGCGGTTGCGCCTGCTCGACCCGGAACGTTACCACGACCTGCCCGCCTATTTGCGCCAGCACGAACATTACGAACAAGTCGCGCGCGTCGCCGCGAACATCGCGGATGGAAAGGCGCTGGAGGAAGCGGAAGCGGCGCTTGTGGCCCAGGCGTTGAACAAGACGCCGGCGGAAGTGGCGCAGATGCTGGCCGTTTCGGCGGCTCCAGCCGCGCGCCAGACGGTGCTCGATACATTGATCGATCAGCATGGGCCGGGCCGCGTCATGTTCCGCAACACGCGCTCGGCCATGCGCGGCTTTCCCCGCCGAATCCCCGATTTGATCCCCCTGGAGACCGAAGACCCCGATGCCATGATCGAGGAATTCCAGAGCGATCTCGATCCGCAAATCGAGAAGCCGCCCTACGAATTCGAGGACGATCCGCGGCTCCGCTGGCTGGCCGACTTCTTGAGGGAGAACCCGGGGCAAAAGGTGCTGCTGCTCTGCCGGTATCTGGAAAAGGCGGAAGCGATCGAAAGCGCGTTGCGCGATCTGATCAAGGTGAAGGCAGCGCTCTTCCACGAAAAGCTGCCGTTGGTTCAGCGGGACCGCCAGGCGGCCTGGTTCGCGGAGGAGGAAGGCGCGCGCATCCTGATCTGCTCCGAAATCGGGAGCGAGGGGCGCAACTTCCAGTTCGTCCAGCACCTGGTACTCTTCGATCTCCCCTGGAATCCCGAGCTGCTGGAACAGCGGATCGGACGGCTCGATCGGATCGGCCAGAAGGGCGATATCCAGGTGCATGTCCCCTACGCCAAAGGCACGCCGCAGGAGGTGCTGGCCCGGTGGTATCACGAGGGCTTGAATGCCTTTGCCGAAAATTTCTCGGGGGTGTCGCAGGTGCATGCGGAATTCCAGGCGGAGCTTCGGGCCTGCGCCGCCGAGCCGGAATCGGTGCGCGCGCTCAAGACGCTGCTCCCTCGGGTGCGCGCCTTCCGCAGCGCCCTGGCCGAGCGCCTGGAAGCGGGCCGCGACCGGCTGCTGGAGATCCACTCGTTCCGCGCCGAGTCCGCGACGCGGCTGGTCAACGAGATTGCGGCGGTGGATGCGGACGTTTCGCTGGACCGATTTGTCGTGGATAGTTTCGATCATTACGGGCTGCACCTCGAGGAGCTGGGCCAGCGGACGCTCAACCTCGGAGGAGGAGATTTGTTCAAGGAGAAGCTGCCGGGTCTCCCCGCCGAAGGTCTCACGGCAACTGCCGATCGCGCCCGGGCTTTGACCCGGGAGGACATCGCCTTTCTAAGCTGGGAACATCCCATCGTCACCAGCCTGATGGATATGCTGCTCGGCTCCGAGGCCGGCAACAGCAGTTTCGTGTTGTGGCCGAATGCGCCGGTCGGCGGAGTGCTCGTGGAGGCGATTTACCTGCTGGATCCCGCCGCCCCCGCCGGGCTCGAACTCGATCGCTGGCTTCCCTCCACCCCGATCCGGATTCTGCTCAATCACAAGCGGCAGGAACTGACCGTCGAACTCGGCCCGGACAAACTCGAAGGGCAACTCAAGAATGGGACGGCCGCCATGCTCGCCAGCCAGATGCAGGAACTCGAATCGCTCGTCCCCGGCATGATCCGCGTCACCGAGATTATTGCCGGCAAGCGCAGCAAGCCGATGATCGAGACGGCGCTCGCCCACGCCCGGGGCACGCTTTCGGCTGAAATCGCCCGCCTCGAACATCTGCGTGCCGCCGGCGGGGCCGTGACCCAGACGGAGTTGGACGCGCTGCGCGGCAAGCTGGCCGGAATCGAGGAGAAGCTGCAAAGCCCGCCCATCCGGCTGGATGCCCTGCGCCTGATCCTGGCCTCCGCCGCGCCTAATGCCGGCGCCAAGCCCTGAACCAGACATCGCGTTTGCCGGCATCGTTTGCCGCTTGCGCGGCTGCGGCTGCCCTATTATCTGTCTCGGCCTGAAATGAACTATCGCATTTCCCAGCGTGCTTCCTCGCTCGCGCCGTCCTTGACTCTGGCCATCGATACGAAGGCCAAGCAGATGAAGGCGGACGGGCTGGATGTGGTCGGGTTCGGCGTGGGAGAGCCGGACTTCGACACGCCCCAACATATTAAAGATGCGGCGATCAAGGCGATCAACGAAGGCTTCACGAAGTACACGCCGAGCAGCGGCATTCCCGAGCTGCGGCAGGCCATCTGCCGCAAATTCGAGCGCGACAACGGCCTGAAGTACAAACCTTCCCAGATCATTGTTTCCTGCGGCGGCAAGCATTCCTGCTACAACGTCATTTTAGCAACGTGCCAGGAGGGGGACGAAGTCGTCATCCCCTCCCCGTACTGGCTGAGCTATCCCGAGATGGTGAAGCTGGCCGGAGCGACTCCGGTGATCCTGCCGACCACGGACCGGACGGAGTTTAAGGTTACTCCGGAACAATTGCGGCAGGCCATTACGCCCCGCACGCGGCTCTTTGTGCTCAACAGCCCAAGCAACCCGACCGGCTCGTTATACACCCGGGAGGAGATCCGCGCGCTGGGCGATCTGTGCGTTGAAAAGGGGGTGCTCATCATGAGCGACGAGATTTACGAAAAGCTCGTCTACGACGGCGCGGAACATGCGAGCGTCGCCTCCTTCTCGCAGGCGCATTACGATCATACGATTATCGTGCATGGGCTGGCGAAGGCTTATTCCATGACCGGCTGGCGTCTCGGTTACCTCGCCGCGCCGGAACCGATCGCGAAGGCCATCGACGCCATTCAAAGCCACAGCACCAGCAACCCGACCTCTTTCGCGCAAAAGGGAGCCGTCGCCGCGCTGGATGGGCCGCAAGACCACCTGAGCGCCTGGCTGGGCGAGTATGCGAAACGCCGTGCCTACGCCCATGCGAAGTTGAACAGCATCCAGAGCATTTCCTGCGTCAATGCCAAGGGGGCCTTCTATCTGTTTCCGAACATCTCCCGCACCGGATTGAAGTCGTCCGAGTTTTGCGCGCGGCTTCTCGAGCAAGAGAAAGTGGCGGCAGTGCCCGGCATCGCCTTCGGAGCCGACGACTATCTCCGCATCAGCTACGCGACCTCGATGCCGAACATCGAAAAGGGCCTGGATCGAGTGGAGAAGTTCGTTCGGGGCTTGTAATCCAGGAGCGGAGGTCGACCTTCGAGCCGCGGACTACGGCCCGGCGAGTTCCTTCCAGAGCGGTTCCAGATCGGAATCGTCGAGGGCCATCGCTTTGATCTCCGCCTCCTTTCCGACGAACATCGCCCGGCGGAGGAGCCGGCGCGCCTCGTCCAGTTTATCCATCTGGCAGGCGTAGCAAGCCAGATTGTAGGGGATGCAGGCGACGTGGGGAAATCGATCGAGGGCGGGCCAGAGGGCATCCCACGCGGCGGGCAGCCCGCCTTGCTCCGTCCGGCGAAGGGCGTAGGCCTGATGCAGCCAGCCGGAGGGATCGTCCGGCACCACCTCGACCAGGCGGCGGGCGGCGGCCAGCGCGGGAGCCCAGTCTCGCTGGGAGGCGTGCAACGTCCATCGGACTTCCAACAGCTCCGGCTGATCGGCGAACTTCGGCGGAATCTGGCGAAACTCCTCAAGGGCCTCCCGAGCGTTTCCGAGCTCGAGCCAGCCCAGCACCGACGAGAGGCGATGCGCCAATGCGGCGTCCAACTCTTCCATTCCGGCAATCACGCTCGCCTTTTTGCTCGCCGATTTCAACTCCGGAAGCTACGAGTGGGTTTCGTGGGTGCTTGATCGCGGCGCGGGATCGCCGCATGCCCGAATTCCAAAACGTGAGCCGCATGACCGAAATTGCGCCGGGGCTCTGGGAATGCAGCCAGCCCCTGAAAGTGCCCGGCTTGAAGATGGATCACCGGATGACGGTGGCTCGGCTCGCATCGGGGGCGGTGTGGGTTCATTCGCCGTGCGCCTGGACGGAGGAGCTGGCGGCGGAGCTGCGGGCGATCGGCGAGCCGTTCCATTTCGTCGCTCCCAGCCGGTTTCACGATCTTTATTGGGACGGATGGTTTCGGGCGTTTCCGGGGGCGGTCTTTTATGCGGCTCCGGGCGTCGCTCAGGATCATCGGAGCTGGCCGTTTCAACGCGTCCTGCAGGAAGGAGCGAACGAGCCGTGGGAAGCCGAGATTGGGAGCTATCTGGTCGAGGGCATGCCGTCGATCAACGAGTTTGTCTTCATCCACCGGACGGCGCGGACGCTGATCCTCTCGGACTTGGTCTTCAACATCAGTCCCGAGGGCCAAAACTGGCTGGGAGGGTTATTCCTGAAACTGAACGGAATCCATGGCCGGGCCGCGGTTTCCCGGATTTTTCGCAGGTTCATCCGGGACCGGGCGGCGTTTCGGGAATCGGTGCTCGAACTCATGGCCACGGACTTCGACCGGATTCTGGTCGGGCACGGTGCGATGATCGCCACTGGGGGCAAGTCGGTCTTGCGAGACGCGATGGGCTGGCTGCTGGATGAGCGGTGAAGTCCGGGGCGGGAGGGAATTTCTCCTTGGGTTTTGGGCAAGGCTGGCCAAAGATGCCGCCCGATGATTCTAAAACAGGGTGAAAAGATTCATGTGATCCACCGCCGGATTTTCGAGAAGGATCACCACCGGCATTTTGCGGGAGTCGTCGAGTATTACGATCAGGGCGTGGTGCGGGCCACCGGGCATGTCTATACGGTCGATCCGGTGAATTATTCATTCATCCGGCGGGCCGAAACGCGGACGCGGCTGATCTCGGTGGTGTCGGGCGATGTTCTGGTTAATATCATTCCGGCATCGGTCAACCTTGAGAAAATCACCTACAAGCAGGAGCGCAAGGCGGTGCGGGTGACCGACGGGAGCGAGTGGTTTCTGGATCTTTCCGAGTACTCCTGGATGTAAGCGCCGGTTCGAACATTCGGGCCAGCTCCAAGCCGCAGGCCGGTTCACTCCACCGGCTTCTGTTGACGAAAGGCTTCTTCGGCAGCGCGATACACTTCCCTGAGGGGCACTTGACGGGCTTCGGCGGCGGCGCGGCAGGCTTCATATTCCGGCGCGGCCTGAACGACCCGGCCGTTGAGATGGCCGACTTTAACCGGGATCGGCCCGTGCGCAGTCGGCACGGTGACCATGGAGCGGCGGAGTTTGTGCCGTTCGAGAACGGATTCGCGAACGCCCAACGTCGTCGTTTCCCGAAGGATCAATTCGGTGAATTCAGAGCGGCGAGACGGTTCGCAGAGAATCGAGAACAAAACGCCGGGACGGCCTTTCTTCATCTGGATGGGGGTGTGGAAGACATCCAATGCGCCCTGGGCCAGCGCTTTCTCCGCCGTGTAACCGAGGACTTCGGCGTTGACGTCGTCGAGGTTGGTTTCGAGGAGGACGACGGTGTCCTGCTCCCAATCATGCGCCGCATCCTGCGCTGAGTCCTGGCCAAGGAGGACGCGCAGGACGTTGGGGCGGGTGCGGTGCTCGCGGGTGCCGAGGCCGTAGCCGACGCGCTCGATCTTGAAGTCGCGGAGCGGGCCGAAGCTTTCGGCGAGTTCGGCGAGGAGCGCGGCGCCGGTGGGCGTGATCATTTCGTGCGGCTCATCGCATTGGGAGATGGAAACGCCGCGGGCGGCGAGGATATTGAGCGTGGCCGGAACCGGGATGGGGAAGCGGCCGTGGGCACAGTTCACGAAGCCCTGGCCATCGACGACCGAAGCGGCCCGGAGGCGAGGGCGGCCGAGCAGATCGAGGGCGAGGCAGGCTCCGACGATATCGACGATGGAATCGACGGCGCCGACTTCGTGAAAGTGGACTTCTGCAGGAGGAACACCGTGAATCTTGCCTTCGGCCTGGGCGATGCGTTCGAAAATGGCGAGGGCGCGATCCTGGACCCAGCTTGAAAGGCTGCTGCGCTGGATGAGGGCGCGAATGTCGGCGTAGCTGCGGCCGTGCTCGTGGTCATGAGAATGGTCGTCATCGTCGTGATGATGCTCGTGGCCGTGCTCGGTATGCTCGTGCGCATGGGGGTGGGCGTGGCCATGCGAGTGGGAGTGGCCGTGGCCGCCGTGGTGGTGGGCATGCTCGTGGCCTTCGTCGTGTTTGTGTTCGTGTTCGTGTTCGTGATGGTGGAGGTGGACATCGAATTTGACGCCTTCGATGCTGGATTTGAGGGCGCGAGCGGCGTGGAGATGGAATTCGTCGAGGCCGAGCTTTTCGAGTTCGCGTTCCAAAGCGGCGAAATCGACGCCGAGATCGAGCAGCGCACCGATGAACATGTCGCCGCTGATGCCGCTGAAGATATCGAGATAGAGCGTTTTCATCAATTGGGGAAAGCTGGGCGAACTGACGACGGCGGAAGGCAGGGGCGGAAAGGGGCAGAAACGGGATGGGTGGCGCGAGACGGAGGCGCCAAAGGGGGCTGAACGTGTGTGGATGAGACCCTCAAAAACTCTCGCGAGGAACAAAAACTTCCCAAGTTGTTTGTTATTAAATACTTAGGAATAAAAAAGGCGCAAAAACGGTGTGTATATTGCGTGTATTTACGTGTATTTACGTGTACGCAGCGTGTATTTACGTGTATTTCTTGTGTATGGGCGTGTGTATTTACGTGTACGGATGTGGACGGGAATACCCAGGCCCGCGGCGGACGCAAGCGGGGTGACCCTCTGCGGATGAGGCGAGCCTGGGCGGCCGGGCGGACAGTCGCGCGCGTTGTCTCAGGCCGGGGTCTCATGCCTTTCGGCGGCGAGGGCGTTGATCTGGGCGGCGGCGTAGCCCGCACCGAAGCCGTTATCGATATTGACGACGGTGACGCCGGAGCCGCAGCTATTCAACATGCCGAGCAGGGCGGCGATGCCCCCGAAATTCGCGCCGTAACCGATGCTGGTGGGGACGGCGATGAGCGGACGGCGCACCAAACCGGCAACGACGCTGGGGAGGGCTCCCTCCATGCCGGCGACGACGATGAGGACATGGGCCTTGAGGAGATCATCAAGGCGGCGCAGCAACCGGTGGAGACCGGCGACGCCGACATCGTAGATGCGCTCGACGGTGTTGCCCATGATGTCGGCAGTGACGGCGGCTTCCTCAGCCACGGGAAGGTCGCTGGTGCCGGCGGCCAGAACGGCGATCGTCCCCGGATGCCGGGAGGCCGGCCCCTGGCGCAGCGTGATGCAACGGGCTTGCTCGTGGTAGAGCGCGCCGGGAATCTCGCGCTTGACGGCGGCGGCATGGTCGGCCCCGACGCGGGTGATCAGGACGCGCTTCTCCTGGGCAAAAAGGGTCTGGGCGATACGGACGACCTGCTCGGGAGTTTTGCCCTGGCCGAAGATGACTTCGGGAAAGCCCTTGCGGAGGGCGCGGTGGGTATCGACCTGAGCGAACGAGAGATCGACCATGGGAGCCGCCTGAAACGCCCGCAAGACTTCCTCGCGATCAACGCCGCCCTGCCGAAACCGATCCAGCAAAATACCCGCTTCCTCCGTGGTCACGCCACGATGCTTGCCGACACCGGCCTGGCTGGCAATGCAAATGGCTGGAGCCGAGGGCGGCAACTCGCCGGGGGCGGACGGCGTAGATGAATGGCGCGGCGGACGTCTGGCCGGCAGGGAAGCGCGGGCTCCGGTGGCCGACAGCGCTGAGGTTTGGGAAAGGCCGACAACTCAGATAACTTCCGAGGCATCAAGGAAGGGCGGCATTCGGATCGTCGGTTTTGAGCGTGAAGCTATCGAAGGAGGTGGAACTGTTCCTGCTTACGAGACCGACACCGCCATCATTGAGCAACTCGTAGTAGGCAAAGCTGGTGGCAAGCTGGCCATTCATGGTGACACTGACCGTGTTGCCCTTGAGAATGATGCCGAGATTAAAGTCCGTAGTGGTGTTGATGGCGGTATTGCCATACACGGCGTCGGTAAACCAGCCCTTGCTGGTGCGGTGGCCGATGATGATCTGTTTGGAATCGGCGGAGAGGAGAACGTATTTGTAGTCGGTCTCGGAATAGCGATCGAAGATGATGCCGCCCTGGGATTGGGTCTTGAGCCGGGCGACCAGATCCAACATATAGGCGGGAGCCGTCTTCACGGTGATTAGATCGACGGCCGTCTGGTTGGAGCCAGGAGCGACGCCGAGGTAGCGGCCATCAAGAGTAGTCTGCCACGAACCGGTGGAGGGAGCCTGGAACATGCTGGTGACGCCGGAGGCGAAATCGACGGTGGCATGGAGGGTGATCGGCAGAGGAACGCGCCGAACCGCCACGTTATCGATCTGAGCCTTGGCATTGAGCGCACCGATACCGACCATGCCCGCATTCAAGCCCTGCTGGATTCCGCTCGCGTCGATCCGAACGGGGAAGGTGTGGCTGAGGGTGACCTGATTGTTGACGTAGAGCGAGGCCGCCGAGCCATTCAAAACGAGGACCAAGTTGTAGTCCTTGCCCGCGGAGACGGAGCCAGGGAAAGAAGCCTGGCGATCCACCATCCAGCCTTGAGCGTTGCGACGACCCATTTCGAGTTTGTTGGTGGACACATTCAAGCCCGCGAACTTGAAATCCGTGGGGCTCTGATAATCAAAGATCAGGAAGGCGTTGGATTTGCTGCCGCCGGTGGCCTTAACGGCATTGACCGTGGCCAGCATTTCGAAATAGAGAGGAATCTCTTCATTGACGGCGAAAACACTGACGGCATCACCACCGCTCACGGCGGGGGCGACCTGGTAGCGCCCGTTGACGACGCTCCATGAGCCGGTATCGACGAAGAACATCTGGGAGTTGCCATCGTTGAAATTCGCGGTGCGCAGCACCTGGGTGGCGCTGCCCCCGCTGCCCGGATTCTGCGGATCGCGCGGCGAGCCGGACTGTTCACCCCAAGCAAAGTCGTGCTGCCGGACGACGCCCAACTCGCCGAACGGTTCGCCATTCCGGACGATCTCGCCGCCGCCATCGGCATAGACGGTTGTGCGTGTGGGATCGGCCCCATCGCTGGCAGACAGGGCGTAAAGGAATTCCGCCAAGGCAGGGGCAAGCGAGCGACTGATGGTGGGAGCGCCATTCTGCGAGAAGGGAACGACGTAACTATTGAACTCCCCAACCCAATCGATCATGCGGTCGGCGGCGGTATTGCCGATCAGCACATCGAGGCCGGCACCACCGTAAGCCCGGTCTGCATAAGTCGCATCGTTGTCCGGGGCGTTATTCGCACCGGCATTGGTGTCGAGATGGTCGTCCAGGTTCGACAGATCGTTCCCCCAGCCGCCGTAGAGATTATCCTTGCCGGTTCCGCCACCGATCTGGTGACCCAGAATGCCGCCGATGATGGC
>CAYZKY010000027.1:0-46753 GCA_964478815.1 uncultured Verrucomicrobiota bacterium
AACGAACGTCAAAGTTCGCTCTCCTCGGGTAACACCTAATTTTGATGCACGACGGTTCCCTCCGGCGGGTTCCCGGTGCCGCGGTCGGCGCGCGGCCAAATTCGCCCCGGCCGGCCGGGGCGATTGTCGTTGCTCGCCCGGCCGAATTTTGCCAGAGATATCGCCAGAGTGGGGCGGCTCCGGTCGAGACCCGATGGAGGATACAGATGCAGACACTCAAGTTGAACAGGCGGGCGTTCACGCTGATCGAGCTGCTGGTGGTGATCGCGATCATCGCGATCCTGGCTTCGATGCTGTTGCCCGCGCTCGCGAAGGCCAAAGCCAAGGCGCATCAGGCCAACTGCGCCAGTAACCTCCGCCAGATGGGGATGGCCTTCCATCTCTACGCCGCCGATAATTCGGACGCCTTTCCCAATTACACGACCATCAAGCCGGATGGCAGCCTCGCCGATCCCACCAGCGCGGCGGATCGCCACCTGCTCTGGTTCGACATTCTGCGCCGCGTGATTGTCACGGGCCACGCCACGAATTTTCCCACCTGGGATTGCCCGGCCGCCCGCGCCTCCATCGCCAAGTACATCCAGCGGCGGAAGCTTCCCTATTCCGGCGACCTGCTCAGCTACGGTTACAATTACTCGAACCTCGGCAACGACTTCAAAGGCCAGTACGGCGTGCGCATGCGCGCCACGCTGGGCACGCTGCAAAGCCCCTCGGAGACCATCGTCACGGCCGATAGCTTGTCCGACCGCGAATTCGCCCGAGGCGGCGGCAGTGCCTTTTATCCCGGCGTGCTGTGGGGCGCCGTCATCGCGCCGAAGGACTATTTCGACAACAGCACGCATTACACGATCGCGGATCAACACCGGAAGCGCGGCCTCGTCCTCATGGCCGACGGCAGTGTCGGCGCTCACTCTTCCACCAATCTCAATGCCCAGGTCCGCTCCGGCGCGAAGGCCACGCCCACCTACTGGTGGGATAGCGATGGCCGCCCCCGGGCCGCACGCGATGCCGGGTACCGCGACTGACCCCGCGCGCGGCTTCCGAGCGCCGGGATTGTCAGGCAGGGGTGCTTCGGCGAGAGTGACCCGGCATGGACAAACGTTTCTACATCACGACCGCCATCGACTACGTGAATGGCCAGCCTCACTTGGGGCACGCCTACGAGAAAGTCGTCGCGGACGCGATCGCGCGAAGCCGAAGGAGCGCAGGCCAGGAGGTGTTCTACCTGACCGGCCTGGACGAGCACGGCCAGAAGGTCCAGCAAGCGGCCATCACCGAGGGCAAGACGGCTCAGCAGTATTGCGATGAACTGGCGGTCGACTGGCGGCGCTTCACCCAAACCATCGGCCTTTCGAACGACGATTTTGTCCGCACGTCCGAGGATCGCCACAAGACGGTCGTCCAGGCCATCCTCTCGAAACTCAACCGCGAGGGCCACTTCTACAAAGCCGAGTATCGCGGTTTTTACTCGGCCCGGCAGGAAACGTTTCTCACGGACAAAGATCGCCGCCCCGATGGCTCCTTCGATCCCATCTACGGGGATGTCGTCGAACTCGTCGAGGAGAACTACTACTTCAAACTCAAAGAGCGTCAGGCTTGGCTCATCGATTATATCGAGCGGAATCCCGATTTCGTCTCTCCCGATTATCGCCGCAACGAAGTGCTCGGTTTTCTCAAAAACAACGAGTTGGAAGATCTTTGCATCACGCGGCCCGTCACCCGCCTCGGCTGGGGAATTCCCATTCCGTTCGATACGAATTACGTCACGTACGTGTGGTTCGATGCGCTCGTGAATTACGTGACCATCCCCGCTGCTTATGGCGATCCCGAAGTCGTCGAGAAGCTCGGCCTCGCCGGCACCGCCATCGCGCAGGAACCCACCTTCGGCCAGAAGCTTCACCTCTGGCCCGCGGATGTTCATCTCATCGGCAAGGACATCCTGAAGTTCCATGCTGTTTATTGGCCCATCATGCTCAAGGCGATGGGCCTGCCGCTCCCGAAGCGAATCCTCGCCCACGGCTGGTGGCAAAAAAACGGCGAGAAGATCAGCAAGAGCACCGGCAATATCGTGGACCCCGTCGCCGTCATCGCCGAGTGGGGCCTCGATGCCTTTCGCTACTACGCCACCCGCGAGCTGGATATTGGCCCCGATGGGAATTGGACGGATGCGGGCTTTGATGCTCGCTACTCGGCCGAGCTGGCGAACAGCCTCGGCAACCTGGTGAATCGCTCCCTCTCGATGCTCCAGAAATATCGCGGCGGCGTGGTGCCCGCGCGTTCCGACGAACTGGCTGCCGAGGTCACCGGCGGCGTCGCGCAGGTCCGCGATCATCTCGCGCACTACCGCATTCAGGGTGCCCTCGCCGCCATCTGGGAGGTCATCGGCCGCGGCAACCAATACGTCGATCGCACCGCGCCCTTCAAGCTCGCCAAAGACCCCGCCCAGGCAGGCCGGCTGGACGAAGTGCTCTACAACCTCGTCGAGCTTTGCCGTGTGGTGGCGGTCTTGCTCGAATCCATTTTGCCTCAAACCAGCGCCAGAATTCGCGTCCAACTCGCCGTGGATAATTCCTCGAACCTCGCCTCGGTGGAGTGGGGACAGCTCCCCGCCGGCCACAAGGTCGACAAACCGATCCCGCTCTTTCCGCGGCGGGATCTCGAGAAGAAGCCTTAACAGATCGAGACGACGTGCCTCGCGCCCCGGTCAGCCTGGCTCGCGCGCTGTCGAAGCTCGGCTACTGCTCCCGTGCCCAAGCCTTTGAGGTCATTGAGGCTGGGCGCGTCCGCCTCGACGGCCGCGTGGAACGCGATCCGAACGCTCGTCTCGATCTCGCCCAGGCGCGCATCGAAGTCGATGGCCAGCCCATCGCGCGCGAGGCTTTCGTCTACCTCATGCTCAACAAACCCGCCGGCCTCGTCGTCACCGAATCGGACGAAAAGGGCCGCCGCACCGTGTTCGAGTGCCTCCGCTCCATCCCAAACCTGCCCCGCGTCGTCGCCGTCGGCCGGCTCGACCAAGCCAGCGAAGGCCTGCTCCTCTTCACCAACGACACTCAGTGGGCCAATGCCATCGCCGACCCCGCGTCCCATCTCGACAAGACCTACCACGTCCAGGTCTCCGGCCATCCCACCCCTGAGCAACTGGCCCAGATGCTCGCGGGCGTCCCCACGCCCGAAGGAGACACTCTCCGCGTCAAACGCGTCCACCCCCTCCGCCAGGGCGAGCGCAACACCTAGCTTGAAATCCTCCTCGACGAAGGCAAAAACCGCCACATCCGCCGCCTCCTCGAAGCCCTCGATTTCGAAATCCACCGCCTCATCCGCATCGCGGTCGGCCCTCTCGAACTCGGTTCCCTCCCCAAGTCCCACTCCCGCCCCCTCACCCTTCCCGAAGTCCGGCTTCTCTCGCACGCGCCACGTTCAATCGTCGCCCCACATCCGCTTGCTGGCCGAGAGGTCATTTGAGACGCTTCGCTCATGCGATTCTTCCGTGCGATTCGGTTCGCGTTGGCGATGAGCGTTGCCTTTTCAACGACCACGTTCGCCGCCGAACAGGCTCCAAAGCAACCCGAGGTGGATTGGGCGGCGTTGTTCAAGATTCATTGGCAAAACCGTGTCAAAGCCTTCAAGGAACAGAATGAGAATCTCAGAAATGTGGTTCTCCTCGGCGACAGCATCACCGAAGGATTCGAGGCGGCAAAATATTTCCCAGGCCGGCGCATCTTGAATCGCGGCATCGGCGCGGATGTGATCGGCAATGCGATGCCGGCCGACGATCCGCGGGGTGTGCTGCAGCGGTTGAACGAATCGGTGTTCGATTGCGCGGCCACGGATGTGTTCATCCTGATCGGAATCAACGACCTCAATACGGGCCGCACGGTCGAGTCAATGGAAGTAGGCTATCGGGAATTATTGAAACGAATTCGCGAGAGGCTTCCCGCCGTGAAAATCCATGTGCAGTCGGTCTTGCCGACGCGGGGCCCGCACGCCAAGCAGAACGCGCCCGTGCTGGCGTTCAACGAGAAGCTGAAGAAGTTGGCGGAAGAATTTGCGTGCGGCTGGATCGACCTTCACCGGTCGATGCGAGACGAGAAAGGTGAGTTGAAGGCGGAGTTTACGAATGATGGCCTTCATCTCACCGAACCCGCGTACCGGCTCTGGCGGGCCGAGGTTTTGCGGGCGTTGAGGTGGGATTGATGGGAAAGATTTTGGTTGGGCAATCGCCGGTTTGCGTCGCGGCCAAGCAACCAGGCCCCGCCCAATTGCCCTCAAACCGCCGCCACTGCCGCACCGCCGTCGGCCCCTCCGACTCGTGAGGAGGCGGAGCGGTCCGGCAGGCTTTCGGCTAGCGCGTGAGGTAGTACTTCTGGGTGTAGTCCTTGACCATGCGGGAGGTGCTGTATTGGGGGACGAGGGTGACCATGGCGCGGCGGATGCGGGCGATCCATTGGCGGGGAATGCCGTGGGCATCGCGGTTGAAGAAGCTGGGAATGACCTCTTCGGTGAGCGCGGTGTAGAGGTTGGCGCTGTCTTGCCGATCCTGCTCCTCGATGCTGGCGGGGTGGGAATCGGTGCCGATGGCGAAGCCGTTCGTGCCGTCATAGCCTTCGCGCCACCAGCCATCGAGAATGCTGAGGTTAAGGCAGCCGTGGCAGGAGGTTTTCTGGCCGCTGGTGCCGGAGGCTTCGAGGGGGCGGCGGGGATTGTTGAGCCAGACATCGCAGCCGGAGACCATCTGCCGCGCGACATGGACATCGTAGTTCTCGATGAAGACGAGGTGCCCTTTCAGGTCGCTGTACTTGCTGAGGTGGATGATCTGCTGGATGAAGCGTTTCCCCTCGTCGTCACGCGGATGGGCCTTGCCGGCGAAGATGAACTGCAGGGGGCGCTGCTTATCGTGCACCAATTTCAGGATGTTTTCGAATTGCTGGAAGACGAGGGGCGC
This sequence comes from uncultured Verrucomicrobiota bacterium, assembly GCA_964478815.1. Taxonomy (GTDB): domain Bacteria; phylum Verrucomicrobiota; class Verrucomicrobiia; order Limisphaerales; family SXQI01; genus DASVNK01. Next base: position 4,946 of record CAYZKY010000027.1, read on the forward strand.
GCGCTTGTAGGTGGCGAAGCGGCGGGCGAAGCCGATGGTGAGGGCGTCGACGTTCAGGAGGTGATCGAAGGCGATGAAATCCCCGTGGCTCAGGCGCTGGCCCTGGAGGAGAAGGCGGCGGCGGGCGAACTCGATCAACTCGCGGCGGAGGCGGTAGCGGAGCGCCCAGATTTCCTCGTCGGAGATGAACTGGGGATCGGCCATTCGTTCCCAGAACGCGGCGTCGTTGATTTCGTTTTCCCAATCGTGGCCGGCCTTGCCCTTCCAGAAACGGGTGGACTCGCCGCCGGTGGAGCCGGGCAGCTCGTGGCTGAGTTTGCGGCGCCAGAAGCGGCGGACGGGGCCTTTCATCCAGCCGAGCAGGTGGATGCCGTTGGTGATGTGGCCGATGGGAACTTTGTCGACCGGGGTTCCGGGGTAGAGGGGCTGCCACATGTGGCGGCTGACCTGGCCGTGGAGTTCGCTCACGCCGTTGGCGGCGCGCGCGCCTTTCAGGGCGAGGACGGTCATGCAGAAGAGTTCGGTGTCGTTCGCGGGATCGATCCGGCCCAGGGCGAGAAATTCGCGAAGAGTGAGCTTGAGCGCCGACTGCGTCTTCATCAGCGCGTAGTGCATCAAGTCCGGCGAGAAGCGGTCGTGCCCGGCTTCGACGGGGGTGTGGGTGGTGAAGATGCATTCCTGGCGGGTCGCGGCGAGGGCCTGCTCGAAGCTCCGGCCGGCAGCGAGCTTCTCCCGCAGCAGTTCGAAAAGGAGGAAGGCCGCGTGGCCTTCGTTCATGTGGAAGACCCCCGGGTCGATGCTGAGCGCGCGCAAGAGGCGCACGCCGCCGATGCCCAGGAGGATCTCCTGCATGATGCGGGTGGTGCTGTCGCCGCCGTAAACCCGGAGGGTCAGGTCGCGAAAGCGTTGCTCGTTTTCGGGACGGTTCGAGTCGATGAGATAGACCGGCACGCGGCCGACATTGACGCGCCAGGCCTGGAAATAGACGGTGGACATGGCGATCTCGACCGAGCAGACGAGCGGATCGCCCTTGGCGTCGAGCACGGGCTCGATGGGGAGATTGCGCGGATTGAGCAGCGTATAGAATTCCGTCTGCCAATTCTCCTGGTTGATCGTCTGCTGGAAGTAGCCCTCGCGGTAAAAGAGGCTGATGCCATGAAAGGGCAGACCCAGATCGCTCGCGCTCTTAGTGTGGTCGCCGGCGAGAATGCCGAGGCCGCCGGCGGCGATGGGGAGGGTTTCGTGAAAGCCGAATTCCGCGCTGAAATAGGCGACGGGGCGGGAAACCAATTCGCGGGCGTGTTCGTGAGCCCAGGTCTTCTTTTCGTTGATGTAGGCCTCGAAACGATGCACCACATCATGGACGCGCGCGGCGAAATCGGGGTCGGCCAGGCGGGTGCGGAGTTCGTACTCCGAGACTTCGTGCAGGACGGCGACGGCGTTGTGGTAAAGATTCTGCCAGCCTCTCGGCGAAAGTTCGTGGAACAATTCCTGGGCCTCCTGATTCCAGGTCCACCAGAGATTGCGGGCCAGACGGTTGAGACCCGTCACCAGTTCCGTGATTCCATTCGCAGATATCGGCATGTTCGTCATATCGTTTGGAGGACCTCCCCGCACCACCGCCCCCTTGTAAAGGCGGAGCCCCGGGATGGCAAGCCCCCGCCCGGCGGCGAAGCATGTTTTGGGCCTCCCGCGCGCGATGAACCGGAAATGAACGGCATTTCGGGCGGGCGGAGCGCCATCGGACATCATGAGACGGCCCCCGAGTCCTGCCGCCGTTTTGCGAATTCTGCGAATCCGCGATGAACGACAATCCCAAACCGTGGGAGAGATCATTCGCGGTTGCCGGGCCAGCCCGTCTGCCGGTAAACTTTTGCCCATGTTGCCGCAATTCATCCAGCCGTTCGTTTTTTTGGCACTTCTCTGGGCGAGCGCGGGCGATCGAGGCGGGCTTCGCGCGGCGGAGTTGGAAGCGATCCCGGACCGGCTCGTCGTCCTGACCTTCGACGACTCGGTGGCTTCGCATCACCGCGTCGTCCGGCCGCTGCTCAAGAAGTATCGGTTCGGCGCCACGTTCTTCGTCACGGAAGGCTTTTCTTTTCGCACGAACAAAACCGATTACATGACGTGGGAGCAGATCGCGGAATTACACCGCGATGGATTCGAGATCGGCAATCACACGCGCGATCACCTGGGCGTGACGGCGGCGACGCTGCCGCGCTTGCGCGAACAGGTGGAGGCGATCAACGCGCGGTGCGCCGAGCACGGCCTCCCGCGTCCGGCGTCGTTTGCGTATCCCGGCAATGCCATCGTGACCAACGCGCCGGCGGTGCTGGCGGAACTCGGCTTCCGCTTCGCGCGGCGGGGCGGGGAGCCGGAGCATCCCTACAAGGACGGCCGGGGTTCCGCGTATGAGCCGGGCCGGGATCACCCGCTGCTGATTCCTTCGGCGGGGGATGCGCGGCCGCACTGGACGATGGAAGATTTCCAACGGGCGGTGGCGCTCGCCCGGAATGGCCGGATCGCGGTGCTGCAATTTCACGGGGTGCCGGATCGGGACCATCCGTGGGTGCATACGCCGCCGGAAATGTTCGAGCGCTACATGGAGTACTTGCAGCAGGAAGGCTGCCGCGTGATCGCGTTGCGCGACCTCGCCCGCTATGTCGATCCGAAGCAATGGCCCTCCGACCCAACGGCCATCATCGAAGCACGCAAGCAAGCGGCTGCAAGGTAGCGGATCGGTCGGCTGGGCCGGCTCCGCTTCGCCGAGGATTGCTCACCGTTCAGCGGCCTATTGAGCAGAATTAACTTGTCCTATGTCAAAGTCCCGTCGGTTTCCCACATGCTTATGAACTTGAAGCTCAAGTTAGTAGTGCTGAGTTGGCTGCTTCCACTCCTGGCCGCCCGCGTGGCGGGTCAAGGCGTGCCTGGGGAACCACCGGAACGGACGTTCTCGGAGAACCGGCTCTATGCGGTCGAAATCTCGGAGTCCGAGATCAACAACCCCAAGCTGACGGTTTTCAAGCAGGATGGGGATGCGGCCGCCATTCTATGGAGCCGGAATCTTATCGATGGCGGTGGCGAAGACCCGAACCAGGCGCAGATGGAGCTGCACATGGGCCATCGCAAATGGGTGGCCAACGACGGCTCGGTGGTCGTGTTCCGGCCCGGAGCGTCCATGGGGATGCAAGCGCCCGCCCTGCGAGTCTTCACCCGGAGCAAAGGGGTGAAGGCTTTTACCCTTCGCGAACTCCGCCCGAAGATCGTCCAGACCACCGCGGCGGACGACGTGGGTTTTGCCGGCCGCGGCGTGGTCGAGTTGTTTCTGGAAGAGAAGACGCCGCCGCTCTACGCCCGCTGGGAGCAAAGCGGCGTGGGCTGGATGGTGTTGAACCTCGGCGATTTGAAGCTGGCCGAGGCGACGCCCGCCCAGATCGCCGAGCTTGAGGCGAAGGCGCTGGCGAAATCGCGCGAACGGGTCCGGGCCCACCAACCGGACACGGTGCGCCGGTGGGTCAACCGGGTGCAGCAGCAGGCGGGCTGGATGCTGCCCGGGCTGGTGCCGCCGCCCCAGGTGCAAATGGGTCTCAATGAAGCCCTGGATGCGGCGTACCGCTATCTGGCGCATCGCAAGCAACCGGAGGATAAACGCTATCTCGAAGGCTTGCTCCAACACCCGTTGAACTCATCCGTTCAGGATTTTTCGGGGATGGCCGGCTTTACGGCGGGCGTTCACTCGCCGGAGCGGGCGCTCGGCGATGAACTGCTCGCCGCGTGGGAAGGCAAGTTCCCCGAGCACAACCCATCGCCGGTCGAGTGGAACGGCTTTGCCTTTCTCGCCAATGCGCGTCCGGTCTACCTCGGGGGAGTGGCGGGAACGGTCTGGCTTCCCTTTGAGATCTCGGACGAGTTCGGTCCGGCGAGCGTTTACTTGATACCGGCGAAGGTGCGCCAAGGCGAATGGCAGGGGCACGCGGAGGCGGTGGCCGTCCACGTAGGGGGCCAGGCAATGAGGCATCGCGGTATGGCCAAGCCAGAGAGTGATCACTACCGATTCTATTTCGATACGCTGACGCCCGGCGAGTATCGGCTCAAAGCGGTGTGGCTGCGCGGGGCGACGGACGGTTCGCTGGCGCAGGCAAACCGGAAGCCGGGGCCGGGCGATTACGAGAGCCGCGAGTCCGAGCCGTTCACGATCAAGGCCGGGCAGCGGTTGACGAACTTCGGCCTGGAATGCACCAACCGGGTGGCCGGTGGGGAGGCGCTCTATGCGAGAGATGAGGCGTGGGCCAAGGATCATCCGCCGTTGCGCGAACCGGAAGACTCGCCGTTCCGGCCTTCGAGAGCGTACGAGACGAAAGTGCTGTTTTCCGCTCCGGTCGCGCAGTGGGTGCTCAAGACCAACCGGCTCGACGGGGCCATGGAGTTGGAGCGGATCCGGGTCATCCTGGCTCCAGCGTTCTCCGATGAACCGCAACGATGCCTCGCCGTGCGGTTTGCCCTCTCCGGCCCCGAGAACACTGGGCACAGTGTCGAGTCCGAGCTGATCGACGAGCATGGGTGTTCGTTTTCTTCACGCGGGGCCAGCTATGAGAACCAGACGATGGAAGTGCGCTTCGCGGTGATTCCGTGCGGCTCGCGGGAGTTTCGTCTCCAACTCAAGCGCGAGGACTATGGCAACAATCCGGCCAGCCCTGCGCGCGGTTCCGCCTCCTATCAACTGACGAACCTGTTTGCCGTCCAGCCGGTCGAGTGGCCCGCCGCGCCCGCGCCGGTGCGGACCAAGACCGGCGATCTGGATGTTGAACTTCGAACGTTCGACGCCACCATCCCGGAAACATCCTCGATCCTTCAGCGGGGAGACCGACGGATGCGTTGGTCTCCCTCGGAATATCACACGATGATGACCGGGAATACTGGGCCAGTCCGGCGGGGCAGCGAGCTGGCCTTCACGCAAGATGGGCAAGCCGCCATCGGTTGGCGGAAGGATTCCGGAATGTTTCGTGACCGCTGGGGGAACGAAAGCCGGGACATCAATGAATTCTGCAAGCGGGAAGAGAGCTTCCAGTATTCCGTCGGCCTGTTGCGCGATCCCCGGCAGGCGAAGTTCACGGAAGCGGAACGATGGGAGATTCCGCTGGAAACGCTGCCTGGTTCCGGCGGGTTTTTGCGCCTGGACCTCTCGAATACCATTCAGGGGCTTGCGATCAAGGTTTATGGGGTCGGAGGCACCGGGCAGTTCACCTATCGCAAGGGGCGGCTGCGGTCGGCGCAGCCGGAGTTCTCCAATCCTTCGTCCAGCCTGCAATTCCTGATGCCCGATCAGCCGGCCGCGCCGCGCTTGCACATCGCCAATCGGCAGTCCGGGCCGGCTGGCCGGTATTTCCCGATGCCGCCTTTCGGTGGCACGAGTGACGAGGTCGTGCTGGAGGCTCAGATTCCGCATCTGGTCTGCCGGATTCCCCACAGCGACGAGGTGCTGGTGGAGTTGCTGGAACGGGAGACGAGCGTGGAGGAACCGCTGAACGCCCGGCCGGCCAACGACCGGTTTGGCGGCGTGGTTCATTACAGCCACGGCGGGCCGCCCAGCCGTTCGTCCTACCGGCTCATTCCGCTGAATGCGAGCCTCGTGCGGAAGAAGCTGACCTTCGTCGTGCAGAAACCGCGTTCGGCCGAGATGTACATCCGCGTGCCCAAGGAAGCGCGCAAAGCGGACGAACCTTGAGAGCCTGGCCGAAGCGTGCGGCCAGGCTCGTAGCAGGCGGGCGGACGCCGATTACCGCACCGCCGCGCCGGCGGTTGGGCCGGGGAGGCGCAGAAGGCGGGGCAGATCGATCTGCGTCCAGAATTCCGTCTGGCGGCGGCCGTCGCGGCCTTCGTTGCCGTGGTCGGCTTCGATCTTGAACTGGCCGGAATAGATGCGGCCGTCGAATTCGAGGCGGATTTCGCCGGACGGGCCGCCCTCGGTGTGGCCCTCGAAATAATTGATCCGTGCCTCGACCTCCCGGACATCGACGGGCGACTCGAACTCGATGAACTCGAACTCGCGCTCGGGAGAGGAGCGGTGATCCTTAAAGTAGTAGCCCTCCGGAATGCGCGTGTGCTCGAAGAAGAGGGTTTCCCCACCCGGCTTGGGAGCGGCGTAGAGATCGAGATCGATATTGCCCTTCCAGCGAATGCCGATCTTGAGCGGGCCGACGAGGCGGGCGGGGGGCGTCTGCGCGGTCGGCACCGCCTCGCGCGTGATCCAATCCATCGCGCCGACATCGCGGGTGATGCGGAGCATCTCCAGCTTGGTCTGGGATCGGTCCAGCTCGTGAGTGCCCGCGCGCGGTTCCGGGGCACCGGGATGGAACGCTCCGAACAAAGTGGGCAGATCGCTGGTGAACGTGGCGAGCCGGGCTCCGTGGCCCTCGACATACAGCGACCAGAAGCGGGTGATCTTTTCGCGATGCAGCTCCGTCAACCACGGGTCGCCGAAATAGCCGACATACACAATAGCCCCCGGCAAAGTGCCGCTGCGTTCTTTTAGTCCGTAAACCGTTTTCTCGCGGGACGCCTGCAAGTGGCCATCGGACGGAAAATAACCGCCGGCCATCGAAAAGCCGGGCTCCTTGGGATCGAGATAAAGCGGGCTCCCGAGCAGGGCGATCCGCAACGTCTGGCCCCGCCGAACGGGGTCTTCCGCCAGGAAATCGAGGAATTGCGGGAGGCGAATGGCCGAGTCGAGCTTGAGCGGTCCCGCCGAGGGCGCTTCCGGCGGGCTGGCCAGAAAGTCCTTCAGCTTGCGGATCGGTTCCTTGAACTGATTGGCACGCGTCTTGGCGCTGCGGAAGGCAGCCACGCCCGGCACTTCGATGCTGGCGATGGTGCGCAGATAGTACGCGTCATACAGCGTGAGGGACGAATTGAGCGGCAGTTCTTCGAGCACGTACCCGATGATCTGCCGGTAGAGCGCGTCCTTCACGCCGCGATCGAGGAACGGCGAGAGGCCGGCCACGTAATGCACCGAGGCATTCGTTTCCGCCGGAGCGGAGGTGGCGGCAAACGGGCGGCCGGCGGCCAGCAGGAAACCGATGGCGAAGAGCCAGGCGAAGTGGAATTTCATAACTATTTACCGTTGGATTGAGCCAGCGACGGCAGTTCGGCGCGGTGGTTCCCGCGGCCGTTCGAAATGTTCACGACCGATTCGAGCTTGGTGCGGAGCTGCTCGGAGATCTCGTCGAGCAGGCGTTGCTTCTGTTCGGCCTGGTCCTTCCGCATCGCGGTTTCCTTGTGGAACATCGACTTCGCGTAAGCCAGCAGGGCGGTGAGCTGGTTTTCGAGACGCGTTTGATGGCCGCGCGCGTCCGCCAGGGAGAGGCGTTCGCGGGCGACTTGTTCTTCGAGGGATTTCCGTTCTTCATCGATCTGGAGGAACAAGGGATTCCCCGCCAGCCGGACCGGACGATGCCGGTTGAACAATGTCGTCAGGTGCATGCCGAGCACGGCCGAGAGAAAAATTTCAGCAATGGCTTGCGAAGCCACGGTGATGACATCGATCCACTTGGCTCCGGTCGCGCTCGCGCTGGCCGCGGTCGCGGGAGCCGAATCGAACACGCTCATCGTCTCGATATGTTCGGCCACCGTTTTCGAGAGGCTGGGATAGACGGCCGCATACGCGCCGACCCAAACGAGGACGCCGACAATTCCCAGAAAGAGGCAACACCAGAGATAAACGCTGCGTGCCTGGCCGAAGGGGAGAAAGTCCCAGCCGACTTTAACGGCAAGCGCTCCCACCGGGAGCAAGGCCGCCCAGAAGTAGGCGCGAATGGGATTCTCGACAAAAGTGACCAGGCCGGACTCGAGCAGGTTGAACGAGATGTTCAGAATGCCGAAGATGAGAAGGGAGGCGATGCCGAGGATCGAGGCGACGAACATCGTGCGATCCCAAAAATTCCAGGGCGCGGTGGGTTTGACGTCCGCCTCGCCGTTCTCGGTCACAGGCACCAGTTTGTCGACGTCGGCCAGCTTGGACCGGGTGTCTTCGAGCCGCCGGCCGAGATGCGTGAGCCGCTCTTCATGCACGAGCGCCTGCTGCCGGTGCTTTTCCATCTCGGCGGCATGATGGTGGAGAAAAATGGCGCGGTGATACGATTCGATCTCCTCGGCCCCCCCGGTCTCCGCCAGCAAGGCCTGGGTCTGGATGAACTCGAGGTGGACGGGCGGCGTGATCGCCATGGCGGTGGCGCCGGTATCTTTAGCGGGACTGGTGGTATTCATAGGCGGGGCTTTTTTCCAACGATGAGTGGTGACGAGCGACGCTCAGAACCGGGCGCGGGCGGGCCAGCCGCGCGGGCAATCCGGGCGGGCAATCCGGGCGGAATCCATCCCGAGGATGGCCGCGCCGGATGCCCGCATCGGATGCCCGCATCGGCATCCGTTAGTTCTTGACGGCCTTCTTCTTGGCGGGACTGCTGTCCTCGTTATCGTTGCCATTGGAAGCGTTCTTGGCGGACGCTTCGCCGGAGTTCTTCGCGTTCGCTGCGGCCTTCGCCTCGTGGTGCTCGTGATGTTCGTGATGGTGCTCGGCGTCGCCGTGGTCCTTCGCTTCGTTGTGCTCCTCTTGTTCCTCCAGGCGCTCCTCGATTTCTTCCTGCTGCTCCTCGATCCGTTCCTCCTGCTCTTCGAGCTCTTCGATCTGGCGTTCGAGATTCTCCATTTGCTGTTCGAGAGCGCGGCGGCGGGCCTCGAAGGAGCGCTTCTGGTTTTCCAGGTCGCGCCGTCCGTCCTCCGCTTGCTGCCGCCGGGCCTTCTCCTCCTGCTTGCGCCCCTTGTCGTTCACTTTGTCGCGGGCCGCGCGTTCGGCGAGGCGGGCATGCTCCTGCGCCATGCGTTCGGCTTCGCGGGCTTGGTGCTGCGCGGCGCGCTCCGCCTGTTGCGTGATCTCGCGGATGTGCCGCTGCAATTCCTGCTCCTGGCGGCGGGATTGTTCGGCGGTGCGCTTTTCGATGTCGCGCGCCGCCCGTTCGGCGGCCCGCACGGCCTCTTGCGCGGCGCGCTCGGCCTGGCGAATGCCTTCCTGGGCGGCCCGTTCCGCCTGTTCGTGAATCTCGCGGAGCTGCTTCTCCGACGGGCCGGGCCGGGCATCGGGATGCGGAGCGGGATGCGGCATCGGATGCGGCTTCGGATTCGGCCGCGCATCGCCCCGGTTTTTCTCTTTGCCGCCCTGGTGTTCCAGCAACGATTCGACCATCCGCTCAAGCCGGTCGAGCCGGTCTTCGAGCGGAGCCCGGCGGCCCGGCTTTTCCACATCGGCCACGGCGACCACCGGGCCGGCGATGCTCACCGCCGCCGGTGGAACCACGGCCACGACCGGGGCGCTCAAGGTCAAGGCCGGCGCAGTGAGCGCGATTTTGGCCGGAGCAGGCAAGGCCGGGGGCGCGGGCAACGCTGCGGCAGCGGGCGCTGGGGCCGGCGCAGCCGCGGGTGCGGAGGCTGCGCTGGCGACTGACTTTTTACGCGGGCCAGTCTCATCAGTGGTGATGCTGACACTCACCACGGGCTCAACCGAGGCGGTGGCCGAAACGGAAGCCGTGGTCGCGACGGCCACTCCATCCGCGGAGGGCGGTGCGGGCGGCTGGGGAGCCGCCGGCGGGTTCTGAGCCAGGAGCAGGCGGGGGCCGGCGGCCACTCCGAGCAGGGCGGCCAGCAGGGCCGCGGCGGCCAGGGTGCCCGTTTTCGCGCGTGCGAGACGCGGCGAAGCATTGCGTTGCGGATCGAGGATCATATGTATTCTTTCCTTCAATTGACTTTTTTGACTCCAGGCCGCCGGAGCCGCCGCGTAATCGCGGCCAGCCGTTCCGGCGGCAAATTCGGTTAAGAGAAGCGCGTACTGGCGGGGATTGCCGAGAGCCGCCAGGACGTGGTCGTCGCACGCAATCTCCCGTTCCAGGGTGAGGCGATGCGAAAGCCAGGCGACCAGCGGGTGGAAAAAGAAGACGGCGCGGAGGCCCTGCTGAATGAGATTCGACCCATCGTCCCGCCGCGCCAGATGGGCCAGCTCGTGACGCAGGATGGACCCCAGGCTGGCGTCGCGAGATTCCATCGCGGCGGGCAGCATCACCATCGGATGGCGGTATCCGACCAGCATCGGAATCTCGATCTCAGGCGAAACGCCGAGACGCACGGACCGCTCCGGCTTCAGTTCCGCGACCACCCGTTCGAACACTGCCAGGGCTGCCGGATCAGGCGCTTCGGCACGAGCCTTCAACCGGCGCAAGGCGAGGCACTCCATGCCCAGCCGGCCCAATCGGAAGAACGCCACCCCCCCCCAGGCCGCCCAGAGGCTCAAACTCAACCAGCTCGGCACTCCGATCTCCCACACCTTCGGCGCGTCGAGCGCCCAACGAGAAATCGCGCCGGCCGCAGCCGGTTCGCTCTCCGTCGATTCCGGAACTGCCGGACTCGGAAGAAGGTCCGCCGCCATCGCCCATGCCCCGGCCTGGTCGGAGGGTATTTCGAGGGCCGCGGTTTCGGACGGGGCGGACGCCAGGGGAAGCGATTCCTGGATCGCCAGATGGGCGATGCGCGCGCGCATGCGCGACAAATCCGCGCGCCAGGACCAGACCTGCGACGGGAGCGGCGTGGTGGCTTCCTCGCGCGCTCCTGCGCTCCAGGATGGTGGTTCCGCGGCCAGATCTGGCACCGATTCGCCCGTCGCGGCGATCATCGGTTCCGGTTCGCTCGACGGTGGCGGCAATTCGGCACTCCGAGCGCGTTCGGCGAGCCAGCCGTCCCGCAACCCATGCGCCACGGGCAATCCGGCCACGGCGAGCAGGGTCATGAACAACGCGGCATGCCGCGTCGTCGCATTGACCCGAGGCAGGAGCCTGAGGGCGAGAACCACCAACAACGCCAGGCCGACGCCCTGGGCCAGGCCGTTGGCGGCGGCGCTCATCCAGCGATCCGATGCGGCCACGATGTCAAAGTTCATCCTGCTCCTCCTTCGCTTCCCGAATCTTCCGTTGCAGTTCCTTCAGCTCCTCCGGGCTGATCGTTTCATCGCGGAGAAAGCTCAAGACCAACTCGCCGGGCGAGCCGGCAAAAAATTTTCCCAACAGTTGCCGCACGGCGTTGCGGGCCGCGTCGTTGCGCGCGACTTCCGGAGTATAAACGTGGGCGCGGCCTTCTTTCCGACAGGCCAGGTACCCCTTGGCGCGAAGGATGCGCATCAAGGTCAGGATGGTCGTGTAGGCATCCTTGCCTTCGAGCGCATCCACCACATCGGCCACCGTGGCGGAACCCTTCCGCCAGAGGACTTCCATGATGCGGAGTTCGGCGTCGGTGAGGGTGATGGAAGGTTTTCGGGGCATGATCGTTGGTTTAATTACTAATGATTTAGTATCAAATATTCGGGCGCTCGGCGAGTGTCAACTAAACTTTTAGTACTTTTCTCGCTCTTCGACGTGCCCCGCCAGAATTTGGTTCGAAAATATTTTCGAAAAGTTCGGCGGCCCGCAGTCCCAAGCGGATCGAGGGCTCTACAGCTTTCGGACCTGCCCCGCCTTGACTTCCCAACGCCGGATTTCCAACCCCAGTTCCTCCGGCCAATTCTCCTCGGTGCAGGTCATGAAGACCTGGCTGCGGGCCCGGTGCGCCCGCTTGAGCATCGGGAGAAAACCGCTTCGTCGGCGCGCGTCCAGTTCGCCCATGATGTCGTCGATGAGCAGCGCGGGCGGCGAACCTTTCAAGCTCGTGAGCAATTCGGTCTGGGCCATTTTCAGCGCGATGGCCACCGACCGCTTCTGGCCTTCGCTCCCGAACTGCGCGACCGGCCGGTCGTCGAGGCTCAGGCGTAATTCGTCGCGATGCGGCCCGACCGGCGTGACGCCCCGGGTCGATTCCCGCGCCTCGCGCTGCCGCAATTCGAGAGCAAAGTCGTTTTTGATCGACGGGGCGTACTCAAGCCGCAACTCCTCGGCGCCCCCGGCGATGCGCCGGTAGGCTTCGCTCGCCAGCGGCGCGATCTGCGGCAGGAGCCCGGCCCGCAGGGCGGTGAGTTTGTTGCCGAACGCGACCGCCTCGTGCGTGAACGCGGCGAGGGCGGCAGAATCGAACGTGCGCTGCCGGAGCAGCGCATTGCGCGACCGCACCGCGCGGGCATAGCCGTGCAGCAGCCGCAGCGCGGCGGGATCCGACTGCGTCAGAAGGAGATCCAGATAACGGCGGCGTCCGCTCGAAGGACCCCTCACCAGGTGGATATCCTCCGAACAAAACACGACGGCCCGAAAGACCCCCAGATATTCCGAAAGCTTGCGGATGGTCCGGCCATCAAGGGTCAGGTTCCGCTCCCGGGCCGACCAGTACATCTTGATCTCATGTTCGCCCTCGCTCTGGAGGCGGGCTCCGACAAAGAAGCCGGTCTGGCCCGCGCGCACCAATTGGGCATTGGCCACCCCCCGGAACGAACGGAGCGTGGCCAGCAGATAAAGGGCTTCCAGAATGTTGGTCTTGCCCTGCGCGTTATCCCCGAGGAACAGGTGAAAGCCGGGCTCGAACTCCAGATCGAGCCGTCCATAATTGCGGAAATCGCGCAGGCGCAACCGGCTAAGATGCACGCCCGAGCATGGCGTTCCCCCCGGCGGCTGGCCAGCGGCAACTGGCGAAAGCCCGGCGGGAGCGTCCCACTCACCCTTCCGACAGGGCGGCCGGATTGCCTTTTTCACTGGCCACCCGTGCGCGGGGGGGTAACAATTTCTCACTCAGTGATCATGAAAAGACTTTTTGCGCTCGCGCTGTTGGCGGCGTTCGTTTGGAATGCTTCTGCCCAAAACAACCCTCCGCTCCGCGTGTTCATCCGCGCCGGAGCCAAAACGCACGGGCCCGGCCAGCATGACTGGCCCAGCTTCCTGCGGGATTGGACCCAGCTCCTCAACGAGCGGGGCGCGAAAGCCACCGGCAAGCAGGGCTTCCCCACGGCCGCGGAGCTCGATCAGACCGATGTCTTGATCCTGGCCACCGCCGAGGGGGGCACCATCCAGGGCGACGACCGGGCCAATCTGGAAAAATTCCTCAAACGCGGCGGCGGCATCGTGACCCTGCACGACGCGGTGTGCGGGACGGACCCGCATTGGTTCAAGACGATCATCGGCGGGGCGTGGGAGCACGGCAAGTCCAAGTGGCTGGAGGGCGAAGTGGGGCAGTACTTCCTGGATACGGAGCATCCGATCACGCGCGGCGCCTCGAATTTCGACTTCGACGACGAAATTTACCACGACCTCCACATGATGCCGGACGCGCACATCCTCGCGACGTCGTTCCACTCGGTCTTCATCATCGGGCCGCAAATGTGGACCTACGAGAAGGAGAACTACCGCGCGTTCACCTGGCTGGCGGGACACAAGTACGCCAGCTTCAGCCTCCCCCATGTGCGGGCGCTCCTGCTCCGCGGCATCGCCTGGGCAGGCAAGCAATCCAATGTCGATGGCCTCTGCCGCCCGGAAGAGCTGGGCCGCTTGAAGTACCCCCCGGGCGGCCCGGTCGCCCCCGAGAAAGCGGCGGCCAAGCTCGGCCTGCATCCCGAATTCGATATCAACCTCGTCGTGGCCGAACCGCTGGTCGAGAAGGTCATTTCCATGGATTGGGATCCGCAGGGGCGGCTCTGGGTGGCGGAAACGCCGGAGTATCCCGGGGGCCGCACGATCAACCGCAACGATTCGATGGTCGCGCTCTGGGCGGTGAAGAATCCCGAAACCGTTCAGGCGGGCGAGAAGGAGAATCGCCCGGCCAAGGACCGCATCTCCTGGCTGTCGGATTCCGATGGCGACGGGCGGATGGATCGCAAAACGGTCTTCGCCGAAGGCCTGGAATTGGTCACGTCGCTCGTCTTTTACAAGGATGGCGTGATCGTGGCGCAAGCGCCGGATATCCTCTGGTTGCGCGACACGAACGGCGACGGCAAGTGCGACATGAAGGGCGAGCTGGTCAAGCTCTACGGCGGCTTCGGCACGTTCGACACCCACGCGGTAATCAATAACTTTCGCTGGGGCAACGACGGCTGGATTTACAGCGCCGTCGGCTACAGCGCCGGCGATCCTGCTAATGGCGACGGCTCGAAGAAATTCGGGCGCATCACCGCGGGGATCATTCGCTTCAAGCCGGACGGCAGCGCGCTGGAGCAGTACGCCTCCGGGAGTTGCAACACCTGGGGCCTGGACTTTTCCCCGGATGGCGAAGCGTTTTATACCACCGCGACCTGCGGCGAGCATTTCCTGCACGTCGTGATGCCGGAGAAAATTCTGGCGAAAGGGAATGTCGGCGGCGTCCGTTCCTCGGCGGTGCTGCCGGATCATCAGGACATCAAGCCCGCGGTGAAACACACCCGCCCGGCCTACGTGCAGATCGATTGGGTGGGCAAGTTCACCGCCGCCGCCGGCTGCGCGATTTACAACGGCGGCGCCTGGCCGGAGCGGTACAACGGCTCCCACTTCTGTTCGGAAACGACGATGAGCCTGATCCATAACGATCTGCTCCGCCCGAATGGCGTTACTTACACCGCCTTCAAGGAGCCGGGCCGGGAAGAGGCCGAATTCATCGCCGGATCGGACCTGTGGTTCCGTCCGATCCATACCCGGGTGGGGCCGGACGGCGCGCTCTACGTCGTGGATTTTTACAACCAGGCCGCCATTCACAACGATACGCGCGGCCCAAAACATGGCGCGCGCAATGCGGCGGTGCGCCCGGATCGAGACCATCATTTCGGCCGCGTCTGGCGCATTCAGCACAAGAATCCGCGTCAGTTTCCGATACCGAAACTCGCGGAAGCGGATCCGGCCGGGCTCGCCGCGGCCTTGGACCATCCGAACGGCTGGGTGCGCGACACCGCCCACCGCCTGCTGGTCGAGCGAAGCGCGCGGGAGGCGGCTCCCCGGTTGCTCGAAATGGCGAAATCGAGCACGACCAGCCCGGCCGGCCGGGCCGCCGCCCTTTGGACGGCCTATTTGGTGACCGGCCAGCACGACCCCGCCGCGATGCTCGCGATGTACCAGAGCAGCGACGAAACGGTGCGCAAGGCGCCCATGAAACTGGTGCGGAATTATCCGATTCCCGCCCGGCGGAACGCGGAATTCGCGGCGCTCTACACGGAAATGGGCAAGAAGATGGCCCAACCGCACGGCCGGGTCCGCCTTGAGACGATCATGGCGCTGGCGGCGTTGCAGGAGGAAGGCGTCTCGCCCGCGCGGGCCTCCGTCTGGGATGCCTTCCCCACGCTGAACAACGATGCGTGGACGGAATCGGCCATCGTGGCCGCTCTGAGCCACGATCCCGAAGGCGCGATTCTCGAAGCCGCGGATCGATCGGGCGCGGCGATGTATGCCCGCACGATTCGGGAACTGGCCAGCCGCATTGCCGCGCGCCAGGACGGAGCCGCTGCCTCAAGCCTGCTCGTCAAACTCGCCGCCAAACCGGCTTCGGCCGATCCGGTCAAGCGGGCCGTTCTGGAGAGCTTCGCGCGGGTGTTAAATTTGGATGTGGCCGCCGCCTGGACGCCGGAGCTGCAGGCCGCCTTCAAGACGCTGCTCGGTTCGAACAATGCGGAACTGCGCGGCGCGGTGTTGCCGCTCGTGGCGCGTTGGGACAAGCAAAACACCCTCAGCGCCGAGGTCAGCCCCATCGTGCAACCGCTGCTTGGCCGCGTCCGCGACGAAAGCGTTTCCAGCGCCGAACGGGCTCAAGTGGCGCGCAATCTCTTCGGCGTCCGCCGCACCAATGCCGAGATTCTCCCGGCGCTGCTCGAGACCGCCGGCGGCAATGCCCCAGCCGATCTGAAACGCCAGATTATCGAGACGCTCGGTGCGGAACCGGATGCGCAGGTGACCGCCGCTTTGCTCAAGATTTACGGCGCGCTCCCGTTCGATCTCAAGGAAGTTGCCTTCGGCCAATTGGTCAAGCGCAGCGAGTCCGCCCTCGCTCTGGTGGGGGCCATCAAGGATCGCTCCCTCGATTTGCGCTCGATGGGCCCCTCTGCGGTGCATCGGCTTCGCACCCACTCGGATGCGGCGGTCGCCGCCCGCGCGGTGCAGACGATCGATGAGATTCGCGGGCCGGAGATCAAGGAAAAAGATCAGGTCATCGCCCAATTTGCCGCTGCGGTGGAACAACGCGGAGACCTGGCCAACGGCAAGGCCTTGTTCACGCAGAACTGCGCCAATTGCCATCGTTACAAGGGCGAGGGCCGCGATCTCGCGCCCGATCTGACCGGCATGGGCGCGCACGGACCGCACGATCTGCTCGTCCACATCGTCGATCCCAATCGCGTCGTGGAACCGAACTTCGTTTCCTACAGCATCGAGACGAAGGACGATCTGGCCTACGACGGCGTGATCGCCCGCGAGAATCGGAACACGCTGGTGCTCCGCAACGCCACGGGCGATTTCGAAATCCGGCAGGACAACATCCAAAGCCGCCGCTCGACCGGTCTCTCGGTCATGCCGAACGGTTTCGAGTCGCTCGGCGCGGATGGGCTGCGCGACCTCATCGGTTACCTGTGTGCGGATGAAACCAAGTTCCGTGTGCTCGATATGACCGGTGCGTTCACGGTCGATTCCACCAAGGGCATTTACAACAGCCTCGCCAGTACAAATGAGTCATTGATTTTCCGCCGGTTCGGGATGGTTTCGGTCGAGGGCATCCCCTTCGATATTCTCACCCCGACGCGCTCCCCCTCGGGCAAAAACCTGCTGGTGCTCAAGGGCGGCTACGCCTTCGCCAAGACGCTGCCGCAAAAGGTGCAGATTCCGGTGGGGGTTGACGTCGCCAAGCTCCACTTCCTCGGCGGCGTGGGCGGCTGGGCCTACCCCTGCTGCGGCGATAACCGGAACGAGAACGCCCCGGTCACCAAGGTCACCATTCATTTCAAGAATGGAACCACCGAAGAACTCGTGCTGAAAAACGGCGTCGAGTTCGCGGACTACAACGGCAATTTCAGCGTGCCGGGATCGAAGGAAGCGGCCGGGCTCCTCCGCGCCGGTCAAATCCGCTGGTTCACCAAGACGCTCGCCCGGCCCGGCCCGGTCGAGAAGCTCACTCTCGAAAGTTACGACAATACCGTCGCGCCGACCTTCGCCGCGATCACCGCCGAAACGAGCGGCGCACATGCCGCCGTCGGCACTGCCAGCGCCACCAGCGGAGGCGCGGCCCCCATCCGCGTGCTGATTGTCGGCGGCGGTACCCACCACGATTTCGCCAAGTGGTTCAACGAGTCCAGCACCGCCACCCTCTCGCGCGACGGCTTCGCCACCGTTTCCTATACCGAGGACGTGGCCAGCATCGCCGCGCGGCTGAAGGAAACGGACGTGCTCTACCTCAGCCTCAACAAGCCGGTTCCGGACAAGGCGCAGCGCGAAGCCATCTTCGACTTCGCCAAATCGGGCAAAGGGGTGCTCCTCGTTCACCCTGCCCTCTGGTACAACTGGGCGGACTGGCCGGAGTATAACGCCGTGCTGGCCGGCGGCGGCTCGAAAGGCCACCCGCCCTATCAGGCCTTCGAAGTCAAAGTGACGAATCCGGCCCACCCCATCGTGGCCGGCCTTCCGTCGACCTTCCGCATCCGGGATGAGCTGTATCAGTTCAAGCCCGACCCCAAAGGAACGCCCATCGAAGTCCTGGCGACCGGCCGCCTCGATGCGGGGGGTGAGAGCTACCCCTCCATCTTCGTCGTCAAAGTGCCCGGCACCCGCATCGTCGGCCTCGCTCCCGGCCACGACGGCGCCACCCACCAGCAGGCCGAGTGGCAGACGCTGCTGCGCAACGCCATCCGCTGGGCTGCCGGAAAGTAGCTCCGCGCGGGCCCGCCCGGCCATTTCGCGAGAAGGCCCGCGTCGGATCACTCCGGCGCGGGCCGCTTGCTTAAGCGCTTTTCGCTCGGGCGGATTCAGTAAACGGTGATCGACACCTTCTTCTCGAAACCTTCGCCGCCCTTCTTTCGGGCGAATTCATCCACGTCGGACTTTTTAACGCGGAGCACCATGGTGGATTGGCCTTCCGCTTCTTCGAAGGGGCCTTCGATCACCCGGTCGTTAAAGCGCAGCCGGAACGCGCTCTCGTAATCTCCCCCGTCCTGGCCGCCCCGGCCGTGGACTACCAGCGTGATCCAATCGGTCTCCTTTAGATGACGAATCTTGGCGGCATTGCGCAAGGCCTCGATCAGCGAGCTTTTCAGCTCGTCGACCGCCTTCGCGTCATACTCCCGCTTCCGTCCATGCTTTTCCCGTCCCGCCTCCCGGCGGCGTGTGCCGCCCAGCACTTCGTTCCGCGCTTCTTCCCAGGCTTCGTCCGATTCATCCTGCGCCGCCGGCGCGTCTTTCGCGGCGGTTCCCTCCGGCACCAGCAGCAGATTAACCCGCAGGCTCAGAATCACCCCGTAATCTTCGAGGTACAGATTGCGCGCATCCCGCCCGCCCAGCGTCAGCACTTTGATGCCCAGAACGTTCCAATCGTCCGAATCCACGGCTTCATTCGCGCTCTTCTCCAGCAGGCGCGCCATCACCGCGAGGTCCTCCTGGATCTGCGCGACGACCTTCGCGTCGGTGCTCGAGTTCCGAATCACCATCGCGCCCCGGGACGCCCGCTCTGCGGGATGGCCGAACAGGGGCACGGAAAACTTTCCATCCGGCTTGGGCGTCCATTTCCACTCCGCCTCGTTCTCCCCCTCCCCTTTGCGCCGGAGCTTGACGCCGTTCGACGACTGCCGGCGTGCGTCGGAAGTGTAGACCTCGCCATTTTCCACGATGACGTCCAAGGCCGGTTTCGGCTCCGGCGGCGGGTTCGGCCCTGCCAGGAGAGTCGCGCTCGCGGCCGCCAGCAGCGGAGCTGCCCATTGCCGTAAAATTAATTTCGATTTCATGATTCGGTTTACTTTGAGGGTTGGTTGTAACTGGCCAGTTGCACAAGCTGCCGCTGGGCCTGGCGCAGGCTTTGATCCGCGTAGACCGCCACGGTTTCGAGTTCCTGCCGCAGTCGATGGAGATCGTTGACGCGTTGCGCCTCCAGTTCCTTGATCGCGGCATTGACCTTCGCCTGGTCCTCCGTGCGTAAGCTCTCGAGGTTCACCGCCAATTGTTTCAATTGAGCAGTGGCCGAATCGATGGCTGCCGCGGCGGCCTGGTCGGCGATCTGCTGGAACTTGGCGGAGAGTTCCTTCTGCACCTGTTCGCGCGATCGGGCGAAGGCTGCGTCCGCGGCGGCGCGCACCTGGTCGTCCAGTTTCTGCTGCAATTCGCGCTCGATGCCGGCCTGGAGCGGTTTGGCCAGTTGCGCCTGCAACGCCGGCAGATCCACCGCCGGGCCGCTCCACCGTCCGGCGGCGAAGGCGCTCGTTAACACCAGGCACGCCGCGGCCGCCCATTTCCACAAGCCGCTCCAGGCGGGGAATGTTTTTTGCCGCGTGGGCACTTCGACCGTCCAGGCATCGAGCCGCTTCATGGCGCTGCGCCAGGTTTCCGTTTGCCGGCGGCAGTTCTCGCAGTGTTCCAGATGGCTCTCCAATTCGGGGCGGGCTGCGGATGGCGATTCCCCGTAGAGATACTCCATCCATTGTTCGGGTGTGGGATGCTTCATAAAGCGTAGCTGGCCGGGCTTGGCGCCGGCGGGCTGGGCCGCCAGCCGCCCGCGGTGTCTCGCCACGAGCGTTGGATCGATTGATGCAGGATCGTCAGCGCCTCGGCCATGCGCGATTTCACCGTGCCCTCCGGCACTTCCAGCACGTCCGCGATCTCGCGGAATTTTAAATTCTCGTAATGCCGCAGCACCACCACGGCGCGGTAATGCTCCGGCAGCCGGGCCACCGCGTCGCGCACCACCGCGTTCTTTTCCTCCGTCTCGAGCGCGTCGTTCGGCGCCGGGCCTTGGCCCGGCAACTGGTCGAAACCGTCGGTCGTGCCGTCCTCCTGCGTCCGCACCAGCGAAAACTCCTGCCGCCGCTTGACCCGCCGCAACTCGTCCAGGCACAGATTGGTCGCGACCCGCCAGAGGAACGTCGAAAACTTCGCCCCATGCTGGTAATCCTGGCGCTTCGTGTAAATCCGCGCGAACGCTTCCTGCGTGGCGTCTTCCGCTTTATGCGGGTCGCATAACATGCGTGTACACAATCGTTTGATCGGTTCTTCCCAGCGCGCCAGCAATTGCGCGAAGGCCTCGCTGTCGTCGTGCTTCTGCACGCGCCACATCGCCTGCTCGTCCGTGAGCGCGAAAAGAGACGAAAACACACTCATTCCATCTCCACCGCCCCGGCGTATCCCGGCATCCCGTTCATTCGTTTCGATCCTGTCTGCCTGTTTATACGCCAAAACGGGGGTTTTGGTTCGAAATGATCCAGCCCCGGCCGCCCGGGTCAGACATACCTGCAACCCCTGCCGCTGGATTGCGCTGTCGCAATCGGCTGTCGCGTGGTAAAAATAATTGCATCACATGAAGAATCTGCGGCTCTTGCTCCTGGCGGGTCTCGCGTGGCTTCTGCCGATCCCCGAGTCGGACGCGGCGCCCAAATCCGCCGCTGCCGACCACTGGGCCTTCCGCAAGGTCATCCGCCCCGCCCTGCCTTCCGCGCCGTCCGCGAGTCCTCGATCTGGGCACCCGATCGATGCTTTCATTCGGTCCCGGCTCGCCGCGCAAGGACTGACCCCGGCGCTCGAAGCGGATCGTCCCACCCTGGTGCGCCGGCTTTCCCTCGATCTCACCGGCCTGCTGCCGGCGCCGGAAACCGTCGATGCCTTTCTCTCCGATCCGTCGCCGGATGCTTACGAACGACTGGTCGATCAGTTGCTCGCTTCGCCGCAATACGGCGAACGCTGGGGCCGCTGGTGGCTCGACGCCGCGCGCTACGCCGACTCCAACGGCTACAGCATCGACAGCCCGCGCAGCATGTGGCCCTATCGCGATTGGGTCGTCCGCGCGTTGAACGACGACCTGCCCTTCGATCAATTTACCCTCCGCCAACTCGCCGGAGACCTGCTGACTCCAGCTCCCGGGGAAGACGCGTCCGAACTGCAAATCGCCACGGGGTTTCACCGCAACACGCAGGTCAATCACGAGGGCGGCATCGATCCGGAACAGTTCCGCGTCGAGTCCGTCGTCGATCGCGTCAACACCACCGCCACCGTCTGGCTGGGCCTGAGCCTGGGCTGCGCGCAATGCCACGATCACAAGTACGATCCGCTCACGCAGGCGGAATACTACCGCTTTTTCGCCTTTTTCAACCAGCAGGAGAACGATGGCCACGCCAGTTCCGCCTTGGAGGCGGACCACGCCGTCGAGATCGGCTCCGCCCAGGAGCGGGCCGCTTTGGCCGAACAGCGTGCGGAACTCCACCGCCGGGAAAAGGAATTGGACGAATGGATCGAGCGGGAACTCCGCCCCCGGCAGGACGCTTGGGAGGCCAGCTTGACGGACGACGCCCGCCGCAAACTCAAGCCCGAGACGCTCGCCGCGCTCGCCGTGGCCAAAGCCGCGCGCAATGAATTTCAAGCCGGCACCGCCTTCGCCGCCTTTCGCAATCAGGATGCCGGCTATCAAAGCCGCCGCAAGGCAGTCGACGCCTTTCGCCGCGGCCTCCGCAAACTCCCGACCTCCCTCGTCATGAAGGAACGGGCCGAACCGCGCGCGACGCAGGTCATGATCAAGGGCGACTTCACGCGCCCGGCGCAGACGGTCGAAGCCGGCACCCCCGCCATTCTCGGCGCGTGGCCGGGTGGGCGCACCCGCCTCGATCTCGCGCGCTGGCTCGTTTCCCCCGAAAATCCCCTCGTCGCCCGCGTCACCGTCAACCGGATCTGGCTCGCCTTTTTTGGCCGTGGATTGGTCGAGACCGAGAATGACTTCGGCACGATGGGCACGCCCCCGTCCCATCCCGAATTGCTCGACTGGCTGGCCGCCGAATTCATCGCGCGCGGCTGGAGCCTGAAGGCCATGCATCGCCTGATCGTGACCAGCGCCACCTACCGGCAATCGTCGCGGATGAAATCGGGCGCGGCCGACCCCGCCAACAAATGGCTCAGCCGCCAGACGCGGCTTCGTCTGGAGGCCGAAGCCATCCGCGATGCGCACCTCGCCGCCAGCGGGTTGCTCGATCCGCGCCTGGGCGGCCCGCCGGTCTTTCCGCCCCAGCCGGCCGGACTCGATCTCTTCACCCAGAATCAGCGCGAATGGAAGCCGAGCACCGGCGGCGACCGCTACCGGCGCGGCCTCTACACCTGGATTCAACGCACGCGATTCCACCCGGCCCTGGCGGTGTTCGACGCCCCGGATGCCTTCACCGCCTGCACCCGGCGGCTGCGCAGCAACACCCCCCTGCAAGCGCTCACGCTGCTCAACGACCAGGCGTTTCACGAGCTGGCCCAGGGGTTCGCCCGCCGCATGCAATCCTGGGAGGGCGACGATGCCGCCCGCATCGATCGCGCCTTCCGGCGCTGCCTGGCCCGTTCTCCTCATCCGGCCGAGCTGGACCGGCTGACCCGCCTCCTTCAAGCCGAGCGCGCCACCGATCCCCCGGAAGCGCGCGAGACCGACGCCTGGCTGGCCGTCGCCCGCGTGCTGCTCAATCTCGACGAAACGATCACCCGGGAATAGCCGCAGGGCGAACGCTCTAAATTCCCATTGGGGGTAGGATAGGTGCCCCCGCCTCTCCGCCGTGCCCGAACGTTCCCTCCGCCCGGGAAGCTCTTCCAAACCAAATCGAGCCTCCCGCAATTATCTCATATCTCTATGAGCCTGATTTTCCGCCACTTACGCCTGAAAGTCTACATCATAAAAATTACACACTTGAAAATATATTCGATGTGATCGACACTGAATCCATGAACAAATGTAGACTAGTCGCCGCCGAGCCCGCGCCGCTCACCGCGCTTCCAGCCATCTCCGGCTCGTGCCTGGCGTTCGCCATCCAGAGGGTCCATGCTTTTGGCCTCGCTTCGCCCTCCTCCTTCTTCACGCTTTCCCTCATCTACCCCCTCCGGAAGCCCGTAAATTGGGTTTGTGGGGCCAAAACCACCTCGAACCGCATGGACACCCCGCCGGCCTTCCGCCCAACGCCGAACCCTTTCGCCATCAACGTCTGCCCACCCCATGAACATCAGGATCGCAGGGCAAAACGCATGATGCCGCTTTCCTTCTCCCTCGCCCCATCCGATGGGGAGAGGGACGGAATGAGGGGCCGCTCCACGCACCATCATCCTCTGTTGGCATCCCTGAACCATCACCGCTCCGTGCTTGAAAATGACCACGCCTCCTCACCGGCGAACCCTGCTTCCACGCCCTCCACGTCCCATGCCTTCGGCCACCGCGCCACCCCGTCATTCGACCCTGAAACGAGCCTGAAACGCCTTGAAACGACCCTGAAATGGCTTGAAATGCGCTTGAAACGCCTTGAAATAAATGTAGAAAACCTTGAAACGTTTCAAGGTTTCAAAAACTTCAACATCGTCCTATCAACGACTTGCGAAAACCGGACCCTTGAAACGCGAGAAAATTTCTCGGTAATTCATGAAAAACATCCCCGCTTCGGCCTCGGTTCCGCCCCGTTCGGGGTGCCGCCAATCGGCTCCCCAATTGAGATTCAGAGGGACGAGCCACCCATCATCGGCGGCCGCCTCTGTCTTCGCCGCACGATGCGTTCGCCCTCGCTCAGCCCGCCCTTGCCCCGCCAGAGGCGGTTTGGCATGGTGCATTCCACGCGGATTTACGAGTCTGCGGCCGCCGTATGAATGCTTCCACCATCAAGGTTTTGCTGATCGATGGCTCGTCGAAATTCGCCCGCGTCATCGGCGAAATGCTCCGCCAGGGCCAGGGCGCGGTCTTCGTGATGGAATGGGCCGAGTCGCTCGACCAGGCGGAACGATCGCTGCATAGCGAGCCCTTCGATGTGGTCTTGTTCGACCTCGCGCTCAACGCGGAGCCCGGCTGGCATTTCATCGGCGTGCTTCGGAAGCATGCCCCGCATCTCCCGGTCATCGTGCTCAGCACCCAGGAGGATGAAGAACTGGCGATTCAGGCGGTGCATGCCGGCGCCCAGGATTATCTCCTCAAGACCGAGATCACCAATCATCTCCTCAACCGGTCGCTCCGCTATTCCCTGGAGCGCAAACGTTCGGAGGCGGCGCTTCGTCAGGCCGAAGACAAGTACCGCAGCATTTACGAACACACCGTCGAAGGGATTTTCCAGACCACGCCCGATGGCCGCTATCTCAGTGCCAATCCGGCGCTCGCCCGGATTTACGGCTACGAGTCGCCGGAGAAACTCATCGAAGGCCTCACCGACATTCAGCGCGATCTCTACGTCGAGCCCGGCCGGCGGGCGGAGTTCGTCAAGCTCATGGAACAGCATGACGTGGTGGCTGGTTTCGAATCGCGGATTTACCGCCGGGATCGCTCCATCATCTGGATCGCCGAGAATGTCCGCGCCGTGCGGGATGCCAGCGGCCAGTTGCTCTACTACGAAGGAACGGTGACGGACATCACCGAACGGAAGCGCAGCGAGGAGGAACTCCGCAATTCCGAGACGCTCTACCATTCGCTGGTCGAGACGCTGCCGCAGTTCATTCTGCGCAAGAATCTCCAGGAGCAATTCACCTTTGCCAACCAGCGTTTCTGCCAGGCGCTCGGGCGCCCTCTGCACGAGATTCTGGGCAAGACCGACTTCGATTTCTTTCCCGCCGAGCTCGCCGCCGCCTACCAGAAGGACGACCAGCAAGTCATGGAGTCCGGGATCGCCATCGAGAAGGTCGAGGAGAACCAGCCGCCGGGCGGCGAGAAG
Source organism: uncultured Verrucomicrobiota bacterium (assembly GCA_964478815.1). Lineage (GTDB taxonomy): Bacteria > Verrucomicrobiota > Verrucomicrobiia > Limisphaerales > SXQI01 > DASVNK01. The sequence goes on from CAYZKY010000027.1 coordinate 29,733, forward strand.
CGCTACGTCAACGTCGTCAAAACGCCGCTCTACGATGCCCAGGGCCGGATCATCGGCCTGCAAGGCATCTTCTGGGACATCACGGAAAAACGCCGGGCCGAGGAGGGTTTGAAAAAGCTGAATCGCGACCTCGCCGAAAGCCAGGAAGCGCTCCGGCAAAAGAACGAAGAGATGGCGGAAGACCTCCGCATGGCCCGCGAAATCCAGCTCGCCATCCTGCCGCAGCAATACCCCTGCTTTCCCCACACCGCCGCGCCGGCGGACAGCCTCATCCAGTTCTGCCACCGCTACCTCCCGAGCGGCGAAGTCGGCGGCGACTTTTTTTACATCCAGCCCATCTCCGATACCCGCGCCGGCATCTTCATCGGCGATGTCATGGGCCACGGCGTCCGCTCCGCGTTAGTCACGGCGATTCTCCGGGCGCTTCTGGAGGAGCTGGAAGCCGAGGCGTCCGATCCGGCCGCCTTGCTGGCGGGGATCAACCGGGAGCTGCGCGCCATCCTCCGCCCCAGCGGCGCCCCGCTCTACACCACCGCCTTTTACATGATGGTCGATCTGGCGGAGAACCAGCTTACCTACGCCAATGCCGGGCATCCCAAGCCGCTCCTCATCCGCCGGCCGGCCGGCACGGTCGAGTTCATTCAAAACGCCGCCGGCAAGGGCCAGCCCGCCCTCGGCTTGTTCGACCACGCGTCCTACACCAATTCCTCCATCCGCATCGGCCCCACCGATGCGGTCGTCCTCTTCACCGACGGCGTCTACGATGTCGAGAAGGATGGCGAACTTCTGAGCCCCGAGTGGTTCCGCCAGGCCGTCGCCGCCCGTCACCACCTGCCGCTCGCCGTCGCTCTCGACGAGATCCTCGCCGACCTCAAATCCTACTCCGGCGGCCAATTCCCCGATGACCTCTGCCTGGTCGGCACGGAACTCCGCCAGAAGTGAGCGACAGCCAGCCCGGAGCGGTTCACGAAATACGTGCGCGCTTCGGGTTGACTTCCCCTTGCCACCCCGCAGATTTGTGTCAGGGCTTGTTCAAGCCGCCCGGCGAACGCTGGGGGTGGCCGGCCCGGAACGCGGTTGGCCATGAGCCAAAGCCAGGAACCACGGGTGGCGCGGCGCAGACGATCAAGAATGATGGTCTGGGGCGCGCTCGTTTTGGTCGTCACCTTGCGGCTCCTCTTTCCCCCGCCGCCGAAGGAACCGAATCCTCCACCTGGCGACAATTTCGACCGCGGCCGCCAATTCCGCCGCCCGCCCACTCCCCTGCATGTGCCCTTGGCCGAAGTCCCGGCCGACCTCTGGCGGTTCCACATCGAGGTCAAGGAGGAGGACGTGGACAAACTGCGCGGCTACTCCTGGCGCGGTTGGGGCGGCCAGGCGCAAACCGGGGAAAGGCCCGAGGTCCTGGCCACGATTCGCGAGGGGGGCGTCGTCTACACCAACGTCGCGCTCCACCTGAAAGGTTCAGCCGGGAGTTTCCGCTCGGTCGACGACAAGCCCGCGCTCACGCTCAGTTTTTCCAAACACGCGAAAGGCCAGCAATTTCGCGGATTCACCAAATTCTCGCTCAATAATTCCGTCCAGGACCCTTCCTATATTTCCGAGATCGTCTGCCGCGAACTCTTTCAGGCCGCCGGCGTGCCTGTCCCTTCCGCCACCCATGCGACCGTCGTTTTTAATGGCCGGGATCTCGGCCTCTACGTTCTGGCCGAAGGCTGGGGCAAACCCTTCCTCCGCAAGCACTTTAAGGAAGTCGGCGGCAACCTCTACGACGGAGGCTTCGTCAAGGATATCGACACCCCGCTCGATACGAACTCCGGCGACCGCCCCGGCGACCGCTCCGATCTCGACCGCTTGATCGAGATCGCCTACGACTCGGATCAAGCCCGCCGCTACGAACGCCTCGCCGAAGTCCTGGACTTGGATCGTTTCTACAGCTTTGTCGCTCTCGAGATCATGACCTGCCATTGGGATGGCTACGCCATGAACCGGAACAATTACCGGGTGTTCAACGATCAATCCACTGGCCGAATGGTCTTCATGCCCCACGGGCTCGATCAGATGTTCGGCGTCTTCCAATCCACTCCCGATAGCACCATCCGGCCGGGTTTTCGCGGGCTCGTTGCCCAGGCCGCCTTCGCCACGCGCGAAGGATCGAAGGCGCTGCTCGAACGCATCGGCACCCTGCACACGAATCTCTTCCTCACCGAACGCCTGACCAACCGCGTGCAGGAACTGGCCGCCCGGATCCGCCCCACGCTGCTCGCCTATTCGCCCGACCTGGCCCAGGAGCATGCCTACCACGTCGCCGAGCTGACCCGCCGCATCACCGAACGCACCCGGAGCATTTCGGAGCAACTGGCCGCGCCCTCCGAACTCCTGGAATTCGACACGAACGGCGTGGCGCTCCTTGAGGATTGGGAACCACGCGCCAGCTCGCGCGGCCGCGCCACGGTCGAATTCGACCGCGGCGAGCGCGACGGCCGCTCCGTCTTACGGATCGCCGCCGGGCCCGGCGGCGGCGCGGGCGTGTGGCGCACCCGGGTCTTGCTCGGTCCCGGCCAGTACCGCCTGGAAGCGGAGGTTCAGACCGTGGAAGTCGGCGGGAACGGCGGCGTGCTGCTGGGCCAGTCCAGTTCGCGGCGGGGCGATTGGCGCTCCTGCGATGAAGGCTGGACGCCGCTCGTTTACAATTTTTCCGTCGATCAACTCCAGGTCGAGCTGGAGCTGATGTGCGCCTTCCGCGCCGGCCGCGGCGAAGCCTGGATCGACGCCCGCTCCCTCCGCCTCGTTCGCGAATAAAGGATTCGGCAAGGCGAACGCATCTAAACTCTACGGCTTTCGCCTTTTTTGGGTGGGACGGGCGTCTCGCCTGTCTCGTTCGGGCGTCTCGCCCGAACGACTTCGCTCCAGGAGACCCCTGCTTTGCCCGGGAATTTAGATGCGTTTGCCCTGGATTCGGCTGGCGGCGGTTGTTCGAATGCGGCACTGTCCCGTGCTGTCGAACCCATAGATGAGTGCCGCGACCCTGACCTCCGCGCCGCCCGAACCGCTCGAGGCCGAGAAATCCGCCCTGCAAAATCTGCTCGCGGATGAAGACCCCCTCGTGCATGAGGCCGTCCGCACCCGCATTCTTTCGTTCGGCCCCCTGTCCGTCCGCTGGATCCGCCCCTGGACCTTGAGCGCCGATCCGGTCCTCCGCCGCCGGAGCATCGAAATCGTCCAGCACTTTTCCCGCCAGGAAACCGACAATGCCTTCATCGCCTTTTGCCTGAACCACGGCGAGGAGCTCGATCTCGAGCGCGGCGCGCTCCTCCTGGCCCGCACGCAGTTTCCCGACATCAATCTCGAGGCCTACTCCGCGCTGCTCGATAGCTACGCCACGGACCTCCGCCTCGCGCTGCCGGCCAACCCCACCGCCGAATCCGCCATCGCCACGGTGAACCACTTTCTCTTTCAGCAGCTCGGTTACCTCGGCAACGAGCAGAACTATTACGATCCGCTCAACAGCTACCTGAACTGCGTGATGGACCGGCGCTCCGGCAATCCCATCAGCCTCAGTACCATCTACCTGCTGATCGGCCGCCGGCTGCAATTGCCGCTCACCGGCATCGGCATGCCCGGCCATTTCCTGTGCCGGTACCAGTCCTCCACGGAAGAGCACTTCATCGATCCCTTCAACAAGGGCAAAATCCTCTCCAAGGCGGACTGCGTGAAGTACCTCCGCCTCACGCACGACGGGTTCAAGGAAAGCTACCTCGCCCCCGTCAACCCGCGCCGCATGCTCCTGCGCATGTGCTCGAACCTCCACCAGATCTACACCCAGATGCACCTCGCCGAGGAAACCGCCCGCCTCCAGCGCTACATCGTCGCCCTCGCCCAATAGGTTACGACGGCAAAGGTGGCTGCCGGTCAGCCGAATGCTTTGGAAAGGGTTTCCATCGCCGGGGGAGGAATATCGGATGGAGAGGGGTAGAATTTGCGGAATCTTGGGAGAAGGATGCGTGGAATCGCGCGGAGGTTTTTGGGGCGGAGGAATGAAATCCGAGATAGGCGGCACGTTGAGAGGTTGGGACGATTGGTGAGGTGCAACGCGAAGATGCGGAACTGAGTACGCCGTGCGCGTAAAAGCCTCGAGCCCCGCCGTCGTCCTCGCCGCGGCCGATTCCACCTGGATCACCGGCGAGACATTCTTGCTTTCCGGCGGCAACCGCTAATGTCACCGGATCGGTTCGATGAATCACCCAACCCGCAAACCGGCCGGCAAGGTGGCCGTGGTCGCCGGTCGATACGCCGATCTGGCCGGGTTGAAATCTCATTGCCTCGCCGCGTTCCCGGCGCATCATCGCTCGCGTGACCGATCCACAGCCTGCGCCCGACGCCATTCTTAAGACGGCCTTTTCCTTCTGGTCTTCCAAGGTTCTGCTGACGGCCGTCGAGTTTGGCCTGTTTACCAAGCTGGGCGACCGCCGGCTGACCGGCGAAGAACTCGGTGCCGAATTGAGGCTGCATCCCCGGGCCATTTCAGATTTCTTCGATGCGCTGGTGGCGATGAAGTTTCTGGATCGGGATGGCGACGGGCCGGCGGCGCGGTATCTCAATACGGCGGAAGGCAGGCTGTTCCTTGATGCGAAAAGCCCGCGCTACATCGGCGGGATTCTGGTGATGCTCAACGCCCGGCTTTTCAAGTTCTGGCACGATCTGCCCGAGGCGCTCCGCACCGGCCGGCCGCAAAACGAAATCAAGCACGGCCAGAAGGGCCTGTTCGAGGAGCTCTACTCCGATTTGCCTCGCCTCGAGCAATTCATGGGCGCCATGACCGGTCTCTCCCGCATCAATTTCGAAGCCTTCGCCGGCAAATTCGATTTTTCAAAGTATCGAACGCTCTGCGACGTGGGCGGCGCGACCGGCCTGCTATCCATCGAAGTGGCGCGGCGCCACCCGCACCTCCATTGCCTCTCCTTCGACCTGCCTCCCGTTGCTCCCATCGCGCAAAAGCACATTGCCGAAGCCGGCTTGGAGGGGCGTATTCGAACAGTTTCCGGCGATTTCTTCAAAGACCCCATGCCCAAGGCTGACGTGATCACCATGGGCATGATCCTGCACGACTGGAATTTGGCGAAAAAGATGCATCTCATTCGCGCGGCCTACGACGCCCTGCCGCCTGATGGCGCGCTGGTGGCCATTGAGGCGTTGATCGATGATGCCCGGCGCGAGAATGTGCAAGGTCTGCTCATGTCGCTGAATATGCTGGTCGAGTTTGGCGACGCGTTCGATTATTCGGGGGCGGACTTCCGCCAGTGGTGCGGCGAAGTGGGCTTCCGGCGTTTCGAGATGATCCATCTCGCGGGGCCTTCGAGCGCGGCCGTCGCTTACAAATGAATCGCGGCGGCCCACCCAGAGTACGACCATGCGACCAATAGAATGACTCCAGTTCATATTCCTGAAGATGGCGGAGCGAAGCTGAATGTCCTCGGCATCCCGCTCTACCTGCGCCTGCACGGCCGTCAGACGGGCGGCACGCTCAGCGTCGTCGAGTCGCACGATGTTCCGGGCGGCGGCCCGCCGCTGCACATCCATCATCGGGAGGATGAGACCTTCCAGATTCTCGAAGGCGAGTACGAATGGACGGTCGGCGGGGAGACCTTTATCGCCCGGGAGGGGGCGACCATCTTTGCGCCGCGCGGCGTCCCGCACACCTACCGTTGCCTCGGTTCCGAACCGGGGCGGCTGATGTGTGCCATCACGCCGGCGGGATTCGAAGGGTTCTTCGAGGAGATCGACGCGCTGAGTCCGGCTCAGCAGCAGGAGATTCCCCGGGTCATCGAGATCGGCCGGAAGTACGGGATGGAAATCCCGCCCCCGCCGGGTGCGTGACGGACACGGTTCCGCGCTAGCGGACGAACTTCCGCAACTGTTCGTCCGTGCCCAGGAAATCGTCGGCAAAGACCGTCAGGTCGTCGGCCTGGATCGGCATGTATTTGCCGGTGCTTTTCACGAGCGGACGGCCCTCGGCGTCGCGAATCTCGCCTTCGGCAAGGAAGAGTTTGTCGCGCTTTTTCTCGACGAGGCGGCCGACGGCGAGCAGTTCGGCTCCGGGCTGGGCGGGAGCGAGGTAGCGGACGGTCATTTCGGCGCAGTAAAAGAACCGGCGGGTGCGGACGGAGCAGCCCCAGACCATGACTTCATCCAGGACGGTGGCGAGGATGCCGCCGTGGATCACCCCTTTGAAGCCGTTGTGTTCGTCGCGCGGCTGGAACCGGGCGCGGACGGTTTCGCCGTCGGTCTCGAAGCGGAGGCCGAGGCCGTGCGGGTTGTGGACGCCGCAGACGAAGCAGGATTTCGAGTACGGGAGCGGCTCCATGGTCAGGGCACGAGGATGATTTTGCCGTAAGCGCCCGGCTCGAGCACGGCGGTGTGGGCGCGGGGAGCCTCGCGCAGGGGAAGTTCCTGGCCGATGACGGGACGGAGCGTGCCGTTTTCCAGGCCGGCATAAATAGCCGCGTGAATGACGCGAAGCTGCTCGGCGGTGGCGTTAAAGAGGGTCATGCCCAGAATGGTCGCGTCGCGCGCCATGGCCTCGCGGGGGTTGATCTCGATCTTGCCGCGATTTCCGACGACGACGATGCGCCCGAATTTGGCGAGGAGCGTGAGATCGGCGGCGAGGTTCACATTGGCCAGCATTTCGACGATGAGATCGAAGCCGCGCCCGCCGGTGAGTTGCTGGAGTTTCGCCATGTAGTTCGGGCTGCTGTGGTCGAGGACGTAGTGCGCGCCGTTTTCGGCGACGAGCGCACGGCCCTTTTCGGTGCCGGCCGTGCCCATCACGGTGAGCCCGGCGGCGCGCGCCCATTGCACCGCGGCGGTGCCGACCCCTCCGCTCGCGCCGTGAATGAGGACAGTTTCGCCGGCGGTGGCGCGGGCACGGTGGAAGAGGGCCTGATAGGCCGTGGCGTAGGGAACGCCGAGCGCGGCGCCCTGGGCGAAGGAGCAGCGTTCGGGAAGGGCATGCAGGGTCTCCGCTTCGCAGACGGCGTACTCGGCGTAGGTGCCGGTGACGCTGCTGGCGGTGTAGACGCGCTGGCCTTGTTTCCACGAAGCGCCTTCGCCGGCGACCGCGACGACCCCGGCGGCATCGAATCCGGGGATGTAGGGGAGCTTGGCATTGGCATAGGTGCCGGCGCGGAGATAGGTATCGACGGGGTTGACACCGATCGCCTTGACCTCGATCAGCACCTGGCCCTTGCCGGGCGTGGGGATGGGCATCTCTTCCAGTTTCAGCACATCGGGCCCGCCATGCTCCGTCACTCGGATCGCGTTCATGGCGGAGTTGTATCGAATCGGGGCCAGATTGTCGATGCGGGGTGCGGCGGCTGCCTCGAATCACTGCGCCAGGATCGGGACAACCCAGCCTCCTTCGCCGCAAGCGGCTGTCGATTGCCGCTTGCATTCGCGGGGGTTTGTGCGAAAGAGACTCTTCATGAAAATGCTGGCGGGTCTGGCCCGCACTTTCGCCTCCTTGCTCGGGCTCAAATCCCGCGGGACGATTTCCAAATCCCGCTTGATGGGCCTGTACCTGTCCCAGGCGAATGGCCGCGAGCACGGTCTCACCGAGATCAGCCCCAATCGCCAGCGGCGCAACGGCAAATTCAGCCACAGCCGCGAGCGCGCCTGAATCGTCCGCCGCCTTTCCCCGTCTCTTGCTTATGAGGAATCTATTCCATTTGGCCGCCGCCTTGCTGCTGGCCTCGGCTCTCTACCGCGCCCCGGCCCAGATTCCGGCGGCCGATCACCTGCTGCCGGACGATCTTACCGCCATGGCCACCATCCCGGACTGGCCCCGCTTCGCCAATTTCGAAGGCGGTTCTTCCTGGAGCCGCCTCTGGAAAGATCCCGCGATGAAGCCCTTCCGGGACAAATTCAACGCCCGGTTCAAGGAAACGGTGCTCGATTCGCTCGAACGCGAACTCGGCATCAAGTTCGCGGACTATGCCGAGCTGCTGCAAGGCCAGATCACCGTCGCGCTCACGCCACCCGCCGAAGGCTCGGGCGATACGTTCGGCCTGCTCGCCCTCCTCGACGCCAAGGACAAATCCGAACTCCTCGCCACCCGGCTGGCCGAGGTCAAAAAGCGCTGGACGGAGGGCGGCCGGGAAGTCCGCGCCGAAAAGCTCCGCGAAACCGATTTCAACGTGGTCCTGATCGCCCGCAAGGATCTCGCCGCCCTCGCCGCGAAGATCATCCCCGGAGCCTCCGCCGATGAACCGGACGATGGCAAAAGCAGGGCCGTCTACCTCGGCCAGGCCAAATCCCTCCTGATCGTCGGCGAGAATCCCAGGACGATCGAAAAAGTCCTCGCCCGCCTCGCCGGCACGGAAATCCCAAGCCTGGCCGAGTTGCCCGATTTCCAGAAGAGCCGCAACGCCATCTTTCGCGACACTTTGGCCGCGGGCTGGCTCCGCTTCGCTCCCCTCCTGGCGCAGTTGATGAAGCGCACCGCCGATGCTCCGGCGACCCTTCCTGTCGACGCCATCCTGGCTGCCAGCGGCCTGTCCGCGCTGAAAAGCATCGGCGTGAACCTCAGCGGCAATGCCGAAGGCGCCAGTTTCCAAACGTTTCTCCAGATGCCCGAAGCCAGCCGCACCGGCTTGTTCAAGGCCTTCGCTTGGGACAAGAAGGATTCCACCCCGCCGCCCTTCGTCCCGGCCGACGCCTCCGAATTCACCCGCGTCCGCCTCCCGGCCGCCCGCGCCTGGAGCACCATCGAGGCTACCCTGGCCAAGATCGATCCGAACATGGCCGGCCTCTCCCAGATCATCATCAGCACCATCGAAACCGCCGGCAAGGAGCGCAACCCCGACTTCAGCTTCCGCAAAAACTTCGTCGAGAATCTCGGCGACGATCTGATTGTTTACCAAAAGCCTCCCAAGGAAGGCCAGCCGGTCGCCGCCACGCCGCCGCAGCTCATGCTCATCGGTTCCCCGCAGCCGGCCCAGTTGGTCGAGACCATCCGCGTCATCGGCATGCTTTCCCCGGTCGACGGCCCCAAGGATCGCGAATTCCTCGGCAAGAAAATCTATGCCATCGCCACCCCCGCGATGGGCGTCCCCCAGGGGGATGATGCCGAAGGCGCCGCGCCGGCGCCGCAAATCCTGAGCTTCACTTCCAGCGGCGGCTACGTCGCGCTCAGCACCGATTCGGCTCTCATCGAAGAATTCCTCCGCCGCGGCGAGGATTCCGATAAATCTTTCCGCGATCTCCCGGGGCTGAACGCGGCCATTCAGAAGGCCGGCGGCGGAGACCTCGGCCTGCTCCTCGTCGAAAATCAGCGCGACACCGCCCGCTCCTTGTTCGCCAGTTTCAAGGACGATCCTGAAAATCTCGGCGTCTACGGCCTCCTCATCCCGCCCGATGCCGAGGAGGAGCTGACCCAATGGCTCGACCCTGCGCTCCTGCCGCCATTCGACCAGATCGCCAAGTATTTCGGCATCACCGTCACCACCGGCCAGATCACGCCGGAAGGGTGGCACTTCAACGTGTTCACGCCGACTCCGCCCAGCCTGCAGTAACGAGCCGGTCCCGCCCCGGGCCGGGCCAGGGAGCGCCCACCCCGCCGGCCCGTGCGTATGTTCGGCGCTCGGCGGAGCGGGCGGTTGGGTTGTTGGCTCAAAGCAATCGATTTCCAATCGAACCCCGATCAAGCCCAACCCCATGATCGGGACGAATTGGCGTCGCGTCGTTCCTCACGGAATCTCTTGCGTGCCTGCGGGCGTCCGGACCTGGATCTTCCGCGGCGGGGGCAATCGCAGGGTGTCCCCCACCACCCGTCCTTGGGTCAAGTCCAGCACGGCCACGACCGGCGCCTCCGCGTGCGCCGCCCCCAATTGCGCGAGCTTCACCTGCGATTCCGGCATCAGCTTGAGGATGCCTCCCCCGTGCGGCCCCAGGTCCAGCCGCACCGAACCGCCCGGGCCGGTCCTGACCTGCGATCCTTGGGGAATCACCTGTCCGGCCTGCGCGGAAGCCCAGCTCTGCCCGTCGGTCGATACGTCCACCCGGCCATCGACATCCCGCATCACCGCCTCCCCTTCGTACCACCACGCTTCGGACAAGTTCCCCACCGTCGGCGTGCTGCTCGACGTGGCACAACCGGTCAGCAAGCCGGCGGTCGCGGCCAATCCAGTGGCCAGCAATCCGATCCTGATCTGCGCTTGAAAGCTCATAAAATTCACTCCTCAACAGTTCCCCTGTTCGAGTAATTTCAAGCACAACTCGTGCCGATAACTCAACGGTCGGTAACGTTAACGCCAGCCCGGTTTGCGTCCCATTCGTTCAATCCACGTTCGCCCACCGCCCCGGCTCCCAGCCCCAGCAGCTCCATCGCTTCCCCCACCAGGTGCAGCGATCCCGCCACCACCGCGAACGGCCGCTGCCGCGCCTCCGCCAGCCCTTCGGCCAGCGAACGGCACACCCGAATCGGTTTTCCCGGAAATCGCCGTTCCGCGTGCGTCCGCACTTCTTCCAAATTCGCCGCGCGTTCGCTTTGCACCGGCACCAGCCACACCTCGCCCGCCTGCGGCATCAAGGCTTCGCACATTCCCGGCCAGTCCTTGTCCCCAAACAACCCGAGCAGCAGCACCGGGGCCTCACCCGCAAATTCCTCTCTCAATGCCGCCGCCAGCGTCCGTGCCCCGTCCGGATTGTGGGCTCCATCCAGGATGAACTGCGTCCGGCCGAGCTGCACGCCTTGCAGCCGCCCCGGCCATTGCACCCGGGCCAGGCCATCCAGCACCTGCTCGTCCGAGACCGGCCACGTCCGCCCCAGCATTCGCACTGTGGCCAGGGCCACCGCGGCGTTCCATCGCTGATGCGTCCCGCGCAACCCGAGCCTCGCCCGCGCCAGCAATGGATCCTCCAAATCCGCCGCCGTCACCACGGCCAGCGGCGCCTCGCGCTCCCGCGCCGTTTGTCGAATGACTTCAAGCGCTCCGGCGTCGGTCGTGCCGGTCACGACCGGCCGCCCCGTCTTGATGATCCCGGCCTTCTCCGCCGCGATGGCCTCCAGCGTCTGCCCCAGCCACCGCTCGTGATCGCGCTGGATGTTGGTAATGACGCTGGCCTCCGGCAGGACGATATTGGTCGAGTCCAGCCGCCCGCCCATCCCCGTCTCCCAAATCACCAGATCGCATCCCGCCGCCGCGAAATATTCGAGGGCCATCACCGTCACGAACTCGAAGAAGGTCGGCTGCAGCAGGCCCTCTCCTCCTTCCCGGGCGTTTCCCTGTTCCAGCACGCTCCGCACCCGCTCCACCAAACCCACGACTTCCGTCTCCGCAATCGGCGCCCGATTCATTTGAATCCGCTCGGTAAAGGAAATCAGATGAGGCGAGGTGAACAAACCGGCGCGCTCCCCGGCTTCGCGGTAGATGCTCTCCAGCATCGCGCAGGTCGAGCCCTTGCCGTTCGTGCCCGCCACATGGATGAACTTCAGCCGGTCCTGCGGATTCCCGCACCACCGCGCCAGCCGGAAAGTATTCTCCAGCCCCAGCCTCGTTCCAAACAACTGAAGCCGGCCCAGATAAGCGATGGCCTCCTGGTAGGTCATCCCGGGTTACGCCGCCTTCGCCCCAGCCACTTCCCCCGTGGTCATTCCCGCCAGCAACGCTTTCCAACGCCCTTCCCGCGCATCCTCGAAAATCGAATGCACGACCGGCGTCACCACGAGCGTCAGGAACAGCGCCAGAGATTGCCCGCCGATCACCAGCACGGCGATCGAACGCCGCTCCTCCGACCCCGGCCCCGCTCCCACCGCCAGCGGCAGCATGCCCGCCACCAGCGTCAAGGTCGTCATCAGGATCGGCCGCAGCCGGTCCTTATTTCCCTGCAACACCGCCCCCAGCCGGTCCAGCCCCGCCTGCCGCAGCTTTAACATGTGGTCGATCTGCAAAATCGCGTTCTTCTTCACCACCCCGAACAAGACCAATAGCCCCAGCGCCGAATACAAGTTCAGCGTCCCGCCCGCGGCCCACAAGGACAGCAGCGCGAACGGCACGCACAACGGCAGCGACATCAAAATCGTGAAGGGATGAATCGTGCTCTCGAACTGCGCGGCCAGAATCATATACATGAAGAGGATCGAAAGCCCGAAGGCCCAGATGAATTCGTTGAAGGTTCGGTCCAGTTCGCGCCCCCGGCCGGTGACCTTGGTGGTGTATCCCGGCGGCATGTTCAGCGCGACCGCCGCCTGCTGCAAGACCTCCAATCGATCCGCCAGCGCGTACCCCTGGGCCACCCCCCCGCGCACCGTCACCTGCCGCTGCCGGTCCATCCGGTCGATCCGCGACGCATCGGTCTTTGGCACCAATTGCACCATGTTATCCAGCCGCACCAAGCCGCCATCCTGCCGCGGCACGTAAAGCTGCGCGATCTCGCCCGGCTCCCTCCGCTGGCTTTCCTCCAGCCGGATTTGCACATCGTAGGTGTCGTTCACCCCCGGATCGTAAAACCGCGTTACCCGGTCATCCCCGCCCACCATGATCCGCAAGGCCGACGCGATATGCTCCGTATCCACTCCCAGGGCCGCCGCGCGCGTCCGGTCGATCTCCACCCGCAACTCCGGCCGGTCCAGCCGCAGCGTCGTGTCCAAATCCACCAGTCCCAACTCGGGCGCCTGCCGGCGCAGCGCTTCCGCGTACTGGTGCAGTTTTTCCAAATCAGGCCCGAGGATCACGAATTCCACCTCCCACCGGCTGCCCCCCATCGTGAAGGATGGCACGTTGCTCACCGCCGTCCGCAATCCCTTCAGCGCCCGCATCCTCCGCCGCAGCTCGATCATCGTCTCCGTCTGCGTGATCGTCTTGAAGGCTGCCCTGGGCTGCCCCTTCCATGCCTCCCGCCACAACCGCTTCAAGGTGAACAACCGCTCATCGTGCGGCGCCATCTTCACGTAGATCGAGCCCTGATTCACCCCGCTCAGAAAACCGCCGCCGATCGTCGCCAGCGCCAGCCGCACCCCCGGCAGGCTCGCGATCTCCTTCTCGATCGCCGCGCACGCTTCGTTCATCGCCGCCAGGCTCGTCCCCTCCGGCGCGTTCACCCGCACCTCGAACTCGCCTTCATCCACATTTCCGGGGATGTACTCCTGCCGCACCATCTTGTAGAGCGGCACCGAGGAAACAACCACCGCCGTCGCCAGAACCATCGTCGCCACCCGATGCCGCAACGCCACCTTCAGCAATCCCAGATACGCCGCTTCCATCCGCCCGTAAAACCCCGGTCTCGAACCGTGCGGCGCCGCGCCGTTCCCTTCACTTTCCCCCGCGTGTTTCCCGGCGCTTTTCTTTCGGAACAGTCGCGCGCTCATCATCGGCGTCAGCGTGAACGACACGACCAGGCTCACCAGCACCGCCACTGCCGCGGTGATCCCGAACTGAAACAAAAAACGCCCCGCGATGCTTGACATGAACGACACCGGCACGAAAATCACCACCAGGCTCAGCGTCGTCGCCATCACCGCCAGCCCGATCTCGGCCGTCGCCTCCCGTGCCGCCTCCATCGGCGCTACTCCTTTCTCGTCCACCCACCGGAAAATATTCTCCAGCACCACGATGGCATCGTCGATCACCACCCCCACCATCAGCACCAGCGCCAGCATGGTCACGCTGTTCAAGGTGAAGTTCAGCGCCTTCATCATCGCGAACGTCGCGATGACCGAACACGGGATCGCCAGCGCGGCGATCACCGTCGCCCGCCAATCCCGCATGAAGGCCAGCACCACCAGGCTCGCCAGCACGCTCCCCAGCACCAGATGCTTTTTGATCTCGTGCAGAGCCGTGTAAATATACAGGCTCTGGTCCTGCACCACCTCCAGGCGCAACCCGGCCGGCAACTGGGCGTCGATGCCCGCCAGCCGCGCCTTCACCCCCTCGATGACTTCCACCGTGTTCGCCCCGGATTGCCGCCGCACCTGCAACGTCACGGTCGGCACGCCGTTCAACCGCGCCAGCGAACGCTGCTCCTTCGTCCCGTCTTCCGCGCGGCCGATATCCCGCACCCGGATGGCCGACCCGTTGACCGTCGCCACGACCAGATCGTTGAAATCCTCCGGCGTCTCCATCCGTCCCATCGTGCGCAGGGTCTGTTCCTTGAATTCCGAAGTGACATTTCCTCCGGGAATATTCGAATTCTGCCGCGTCAACGCCTCCCGCACCGCGGTGACCGGCAGCCCGTAGGCCGCCATCCGTTCCGCGTTCACCCACACGCTGATGGCCCTCGGCAAGCCGCCCACCAGTTCCACCTCGCCCACCCCCGGCGCCCGCTCGATCAGCGGCTTCACCAGCTTGTCCCCCACCTCCGTCAATTCCCGCAAACTCAGCTCCCCCGACAACGCCAGGCTCAGCACCGGCGCCATGTCCGCATCGATCTTGCTCACCACCGGCGGATCCACCTCCCGCGGCAGATTCCGCGCCACCGAAGCCACCCGGTCCCGGACATCCTGCGCCGCATCCTCGATATCCCGGTCCAGCTCGAAATTCACGATGACCATCGACTGCCCCTGCGCCGAGATCGAACGCATTTCCCGAATCCCGGGCACGGTATTGACGGCCTGCTCGATCAGTTGCGACACCTCCGTCTCCACCTCCGCCGGAGCCGCCCCCGGCAGCCGCGTCGCCACGCGCACCGCCGGAAAATCCACCGCCGGCATCCGATCCACCGCCAGTTCGGAATAGCTCGCCCCGCCCACCACGACGAGCAACAGCATGAGCATCGTGGTGAACACGGGCCGCCGTATGCAAATCTCCGCCAATTTCTGCATCGTTCGTTCCTATGAATCTGTCGAAATCGCCGCGCCGGCTCTCCCGCCAAATGTCCGGCGGCGGCCTTCCATCAGACTCCGGATGGCCGCGCTAGTTCTCACCGCCCGCGGCTTTGACTTCCTCCTCAGGAGCGGTGTCCTGCGTCTCCCGCTCCACCCGCTGTCCCGCCCGCAAATTACCCGGCTCCGCCACCACCCATTCCCCCTTCTTCACGCCGCCCAGGATTTCACGCATTTCGCCCGCTGCCCCCCGCCGCACGCCCCCCAGCGTCACCGTTCGCTCCGCCGCTATGCCGTTCGCGGCCACCAGCACCTTGTGCATTCCCGCGAACGTCACCACCGCCGACGCCGGCACGAACAACCCCAGCCGCCCTGCGTCCACCACCACTTCCGCCCGCCCCAAGGCTCCCGGCCGCAGCCGGCCCGCCGCATTCGCCAGATCCGCCTCCGCCACCAGCATCCGGTTCTCCGCGCTGATCACCGGGCTCACGCGGCTGAGCGCCCCCGCATGCACCTCGGCATCCCCTTCCAGCCGCAACCGCACCTCCAACCCCACCCGCACCCGGGCCGCCTCCCGCTCCGACACCTCCACCCGCAACCGGATCGGATCCACCCGCACCACGGTCGCCACCGGCGAACCCTCCCGCAAAAACTCTCCCGCGCTCGCCTGCCGCACCTCGATCGCCCCGTCGAACGGCGCCCGGATGGTCGCATCTTCCAATTGCTGTGCCGCCAGGTTCAATTCCGCCCGCCGCTGTTTCAACAGCGCGATCGTGCCCCGCGCTTCATGCAGCGCGCTCTCCAGCCGGGCCGTGGCCACTTGATACGCCGCCTCCGCCGCTTCCAGCTCCGACTCCGGGCTGACCCCTTGCTCCCGCAGCCTTCCCAGCCTCTCCCGGGCCTTGGTCGCCTCCGCCAGCACCGCTCGGGCCTCCCGCACCGGCGTCGCATTCTCCGCCCGGACCGCGTCGTCCTCCCCATCCGGCGGCAACCCGATCCGCGCCCGCGTCTGCGCGACCGCCGCCGCCGCCTGATCCCGCCGCAATTCCAGATCCCGCGGCTCGATCTCCGCGATGACCTCCCCTCGCTTCACCCGCGACCCTAAGTCCACCGGCACCGCCGCCACCCGCCCCGGCACTTTCACGCTTAGAATCGCCCGCTCCTGCGCCGCCAGCGTCCCGGTCGCCACCACCAACTCCGGCGAAGACCCTTCCTCCACCGCCACCATCCGCACCCGCCGCACCGGCCCTTCCTCCGCGGTTCCCGCCGATCCCAACCCCTTCGCCTCCGGCTTCTTGCAACCCCCGCCCATCGCCACCCCCACTCCCACCGCCAATCCCAAGAACCACCTCAGCCGCAAAGGCCGCCCCGCCCGGCCGCCGCCGGACACCCCACTCCCCATCTTCCTGGAACCTCGCGGCATCACCCCCCAAAACTATAACCATCCCCGCCTCCGCACCAGCCGAATACCAGGCTCTCCCTTCCACCCGTGCATGGCCAGGATGCGCCCGCCCTGCGTCCAAAAACGGGAACGGATTTGCATCCGCTGGGGCTGTCCACCATGCTCCCGCTCGCCATGAGCGAGGTTATGCGTTCTTCAGAAACCACGGAATGCCGGATCGATGACGGCCGGAGAGCGGTCGATCCCTGCACCATTGTTATCTTCGGCGCGAGCGGCGATTTGACCGCGCGCAAGCTGATTCCGGCGTTGTATCACTTGTTTCTGGCCAGCCAGCTTCCCAAGCCTTTCCGCATCATCGGCTTCGCCCGGCGCGAGAAAACCAACGACCAATGGCGCGAAGAATTGCGCGCGGCGCTGACCCAGTTCTCCCGCACCAAGCCGGTCGATGAAGCGATCTGGACGGAGTTCGCGCAGAACATCGGCTATTGCATCGGCGATTTTGCCGATCCCGCCGGCTACCAGCGCCTCCAGCAGCAACTCGCCGGTTTCGAGCATGAGCAACTGGCCGGCAACCTCCTGTTCTACCTGGCCACGCCGCCCAGCCAGTTCGCCGAGGTCGTCGGGAATTTGCACAACGCCGGCCTGCTCCGCTCCGACCAGGGGGGGCTCTGGCAGCGGCTCGTGGTGGAGAAGCCCTTCGGCCACGATCTCGGTTCCGCCACGCGGCTCAACGACGAACTCACCCGTTTTGCCCAGGAAAAGCAGGTCTATCGCATCGATCACTACCTCGGCAAGGAGACCGTC
>CAYZKY010000028.1:0-46652 GCA_964478815.1 uncultured Verrucomicrobiota bacterium
GCGGCCAACAGCTCGACGCAAGCTGGAACCAGGCCTATTTGCTCCAATGACTCGGTTTTTAGATGCGTTGGCCCTGTGGAATCGTTGACGGTGCCAGGCAGGCCAGATACCCTTCGGCCATAGTGGATCCACAGCCGAGCATTGGAGGCACCGATTCCATGCCGCCCGCGAGGCGAATACGAAGGGCCATTCTCTATCTCCCCCCGATTCATCATGAGCAGCCGGAGCGCGAGCTGGAAACGATCGGCCAGAAAATTGCCGTGGCACTCGACATGCACGGAATCCGGGGCGAGCCGCGGTATCGGGCGGAAGCGGAGCAAACTCTCCTCGCCGGCCAGAAGGTGACGCGCTGCCGCCTCCTCCGCCAACAGGGCAACGAGGACGCCGCAGCGGAGACCATCGCGCATTTGTTCAAATTCGATTACCGGCCGGAATTGCTCTCCTGGCAGCATGAACGCGGCGCGCCCACGCGGTTCCTCATCGCCCTGCTTTCGTTCGTGGTGGCTTTCGCCGTGGTCGTTTGGCGCTGGATGCGGCCGGGCCATAAGGTGAAAACGGTGGCCCAGCGAGCGCAAACCGTTTACGCGTTTGCCTGCCTCGCACTCCTGGGCGGGTATCTAGCTCTCCTGATCCTGACGGCCTATTTGACCCTGACTCAAGGGGCCGCCGCGGCGGTCTTCGCCCGGCCGGCCGGCACCAACACGGTGGCCGCTGCGGCGCCCGTGACGGTGGACGCCGCAACGAAGAACGCGGATGCGGAACAGTGGGGCGCGTTTTTCGAACGGTGGCTGGTGGATCTCCCGCAACAGACGGCGAACCAGGCCGGGGCGGCCCGGATTTTCGTGGTGCTGGCCTTTCTGGGGGCCGCGTTCGGCCCGGCGTTCACCCGGCAGGCGGCCGCCATGACGCGCAGCACCATTGCGATGTGCTTCTATCTCAGCCTGGGCTTCAAGAAACCGCAGTTGCTGGGCGCGTTGGACCAGTGGGTGGAGCAAATCATGGAATCGGAGCAGTACGACGAATGCGTGGTGCTGGCCTACAGCTTCGGCACCGTGCTGGCGTTCGACGCCCTGTTTCCGCCCTCCGAAATCAGAGCCGCGCGCCTCTCCGAAATCAGGACGCTGGTCACGGTCGGTTCGCCGCACGATCTGATCCTGACCTATTGGCCACGCTATTTCGACAAACGCTCCGCCTCCCACCGGCCTCCGGCCAACTGGATCAACGTCTTCCTCCCGGCCGACCTTCTTTCAACCCGGTTCCTCGACCGAAAGACCGAGTCGACGCCGCTGCCGCATCTCCCGAACCGGGAAGCCGCCTTTCGCGAAGGCTATGGAGACGAAGCGCTCGGGTTGCTGGGCTGGATCACGTTGCTGGGTTTGCGGGCTCACACCATGTATTGGTCGAACGACAACGAGCGGGAGCGCAACTCCCTGGGCCTGGTCATTGCCGATCTCTTCCCGGAGGAATGCCACCCGTCGGCTGGGACAGATAAGGGTTCGACAACCGCCAAAACATGACTCGCACGAAAGAGATCATCCTGCTCGCGGCGAGCGCCATTGCGATCGGAGTCCTTGCTCAAGCGTGGGTCTTCGTGAGGAAGCAATCGGTCCAAGCTGCAGGAGGGGCTCCGCCAACCCAGGCCGGGCGAAGCAACGAAGCGGAGAGCCCTGCTTCCGGAGTCCAGGAATCAGACAATTCGACTTTGATCGCGCTCGAATTGTTTCGACGCCAGGAAGAAGCCCGGCACGCCGAGTTTCAGGTTCGAATGCAGGAGTTGGCGAAGCACCAGGAAGACTCCAGTGTCGCGTTGTCGAAAAGCGGTTCCATGCTGCTTCCGGAGTCTTCGCCCGAACTGGCCTACGTTTCTCCGCCGTTGGCAACGGCGGCAGTTGAGAAGCAGCCTGATGGACGCCCGCGGTTGATCCGGCTTTTCTTTGCGACATCCCGAAAGGCCGCTCCGCCGGAACTTTCTGAAGGCGATAAGCACCCGCGCTACTTCAGCCGGGCACAGCAAGCCGGGCCGCTCACCTACGGCGTTTGCACGGTCAGCATGCCCTTGGATCGGAAATTGCCGGAAGGGGAAATCGAAGGTTCCAAATTTCTTTTCATCGATCTGAGGGACAACCCGCGCGAGGACGTGTGGATGCATCGCCCGAAGTTATTTCCCGACAGCGCTGCCTTTTTCAGGAACTTGGTGCAGGACATCCATCGCCATGAGCAGCGCTCCGTGTTGATCGGCGTGCATGGGTACAATAATACGTTCGAATTTGCCGGGCGGCGTCTGGGCAAAATGGTCAACGACATGAACTATTACGGCACGCCGATCTTGTATAGCTGGCCGGCCGGCGACGGCCCGCAGGATTATGGGCACGATGTGGACGTGCTCGGTTCCGGCCCCGCGGAGGTGGATCGGTTTATCGACTTCCTGGCCGAGGTAGCTGCGATAGCGCGCGCCGGCGGCGCGCGCCAAATTCATGTGGTGGCCCACAGCATGGGCAATCGCCTTCTGCAACACGCCGCGACAAGACTGGCCGCCCGAGCGGACCTCTCCAGCCCAATCCTCGACGCGGTGGTTTTAGCAGCTCCGGACGTGCCGCGCGCCGCGTTCGCAGAAAGCATCTGGCCCAGCCTGCGCAAGGTCGCCGCCCGCTGCGCGCTCTACATTTCCCGGTACGACGTGGCTCTCTTCGGCAGCGAACGCCTGTTGATGAACGGACAACGCCTGGGGCAGGCGGGAGAGCAACCGCTCGTGCTGGAGGGCTTGGAGACCGTGGACGCGTCGAAGGCGGACAATTCCTTTTTGCATCACGATCATCATCTGCAGACGGCAGGCATTTGCGACGTGGCCGCATTCTTTCAACGGCTGGATGCTTCTCAGCGGGTCAGCAGCGGCCTTTTGCGCAAGCCAAATGTTCCGCCGGGAGCGAGGTGGTTCGAGCTGGTCGCCATCCCTTCCTGCACCCCCAGCCAGCCCGTCCCGTAGCCGCGCAGGCCGGCTCAACGCGGCTCGCCGGGGAGGACTTCGCCGGCGACGACCACGGCGGTGCAGTGCGTGGCGTATTCGAAGGGGTCGCCGTCGTAGAGGGCCAGATCGCCGTCTTTGCCAACTTCGATCGAGCCCACGCGATTGGCGACCCCGAGGATGCGGGCGGCATCCAGAGTAATCGCCGATAACGCGGCTTCCGGGCCCAAGCCGTGCGCCGCGGCCAAGGCCGCCTCGAAGAGGATGATCCGGGTCTTGGGGACATACGGCTCGAACCCGCTCTGAATGGCGAAGGGAATTCCCGCCGCGCGAAGCTGGGTGGCGGTGGTGAAACTCAGATTTTCCTGCTCGCCGAAAGAGCGGAACATGGTGGGGTGGAGCAACACCGGGGCGCCGCTTTTCTTGATCTGGTCCAAGACCAGGTGCGCTTCCGACGCGCCATCGAGAACGAGCCGAAACTTGAATTCTTCGGCCAGGCGCAACGCAGCCAGAATGTCGTGCGAACGATGCGCGGTAATGGCCAGCGGCAATTTGCGATCGAGCACATCGGCCAGGGCTTCGAGCTTCAAGTCGCGGGCGGGCTTCTTGTCCTCCTCCGCCTTGGCACGCTTGCGGGCAAATTCCTGCGCCTTGATCAACTCGGCCCGCAGCATCGCCACGGCCTTGGCTCGGGTGCCGGGCGCTTTGTCCGGATTGGGCACGGCACCGTCGCCGAACGACGCGGTGATCATGGCCGGCGATAACACCGAGGCTTGCTCGACGGTCGGCGGGTACGTTTTGAAAACCCCGCTTTGCCCGGAGACCAAGGCGCCGGCGGCGTGAGCGGCATGGATCGTCGTTACGCCAAACTGGCGGACCCACGCCACCAACGGATCGCGCAGGTTGATGCTGTCCAGGACGCGCAATTCAGGCTGAATCGGCGCGGTGCGCTCGATTTGCTCCTGATCGTGCGGCTGATTGAGAATGCCGGAAAGGCCGACGGCCGTCCGAGCGTCCACCAGGCCAGGCGTAACCACTTCGGCGTTGATGGACCGGGCGCCTTCAGGGATGGAGACACTATCGCGGGAACCCACGGCCGCGATCTTGCCGTCCCGGATGAGGATTACACCATCCCGCAACGGCGGACCGGCCATCGTGTAAATCGTGCGGCCGGCGATCACGACGGGCTCGGCGGCCAGAACGGCGCCGAAGGCCATCGCCGCCAGGCAGAGAGCGAAGCTTTTCATGTTAATCCTTGCCATAACAGCAGAGCGCCCGGTCTTGCGGCGAACTTGCGCCATAGCCGCCTTCGGCCATGAGTTTGTCCTTGGGATGGGCGCGATCGAAGACGCGGCGTCCCTCGACGTAGGTTTCGAGCACTTTGGAGTAAACGCTCAGCGGATCGCCCGAGAGGAGAATGAAATCCGCGTCCTTGCCCGGTTCGAGAGAACCGATCCGGGATTCAAGATCGAGCATTTTCGCCCCAGCCAGGGTGAGGCCCTCGAGCGCGGCCTGCCGCGACATGCCGGCGCGGACCGCGAACGCGGCGGAACGGAGGAACAAGCGGGAATCGGTAATGGGGTCGTCGGTATGAAAACCGACCGGCACGCCCGCTTTCTCCAGCACCGGAGCGTTTTTCCAATCGATATCGCGGGCCTCGATCTTGCCGCCGGGGCTGTCGAGCATGATGATCGAGCACGGCGCTTGGGCGGCGGCGAGTTCCTCGGCGACTTTCCAGGCTTCGCTCACATGATGCAGCACCACGCGGAATCCGAACTCTTGCTGCAGGCGCAACACGGTGAGGATGTCGTCGTGGCGATGGGTGTGATGATGGACCACCCGCTGCTTGTTGAGCACTTCCACCAGCACTTCGAGACCGAGATCGCGGGCCGGAAGTTTTTCCGCATCGCCACCGGCTTTGGCGACCTTGTCCCGATACTCCATGGCCTGGATGAATTTCTCGCGCACCAGCGCCGCCGACTTGGCACGCGTGCCGGGGAAAGGCGGGTCTCGGCGGGAGTTTGTGCCATTGGCCATTTTCAAGCCGCCCATGGCCCGGCCATCGGCATCCTTAATTAGGAAATCATCGACGGCCCGGCCATCCCGCAGCTTCAGATACAAGGTCTGGCCGCTGATCAGATGGCCGGAACCGGGCATGAGATTGATAGTGGTAATGCCGCCGGCACGGGCCTTGGGGATGGAGTTGTCTCGAACGTCGATCGAGTCGAGGACACGGACTTCCGGCTGGATCGGAGAGGAACGATCGCCGCCGGCGGGACTGCCGATGTGGCTGTGGGTGCAGACCAGGCCGGGCATCAGCACCTGGCCGGCGACATCCTGCATTTCGGCATCGGCGGGGATGGCGACCTGAGCCCGAGGGCCGAGGGCGGTGATTTTGCCGCGATGGATGACCAGGGTCCCGTTCGTGATGAGTCCGCCGACGATCGGGATGAGCTGCGCGCCGACAAAGGCTTGCGGCTTATCCTGCGCGGCCAGAGGGGTGGCGAAGGCGAGGCAAAGGGCGAGCCAGCACCTCCATCGAGTTAACTTATTCATGATCGGATTACTTGGCCGGACGGCGGTATAACTTGTGGATGGCGGCCTGATCGGTGCATTTGATGAGCAGTTCATCGATACAGACGTGCGGAGGGCGGCTGGCCACCCAGACGAGCGTTTCAGCAATGTCCTCCGCGGTAAGCGGCTCGACTCCTTCGTAAACCTTTTTGGCGCGCTCGGCGTCGCCCTTGAAGCGGACAAGCGAAAACTCGGTCTCGGCCAGGCCGGGATCGATGCTCGAGACCCGCAGGCCGGTGCCGAAGAGTTCGAGGCGCAGAGAGCGGGTGATCTGCAGCTCGGCGGCCTTGGCTCCGCAGTAGGCGGCACCCCCTTCGTAAGCGACTCGGCCGGCGATGGAGCCGATGTTGAGGATGCTGCCCTGGGTGTCCCTCATCAGCGGCAGGATGGCGCGGGTGACCCGGAGGATGCCGAGGACATTGACCTGGAACATCGTCTCCCAGTCCTCGTCCCGACCGGTGGCGACGGGATCCAGGCCATGCGCGCCGCCGGCGTTGTTGATGAGGACGTCGACACGGGGCGTGACGGTGCCGGCCCAGGAAGCAAATGCGTCCACGCTCGCGGTGGAGGCGACATCCAGCGCATGGACTTCGACCCGCGGAGCGCCGGCCTGGCGGCATTCCGGTGCGAGAGCCTGCAAACGATCCAACCGCCGTGCTCCAAGAATCAGGTTGCTGCCGGCGGCGGCGAAGGCCTTGGCCGCCGCCGCTCCGAATCCCGCGGAGGCGCCCGTGATGAGCACCCATTTCCCTGAGAGCCGTGAAATCATCCGCGTTGTCTACCGGAAAGGCACCCGCTTGCAAAGACCCGTTTCGGAGCGCCCGCCGCGGCTCGCAGGGGCTTTCGGTTTGAGTCTTGAGGCGGCGAGGTGAGCGAGGCCTTGTACTCGCCGGGATTGAAGGGTTTCGCGGAGTTCGGGCCGGGAACGCTCGGGCGTGTTCGGCCAGGCGCTCCAGGAGCACGTTGCGCAGGAGGGCCAGGTTCGCCAGCCGGTGGGTATTGCGGGAGCGCGAACGGTTCTCGCCCATCACGGCGTCGCGCCGCCAGTGATTGCGGTTTTCGACTCCGCCCCAATGGCCGCGGATGAGTTCCAGCCCGCCCGCGGGCGGGCGGGCCTGAGCCGGCCGGCTGGATAAATCGTAGCGCGCTTCGGCGGTGGTGACCCCGGTCTTTTTGATGGTTCGCTCGCTGCGGACCTTGGAGAACCAAGGCGGGCTCGGGGCTTCGCGCTTGCCAGCGGATGGAAGAGGGGGATATTGGTAGGGACAGCCACGATGAATAAGCCGCGCATCCTTGTGATCGAGGATGATGATTTCCAGTATGAACTGTACGAGGACTCGCTGACGGCGTATGAGCTGCAGCGGGTGCGGACGGGCGAGGAAGCGCTCGGGCTCGCCGCGCAGTTCGCACCGCATGCCATCATTCTGGATCACATTCTGGACGAAGGGGATCTGGGTTTGGATTACCTCCCGGAGTTGAAGGAATTACTGCCGCATGTGCCGATCGTGCTCGTTTCGGGCGCGCTGGAGGTGCAGGAGCAAATCCAGGCTCTGCAAGGGCCGCGCCGGGCCCATTACGTGCTGACCAAGCCGGTGGACTTGAAGCGGCTGAAAAGCACGCTGGAGACAGCCTTGAAGGAATGCGGCGAGACCGAAGTGCTGCGGGGGTTCGAGGGATTGGAGCGATCCAAGCGGATCGATGCGGAATTCCTGTTCAGCCGGTCGACGGACCGTCTTTCGCGGCAGACCGAGATTCGGCGGTTGGTGGCGAACGCCAAGGAGCGGCCGAATGTTTCGGCGTTGGCGCGGCAATTCCGCGTGGCACGGCGCACGATTATTCGCGATTTGCAGGAATTGATCCGGCGGGGCGAGGTGAAACCGGAGATCTTCCCGCGCTGGGAACAGCCGGTGCCGGAGGAAGGATAAAGAAGCGGTAACCGCAACAGGGAGTCGCGGGTCAACCTCACTATCGCCTGCTGTCGCCCGGTCACGAAGACCCGGCGCCGTTGGGCGGGGACAACACAAGATCAATAGTATGCAACGTATTGCTAGCACGCTCTTTCGACTGGCTGCCTGCCTGATGCTGGCGGCAACGGTTTCCACCCTGCGCGCCGAGGATAAGAAGGCGGCGGATCCCACCGGAACGTGGACGTGGAGTTTCACCGGGCAAAATGGACAAACCCGCGAAACAACCCTCAAGCTGAAAAAGGATGGGGACAAAATCACCGGCGCGATTTCCGGCCGGCAAAATGAAACGCCGATCGAAGAGGCGAAAATCACTGGGGATGAGATTACCTTCAAGGTGGTGCGCGAGT
This sequence comes from uncultured Verrucomicrobiota bacterium, assembly GCA_964478815.1. Lineage (GTDB taxonomy): Bacteria > Verrucomicrobiota > Verrucomicrobiia > Limisphaerales > SXQI01 > DASVNK01. Next base: position 7,851 of record CAYZKY010000028.1, read on the forward strand.
TCCAAGGGAACAAGATGACCAGCAAGTATCACGGGAAGATCAGCGGCGACACCATCAAGGGCAAAATCGAAGCCCCCGGCCGCGATGGCGAAACCCGCACGCGCGATTGGGAAGCGAAGCGGAAGAAAGACTAACGCTTAAGAGAGTTTTCAGAGCCCGTTCTTCCGATGCGGAGGGACGGGCTTTTTTGTGTCTACGGATGAATCAGATTCGGGCGATTTTTCTCCCAGGGTCGCGAGCGCGGCCGCCGCGAGATCGACTTCGCGCGGGTGGAAATGGGGATTGAGACTGAGGGCTTGAGACAGGAGTTTTTGGGCGTGGGGTTTCCGGCCGAGCCGGGCCTGGATCATCCCGGCGCGGAAATAGATTGCGGCCTCTGGGGTGCCGATCTCGAGAACCTTTCGGATGGTTTTGTCTGCTTCCTTGAGGAGGCCCTTTTTATACTGGCACCACGCCAGCGTGGCCAGGGTGTGGGCGTTGGGGGCAGCCTCGCGCGCCGCGAGGGCTTCGCGCAGGGCGAGATCCAGATCGCGGTCGTGATCGGCGTAAAAGCGGGCAAGCTGGGCATTGCCGGGACCGTGGGCGTGCGGATGGGCAGTGATTTCGGCGGATTCACCCGATGCGGGAAGAGGATTCGTGTGGAAGGCGATGAGCGCGGCGGCTTGCTTTTCCGACTCGTCCTTCCGCCCGGCCAGCGCCAGGGCATCGACGAGGCCGCTGAGGGCTTCGTGCGTAGGTTGAACGCCGATGGAGCTCTCGAATAATACGCTGGCGGCGGGGTAATCACGCCGCGCCAATTTGAGCCGGCCCAGGACGGCCAGGGCGTGGGCGTTGCGCGGAGCCAGATCGAGGGCTTTCTGGGCTTCCTCCTCGGCGGGAAGAAGCATGCCGGACTCGAAGAGCATGAGGGCCAGTTCGGAGCGGCACCAGGCGATGTTCTCGGGACGCGCCGCGCCGGCGGCAATGGCGCGGCGCATGAGCCACTGGGCTTTCATCGAGTTGCCGGTGAGCCAGACGACCTGCGCCGCGCGGCTGTAGGTGGAGAGGTTCGGCTGGAGGTCGAGGGCCTGCTGGCAGAATTCGAGAGCTTGATCGTAATCGCCGATCTCGACTGCGGCATCGCTCAGGAGGGCGAGAGCGCGGGCTTCGCCCGGATCTGCCTGCATGGCGCGGCGCGCCCAGCGGATGCCTTCGGCAAAACGATGCTGAGAATTCGCGACCCAGGCGAGGCCGACGAGGGCATCGACGTTTTCCGGCTGGAGGTCGAGGGCGCGTTCGTAGGCTTGCCGGGCCTGCTCATAGCGATCACCCGGCGAGCTTTCGCGCGTTTGCTGCATGAGGGTGTCGCCCACGGCGATCCAGTGCCGCGCGCCGCCGCTAGTGGAACTGGAGTCACGCGGAGTCTCCCCGCTGGCAGAAGCCGACGGTTCCGAAAGGGCGGTGGCAGATGGGGCAGCCGTGAGGAACAGGGCGAGGCAGGAGCTGGCGAGGAGACGGTTCATGCGAGCAAGCGGAGCGCGGTTGGTGGGTAAAGTAAGAGCGCCCGGCGTCAACCAGAGCGCCGGGCGCGGAGTCGGCAGGCGCGTCAGGGCGCGCTGCGTTGGGTGACGGTGGGGCCGGCGTGAGGCGTCGCCAGGTAGGGGAACACTTGGTTATAAGTCTGATCGTTGGCGGCAACATTGTCGCCCACGACCACCACGCTGGAATAGGTGGGGCCGCTCGCCACGGCGGTGAGGGCGATATCGACGGTGTCGTCGCCCACGCGGCGTCCGTTGGGCCAGCCGCTCGATTTGACGCGGCCGGAGCTGTCGGTCGTCGTGTCTCCACCGGCAAAGCCGAACCGGCTGAATCCCGTCTGGCCGGCGACACGCACGGGAGGGGTGGTGGTATCCACGCGGATCACGTCCGGGATGTAGACGAGGGCCACATCGCCGCGGCCGGAAGTGGCAAAGGGCGAGGTGCCGGTGGGATCGCCGAAGATCACGAAGTTAATCAGTTTCGCCACTTCCGGATTTTCGGCGTAGGTCGAAAAGGCTGCGTCACCAGTCGGCTTGGTGCGATTGTACTTATCCTTGTCCTTGAGCGCGACGAGCACTTCGTTGAATAGCGGATTCGCGAGGCGGTTGACCTGAATCCAGGGGCCAGTATTCACAGGATCGCCATCCGTCTTGCGGAGGGTAGTCCGGGCACGGCTGACCGAGGCATAAACTCCGACACCTTTGGCTGGCGCGACAGCGGGCAGGGGACTCGCCAGATCCGCGAAGGCAGCGGTGTAGTCATGGGCAGGAAGGGTGCTCACCGGAATCTGAATGCCGTAGGTGAGGACGTTGAAGCCCTTGAATCCGTCTACGCCGCCGCCGTCCTGGCCGAAGCCGTCCTCAAATGTGCCGTTGTTGTCGAGAATCCGGCTGTCGAGCAGGTCGAAAATGCCCGGCGTATCGGCGTAGAAGGCGTCGTCGCGCGGCCCGGCGAAGACCGCCTCGCCGGTGTTCAGGGAGTAGATCGTGTCTTTGGTGTATTTATCCAGTTCGGCCAACGTCGTCGCACCCGAGATGGCCGAGCCAGTGGATGAGTCGTTATAGAACGGCGTGGTGCGGGCGCCGACATTGGGCGGAGGCGTGAGCAACGCCGAGCCGATGGCCGAGTTATTTTTCAGGACCGAGTAGGTTTGGGTGAAATTTTGGCGGGCATCGCCGACCGACTGGATCGGGCCCGCTTCCGTGCCCAGACCGTACGAGAGGATCGTGTTGGGGTTTTTCAGGCCCGGACCGGCGGTGCTCGGGCTGGAATCGGAAAAACGGAAGTCGTACCGGATCAAGTCCGCGCCCGTGGTGGGGTGGGCAATGTGAATGCTGTAGAGCGCGTCGTCGGCGAAGCGCTCGTAGATGACGCCGTCGCCCGGATCGGAAAAGGGCCGGACGCTGACGAGAACGTTCAAGACCTTGACCGAGCTGTCGTTGTACTTCGTACCGATGAACGCGTAGACGTCGGTCAGGTTGGCTTGCGGGTCTTGCTTGATGAGCGGCGCGTCGCTGTGGCTCGAGCCGAAGGCCGGAGGCAAGGTGCCGAAGGCCAGGGCGGCAATGGTCAGGACCGCCACCGGGGCTTGGATGATTTTGCAGGTCTTTTTCATGGGTTTGCTTTGTTAGTTCACACCGAAATCAGGATCAGGAACGCTGTCCGCCGAACCGGCACTGGGCGAGACGGAGGCCCGCCATGCTCATGGCAAGGGCCAGCCAGGTGGCTCCGCCGTCCGGGACGGCCGGGACGAACTGCACCGTGCCGGAGGGCGTCGCGCCGCTCACGGTCAAGCCGGTGAACTGGTTGATGTACTCGGGCGGGGCTCCGGTGCTGTCGAAGGAGAAGCCGCTCTTGGTCGTGCCCGCTTCGAAGAGACCGACAAACTCGAGGAAATCCACCAGGCCGAGGCCGCTATCGTAGCTCCCGATGAAATCCGCGGGGACCGTCAAGCTCGGATCGATCAAGGGGTCCGCGATCGGTGCATTGATCGTGACGAGCACGATGTCCTCGAGGCCGTTATTGCGGATGGTGAAGTCGTAGTGAAAGCCGCCCGTGATGGGAGTGGACGACGCAAAAACTTCCAGGTCAGCGGCTTGTGGCGATGGCACCGCGAGGAGGCCCAAGAAGAGAATGGGAATTAAAGCAGTGTTTTTCATAGTTTTAATCAGAATCAATGGAGCGCGCAAATCTCCAATCCGGCAAGGAGAATGTCATGCTCACTGGATTTACGCCGGCGGGGTATCGCTTGGATGCAGCCAACGAACGCGCTTGTCCACGGCGCGCCTCCCCGGCCAGACTCAAGGGCGATGAACGAGGAGAAGCTGAGCCGGATCCTGGTGTTGTACGACTCGCGCACCGGCAATGTCGCGCACATGGCGGAACTCGTCGCGGAGGGAGCGCGAAGCATTCCGCAGACGGAGGTGCGCGTGCGGCGGGTAGACGAGGCGCAGGCCGAGGATGTCCGTTGGTGCGACGGGCTGGCCGTGGGAAGCCCGACCAACATGGGCATTCTTTCGTGGAAAATGAAGCAGTTCTGGGACGAGACGATGCGCCCGCATTGGATGGAGATCGATGGGAAGATCGCGTGCGCGTTCAGTTCGGCGGGCGGCTGGGGAGGTGGGATGGAACTGGCCTGCCAATCGATCCTGACGGTGCTGATGAATTTTGGGTTTCTCGTGTTCGGCGTCACCGATTACGCCGCGCGGAGCATGACGCTCCATTACGGAGCGGTCTGCGCCAAGGAACCGCGCACGGAGGACACGCAGGCGGCGTGCCGGTTGCTCGGGCAACGACTGGCGGAATGGACGGCAGCCCTGGTGCATGGCCGGGCGAAGGAGCATCCCGGGCAGAAGCTGGGTCAACGGCAAGCGCCTTGAGCGGCAGGGCAAACGCGTCTAAAAGGCTGGGGGAAAGCCCCTTGGCGTCGGAGCGAACGTTTGATCGAGACGCCCAAACGGGACAGTCGAAGCGGCTGTCCCACGCAAAATGAGAATCGCTGCCGGGGCGGACGCTGCATTGACCTGTTACGGTAACATAGGGTAACAAAGCGAGGTGTCCTCCTCGCAGCCAGACCTGGCTTTGCGCGCCCTTTTGGCCGATCCGTCGCCCCGGAGGCGTCCGGTTATCGCCGTCGTCGCCGGTTCAGGACAGGTGGCGGGCTGCGCCATCGCGGGCCGGGCCGACCTCCTCATCGCCTTGAGCGCGGGCTGTTTTCGAAACCTCGGCACCGGGTCGCTCGCCTCTCTCATGCCGTACGGGAACGCGAACGACCTCACGCTGCGTCTGCTCACGGAGCAATTGCTTCCCCGGCGAGGCACGACTCCCATCGTCGCCGGAGTTTGCCCCACCGACCCGATCCATCCGCTGCCGGAGTTGCTGCCCCGGCTGCGGTCGCTCGGCGTTCAGGCCGTCACGAATTGGCCGGCGGTCGGATTCATCGATGGCACGCTCCGCGCCGCCCTCGAAGCCGAGGGCATGGGCATCGAGGCGGAGCTGGTCCTGTTCCGCGAAGCCCGGAAGCATGGCTTGGCCAGCTTCGGCTTCGCGCTCGAACCGGAAGCGGCGGCCCGCTTCGCCCAGGCCGGAGCCGATGCCCTCATCCTCGATCTTGGGCTGACGCGTTCGCTGGAGGACATTCGCGAGCACCGCGACCAGCTCCAGCGGGCCATCGCGCGCCTTCAGGAAATGCTCACCGCCGTGAAATCGAGCGGTCGCCGTCCGCTACTGCTGGGCTTTGGCGGCCCCGTCACCTCGGCGCTCGATTTCCAGCAATTGCTCCGGCAGTGCGAGATGGATGGCTTCGCCGGCGGCTCCCTCTTCGAACGCCTCCCGGTCCAGGAAGTCATCACCGATCTCGTCCACCGCTTCAAAAGCATCGATACTCAGCCCGGGGCCTCCAGCGAGAATCGCCTGGGCGAATTGATCGGCAGCAGCGCCGCGATGAAGGAAGTTTTCCGCCTCATCCAGCAGATCGCCCCCTTCGACGTCAACGTCTGCCTCGAAGGCGAAACCGGCACCGGCAAGGAACTCGTCGCCACGCTGCTCCACCGCCACAGCCCGCGCAGCCACCGCCCCTTCATCACCCTGAACTGCGGCGCGATCCCCGAGACGCTTCTGGAAAGCGAACTCTTCGGCCACGAGAAGGGAGCCTTCACCGGCGCGCACCGCCACCGGCTCGGTAAATTCGAACTCGCCCATCGCGGCACGCTCTTCCTCGACGAAGTCGCCGATCTCAGCCCGCACGGCCAGGTGGCCTTGCTGCGTGCCATTCAACAGCGTGAAATCACCCGCGTTGGCGGCGAAAACACCGTGCCGGTCGATGTCCGCATCATTTCTGCTTCGCACCAAAGCCTGCCTCAACTCGTCCAGACCGGGAAATTCCGCGCCGACCTTTTCTACCGCCTGAACCATTTCACGATCACCCTGCCGCCGCTCCGGGAACGCAAGGAGGACCTGCCGCTGTTGAGCGAAGCCATCCTCTCCCGGCTGAAAAGCCAGCTCAACCGCGAGAAAAAAGGGTTGAGCGCCCGCTTCCTAGAAAAGCTCGCCCAACACACCTGGCCCGGCAACGTCCGCGAACTCGAACACGCCATCCGCCAGGCCACGCTGCTGGAAGAGACGCCGGTCTTGACGGGCCGTTTCTTTCGGTTCGACGCCGTTCACGCCCCGGAACCGCCGAAGCCTGCGCCTCGCTCCCACGTCCCCGCTGAGTTGCGCCGCCAAACGGCCGAAGCCGCCCTGGCGGAGCACGGCGGGAACAAAAGCGAAGCCGCCGCCGCGCTGCGAATCAGCCGCAAAACGCTCTATGTTTGGCTGAGCAGATTGAACCCTAGAACGGCCTCGCAGCAATCGCGGAAGGCGTGACTTAGCGGCTTTTGAACAGCACGGGGACGAGCATGGCCAGCACAAGACAGATGCCGGCGAAGGACATGATGCTGAAGCTTCCCATAAGGACCTGGGCCTCGGTCAAATCCATTTCCGGCAAGCGCCGGATGCCAAGGATCATGACCAGAGCCGCCGCGAGGGACAGCCCGCCAGAGATGATCTGACCGGCCAATTTATTGGAAACAATCTTCTGGTTGGCGATGGCATGGATCATAATGTCTCAACTATTAGGTTTATGGGCATTCGTTTCGACAGCGCTGGGTGGCGATCGTCACGGGGATTGCCTTCCGTCTCGCGAATTCCTGCGCTTTAAGAGGAGAACCTCGGACTCTTCGGGGTCGCGGGCCAAGTTCACGTCGATGCCGCGTTGCGTCAAAAGTTCCCCCGATGCCGATTCGGTGGCTGAGGTGTTGAGGCGCGAGATGTCGTAGGTGTGGCCCGGCTGCAGGCCGCGCAGCCGAAATCGGTGCTCGGACGCGGTCGTGCTGTTGCGGAAGAAGAAGGCGACGGATTCCTGCCCGTCCCGGGCGGCGAATTGCATGGCTTGCCAGGAGTTCGTCTGGCCGAAAGGCGTGAGATGGTAGACATGCTGGGAAAGCAGGTGGCGATACTTTTTGTAGTCCTTCACCTGGCGGACGGCGGCGTCGATCACCGGTTGTGGATAAAGCGAAACGGATTCCTGGAGGGTGCCATGCAGAGTGCCGAACCCGAAGGTGCCCATCATGCGGGAGCGAATGATGGTATCGAGAAAGGCGGGGGTTTGGGGCTTGCCGATCTCGGCGTCCCGCATCACCCAGGTCATATTGTGGGAAGATGGCCAGACGTAGGCGGCGGCCATGACGTTGTCGCGGACGTGGGAGGAGGGCGCAGTGGAATCACTGAGCCAGTTGACGCGGGCGCCGTGCCGGCCCATGCCGTAATCGAGGCGGGTGCCGTAGGAACACTGTTCGAGGATGAGCTGCGGATGTTCCTGGCGGAGCGCATCCAGAATGCGGTACTTGCCGGCCATGGCGGCGAGAGAGCCGTTGCCGGCCTGGTGGCCGTGGTCGGTGCGGTCGCAGGTGATATCCAGGCCGGGCAGGCCGGAGGCGTCCCACTTCAGCCAGTCGAGCTTGTACTCTCGGACGAGGCGCAGCAGTTGTTTACGAAGGTGCTCTTCGACCGGCGGGCTGCCGAGGCAGAGCATCTTCAGCGGGTTCCAACCGTTGATGTTTTGGACATTCAGCTCACCTCCGGCGCTGGTCATCCACTGGTCGGGAATGCTTTCGCGTTCCATGACGGTGACATCCACCATTTCGGGGCAGACCCAGAGGCCGAATTTCATGCCGAGGCCGTGGACGACGTCCGATAAATGGCGGAGGCCGCGGGGGAGTTTGCGAGCGTCTTCGGTGTAGCCGCCCAGGCCGACGCCCCAGCGTTCCTTGCCGGTGATGTCCGACCCGCGGTACCAGGAGGCGTCTTGATAGAAGACCTCGACGCCGAGTTTTTCCGCCGCGAACCGGGCTTCATCGAGCATCCGGCGCTCGACGTTTTCTCCTTCGGTGGACCAGATATTATAGGCGACGAATGGGAAGCCGGCCGGCAGGGGCGGCAGCACATGGCCCAGGAGGTAATCACGAGAGGTGTTGGCGGCATCATCGAGGTCACCGTGAGCAAGACCGAGGAAGATATGAGGCGATTCGAGGGAGGCTCCGGGCGGCAGATCGAGCGTGCTGCCCTTGCGGAGACCCGCCGAAAGCCGCAGGGCCTTTCTGTCATCTTCGGGTTGGAGGTCGAAGGCCCAATGCCTTTCCCATTCGATACCGGCGAAGAGGAATTCGCCGGAAGCCGTATCTTCGAGGGCGAGCCAACCGGCGGCGTCGGGCCCGTTCCAGTTGCCGCCGTCGACGGAGAGGGAGTCGCTCACCACCGCCGTGCGCAGTTTGTAGTTATTCCGAGTGACCCAGTGGGCGCGGAGGGGCGGAGACCGGCGAGGGAGGGCGATGGAAAGCGAGTCGAAGCGGGAGAGTTGGCGGATCGGTTCCTGGCCGAGATTCTGGAGGCGGACCGAGAGATCGAGAACCGGCGATTGGGGAAAGACGGTGAGGAAGAGAGTGGCGCGGAGCTTCGCGGCTGGGTGTTCGAGATGAATGCTGAATTGCACGGCACCATTGGTGGTAAAGCGATGGGAGTGGCCGGCATGCCGGAAGCCGGTCCCGGAGGAAAGGCCGGTCAGCGAAACCGGTTCCGAGCGGAGGTTCAAACCGGTGGGACGGCCTGGAGCCGCCCAATTGGCCGGGCGGTCGATCCGTTTGAGCGTGTGCAGCCGCAGGGCGCCTTCGGGGCCGAATTCGAGGTCCAGCCGCAGAGTGCCGGTATCCAAGGCGAGTCTGGGCCCGGCTTCGGAGATGTGGACGCGATCGGGCGCGGCTTGGGCGGCTGGAAGGCCAAGGCACACGACGAGGGACAGGACGAGCAGGAATGGGAAGGCGCGGAGGGCCTGGACAAGGGCCGGAAGCCCGGCAAAGGAGGGCTTTCTGTGGGTGTGTACGCCTCGAGAAGCGCCGGAAGGGAGCGTTTTGGATCGCAACTCATTGATGGACAGATTGTTGCGATCATTTTTCGAGAGATTTTCGGTGTGTAAATCGTGTGTATTTTCGTGTATTTTCGTGTATTTGGGTGTGTATTTACGTGTATGCCGTGTGTATTTACGTGTATCTGCTGTGTATGCCGGTGTGCGTGGCTGGGGCAGGGCAACGGGGTCGGCGATAGAGGACGCTAGAGAGGGAAGGGGACGGTGGAGCGGTGGACCGGGACGGAAATGTAAGGCGAACGCCGCCCAGTTCCCAATAAAGCAGGTTGTTTTGGAGCATTGTCGTTCGGGCGAGACGCCCGAACGGGACAGGCGAGACGCCCGTCCTACCCAAGATGGAGGGAAGTTTGGAGTGGAAGGCGATGGCCGTGACGACATAGGAATTGTAGAGAATGGCTGTGGTGGCGATGCGGGTGGCGGTCGGAAGGGCAGGCGCAAGCTGGGCGCGAATCAGGGTTTTTCGGTGGTTCGCTCCTGAAGCCAGCGCAGGTCGCGGGGATCCTGGCCGGCGTTGAAGCCCACGGCACTCCAGTCGATGTAGCGAACCGGCGCGGAGGTGCGGCCCACGATCCATTTCTTGATTTCCGAATGGCCATCGGCAAAGGCGAAGCCGCAGGCCGAATTGTGGTAGCTGGCCGGCATGTCCACCCAGACTGCGTCCTGCGTATTTACGAACATGGCGGCATCGTTGATCGTGTCGGGATGTTCGTCGACAAAGACCCAGGTTTGGGAGGGGCCGAGTACTTTGAAGTCGCCCAGTTTTTTGAAAACCCGCCGCTGGTTGGGGAACCAGTCCTTGGCGTTACGGCTGGCTCCCTCGCCGATGTAGAAATTCATGGAAACGCTGCGGACGCGTTCGGTCCAGCCGCGCTGGCGCTGCAAGGGGGAGAGGTATTTGTCGGCGGGACACTTGTAGATGTTTTTGGCCGAGCCGAAGTACTGGGCGAGCTTGGCGTACTTGGGATTGAGCAGGAAGGTCGTGTTCGTATTGTCCGGCACGCCGGTCCAGGTGAGAAAACCGGTGACCCAACTGTTCTCGACCGAACCCGCGCCGCCGAGATTCTGATTCTCCACGAGGACATCGTTGTTATCGTGAGCATACATCAGCCAAGCGAGGCCGAGGCTGCGGGTGTTGTTCATGCAAAAGACCCCCTGGGCTTTGGCCTTGGAGCGGGCGAGCGCGGGGAGGAGCATCCCGGCGAGGATGGCGATGATCGCGATGACCACGAGCAGCTCGATGAGGGTAAACGCGGCGTGAAGGGCCGGAATTCTCGGACAGGCCAGGCGGTTCGGGAGCGTTCTGTCACCAAGCCGCGTAAACGCGGAACTGCAAACCATCGGCAGACGCAGTTCGGGGCCAATGCCGAGATGCGCCCGTGGCGCATTCGGCGGGCGGGCCGGGCTTGATTTGAGCGGACGCATGGGTAGCCTCAGGGTGAGGTCTGGCGCAAAAGGATTCCTCCTGTTTGGGCCAGAAACCTTCCGGTTTTGGACTGGGCCCGGTGCATGAGATACCCCGCTGCCCCGGCCTTGGTTCGTTCGCCCGCAGTGTCGTCCATCCGCACCTTCGCCGTCAATGCCTCTCCTTCCAAGAGTGCCGTTCCACCGATCCCGCCCTCCAGATCGCGAAAGATTGCCAGACGGATGGCCCGGTGCTTTACTGGAGCACCCATGAGAATCGCGATTGCTTTCCTCCTGACGGCGGTTTCGGCGGCCTTCGCCGAGACCCCGGTCCGGGATCTCAATACCCTCCGCACTTTTCCGAAAATCGAAAGCAAGGAGCAGTGGCAGGAGCGCGCCCGGCTCATTCGCGAGCATGTGCTGGTAAGTTGCGGCCTCTGGCCCACGCCGCCCAAGACTCCCCTTAACGCCAAAGTCTTCGGCCGCGTGGAGCGCGACGGCTATTCGATCGAGAAGGTTTACTTCGAGACCTACCCGGGCTTTTTCCTGGCCGGCAACCTGTACCGGCCGCTCGGCAAGACCGGCCCCTTCCCGGGCATCCTGAATCCGCACGGCCATTGGCGGAACGGCCGCATGGCCGACGAGGACGCCGGCAGCATCGCCGCCCGCTGCATTAGCTTCGCCCGGCAGGGCATGGTGGCCTTCACCTACGACATGGCCGGCTATAACGATACCATACAGGTCGACCATAAGTTCGCCGCCGATCTCAAGAACACGCTCTGGAGCATCAGCCTGATGGGCCTGCAAACGTGGAACAGCGTCCGCGCCCTCGATTTCCTCGAAAGCCTGCCGGATGTCGACAAGTCCCGCCTGGCCTGCACCGGCGAATCCGGCGGCGGCACCCAGACGTTCATGCTCGGCACGTTCGAGGATCGGCTCGCGATGCTGGGTCCGATCGTCATGGTGTCTCATTCGATGCAAGGCGGCTGCCTGTGCGAAAACGCGCCGGGCCTGCGCGTCGATTATTCGAACATGGAGCTCGCCGCCGTGCCCGCGCCGCGCCCACAAATCCTCGTGGCCGCCACCGGCGATTGGACGAAGACCACCCAGGAGATCGAGGGGCCGGCCGTGGCCAGCATTTACAAACTCTTCGGCGCGACCGACCGCCTGAAATACGCCACGTTTAACTACGGCCACAATTACAACAAAACCAGCCGCGAGGCCGTCTACGCCTGGTTCGGCCGGCATCTCCTCCAGGAAACGGACGCGAACAAGCTCAAGGAGCCGCCCTACAAAAAGGAACCGGACTCCGACCTGCGCGTTTTCCCGGATGGGAAACTGCCCGAGGGCGCGCTGAACGAAGCGCAATTGATCGGCGCGCTCGTCGATCTGGCCCGCCAGCAACTGGCCGATCTCGAACCGCGCGACGCAGCCTCCCTCGCCAAGGCGAAGGAGACGCTCGCGCCGTCGCTCAAGCATTCGCTGCAAATCCACGATCTCGCGAAGATGCCCAAGGCGGAGAAATTCGCCGCGAGCGCCGAAGGCAGCTCGCTGCAATTCCTGAAGATCGACATCGCCGCGGACCGCGAGCCGCTCGTCGCCTTCCGCAGGACCAAGGCGGGGGGATCGCCAAAGAAGGTCGTCATTCTCGCCCGCTCGCCCGGAGCCGTTCCCTTCCAGGATGCCACGGTGGATCGCCTCATCGAGAAGGACATCGCCGTGGTCAGCGCGCTCTTCTTCCGCGGCAACGACGAGACCCCCGCGCAGGCCGACCCGGGGCGCGATTACAAGGCGAACTTCTTCTCCGCCTACAATCGCACCGACATCCAGGAGCGGGTGCGCGAACTGATCGCCCTCTGCCGGTACGCCCGCCAGGAATGGCCGGATGCCAAGATCGGCTTGGTGGGAGAAGGCCGGGCCGGGCTCTGGACGATTCTCGCCGCGCACGAAGCGGATGCCCTGGTGGCCGATTGCGCCCAGTTCGATGCGTCCAACCCCGACGCCCTCCTCGCGCAGGACCTTTATTTCCCGGGCTCCCTCCGCAGCGGCGGTTTCGCCACCGCGCTCGCTCTGGCTGCGCCGCGTCCTGTGTTTCTCCACAACATGGGGGAGCGTTTCGGCGCGGGTTGGCTTGGGCAGCTCTACTACAGCCTGCCCAACCGCCCGTCGATCGCGCTTCACAAGGATTCCAAATCGACCGAAGACGGCCTGGCCTGGCTGGTGGGACTTTGAGCGAGGTCTGAAGACCCAGCGCGTGTGCTACTTGCGCGGAGCGGTTTCCTTGCGCGGCGCCGGGCGGAGCTGAAGCGAGAGATCGAGATTCATGAGCGGTTGTCCCGGGTGGGTTCGCACGGCCCGGTGGTCGGCTTGATCGCGGCCCACGCTGTAGACCGTCGCGCCGTTCTCGTCTCGGAAGTAACGCAGCGCGAGTCCGACGAACGGATCCTTCGGCGCCGCCGGCATGAATTCGGGCACAAGCTGTTCGAGCGTTTCGGGAAAGCCCGGATAAGCTGCGTGCCGCAATTCGTATCGCCGCAGCGCCAGCGCCGTTTCCGCCACGATCAGGCTGGCGGAAATGGTGCCGTCGTAATGGCTCAAATTTGCCATCGCGTCCGAACTGCCGAAGGCCCAGGCCCAGGGAGACCGCGGAACCCGCGACATGTGTTGCGATGCCTCGTCTCCTCGCCGATAGCGTTCAGGGGGCGGCAGGTGGCCCGCCTCGACCATCCGGCCGGCGGCTTCCAGAAACTCGGCCCGATGCCTGGCTTTGGCGCCCGTCAGCGAGCGGAAACCGTCGGCCAAAGCGCCCGTCGTCCGCACCGGCGTGGGCATCCAGGGCATGTTGGGCATCGAACGCATCTCGTGATCCAGAATACAGCGGCCGAACGCGAGACCGCGCCCGAGCACCGAAGGATCATCGGCTTCGCGCGCCAGCGTTTGCAGGGCCGCCAGCGTGGTTTCGCTGAACGGCAACCGGGCTAGCGCCGGCTCCAGCGTCGCCAACAAATGCTCGATCAACCCCACGCACAGGGCCTGGCCTTGTTGCAGCGGCACCCGGCGGGTCAGATGAATGAAGCGCAGGAGGCTGCTCAATCCGCGCTCGGCCGTCGCGGTATCGCCCCGTTCGATGGCCAGCAGGATTTCCGCCCGCGCCAGCATGCCGAAGGCATTCATGTCCACTCCCCAAAAGTTCGGCGTGCGGCCCACGACCGGCGGCGGGAGGTACAGCTTCTCCATCCGCGCGGCTTCATGAAAACCCGCGAGCGCCAGTCGATTCGTCTGAACGGCGCGTTCCCACGAGGCGATCTCCTCCGCGCCGGGGTTTTGCTTGAATTCGCTGAACGCCCGGGACGACATGCGCAGCGTGGGCCGCGAACGCATCAGGACGGGCGAGGCATCCTGGCTGGTGTTGGGGCGCGGGTAGAATCGGTCGATATCGAGCACCGTGATCGGTTCCTTGCGTTGGGCGATGGCGGCGAGTTGCCGGTCGACCTGCCGCTCCCAGTAGGCCGAGCGCACCAGGGCCACCGCCAGCAGGAGGAGCGCCGTAGCCCCTGTGGTGGTGAGCACCCAATGGCGGCGGAGCGGTTCGGGCATCCAGCGCAACCGGCGCAGCAGCGGATTGGAGGCCCCGAGCCGGTCGCGCAACCACAGGCTGGCATTCCCAGGCTTCGCCCCGGCGCTCCCGCCGCCTGCGGCCGCCGATTCCCGGAAATGCTTGAGAAAATTCCCCTTCGCCATCGTGCCGATAATCAGCGCGTAGGGCAGATTGATCAGCAGCCAGAGCTGGAAAACCGCCGTGGGCGTCAAGTCGTTCGATCTCCCTTGCAGCATCCAGGTCAAACCTCCGACCACTCCCAAAAAGAGCCCGAAGGGAATGGACAGCACCTTGCCGAGGGTTTCGAGCAACACCCGCTCCATGCTCCGCGCGTGCAGCGACGACCAGAGCGCCACCCACTTGAGCGCCCAGAGATCGACCAGGAAGGTCGAGATGATCGCGACAAAACAGAATCCGACCGATTGCCGGGGAGCCAACTGCCGTGGCGCATTGTATGCCGCGAAAAAGAGAAAGATCTCGAACGCCAGCAGGGCGGCGATCGGCCGGAAAAAGATATGCCGCAGCGCCAGCGAAATGCCATGCGCGATCTCCGGCACGTCCATCGGCGTGGTCAAGAGCAGCTCGAGCGCCCCGGCCCGCCGATCCTGGATGAAGCGATTGCAGATTTCCGAACACGTCCAGGTTTTGAACACGAAGTGGGCGAGGAACATGATGAAGATCAGCACCGGCAGGTCCAGCGCCATCTCCTGGAAAAACCACCATGTCCCGCCCCACAGCAGCATGAAGAAAAACACAATTCCCCAGGCGTAGCGCGGCTTCACCTTCTCCCGCGCGCCCAGCCAGAGAAACGCATTCTTATCCAGAAGCCGTGCGCGATGCTCCTTGCGCGCCCGCGCCGCTCCGAAGAGATGCGCCTCGGCAAACGCGTCCAGCCGTTCGCGCCACCGCGACTTTCTGGAGTCCAGCGACGCTTTCAGGCCGCGTCCCGCACCAACCAAAAATAACCAACCCAGCGCATGTTGGAGCGCCAGCCCTTCCCAGACATACGTCGGCGCGATGGGCATCGGGCGCGACGCCTGTGTCGAGAAGAACGAGTAGGCCGGGCTAAGGCAGAACACTTGCGGCACGAACGCTGGATTATCATACGAGCCGACGAGAAAACCGCTGGAGAACGGCACGCCGGTGAGTAGCAACAGGATCACTACCGTCCCCAGCATCGACCGCCGTTCATTCACGCTCCGCCCGGATACGAAAGCCCCCACCGCCAGCGAGAGAAACAACGTGTTCAGCAAGACCGCCGCCATCTGCATCATCGCATGCGCGGTCACACCCCCGAGCAAAAACCCCAGCGCCAGCACCGGCAGGATTCCGATCAGCGCCGAAATGGCCAGCAGCGAGGATGCGGCCACTTTTCCCAGCACCAGCGCCTGGGGCCGCAAGTCCGTCAGGAAAAGCAGCCCGAGCGTCCCTTCCCGCCGCTCCACGCTCAGGCAATCCGCGGTGATCGCTGCCCCGGCGAACAGGGTGAAGACAAAGGAAAGACTCGCCAGCGTCGTGAAAATGCCCTGGCCTTGTTCCGCCGTGCTGAGGTTCGCCGACGAAACCAGCATGAGCCAGAACATCACCCCCAGCGCCACGAAGGCCGCTCCGCCGCGGGTCCGGTACGTGTTCTTTTGGCGGGATTGGACCATCATCTCCCGCGCCACGACCGGCAGGATCGTCATTCGAGGTTCCTCGCGCTGCGCACACGGAATAGACAACGCTAATCCAGCATCGTTCCGCGAGCGGATTCCAATCGTCGATCGACGCCCCGGCTGCCGGGTCGCTCGCTCCTCCAGTCCCGGCGGGGGCGGGCCGGAATTGCCAAATATTGGTAAGGCATCCGCCAAGGATTTCGTGCAAGATCAAGCGCATGACAACCAAGCCACGGGGGAGCCAGCCCGGCATCCCCGCTCGCATCCTGGTGCCGTATGATTTCTCGGCCTGTGCCGGCGCCGCGCTCGATTACGCGATCCTGCTCGCCCGGCCGTGGAACGCCACGATCACGCTGTTGCATCTGGTCGAGTCTGCACCTGCGGGCTTCCTGATGGAAGGCGGACCGGCGCGGCAGACGCTGGGCCTGTGGCGCGCGAAGGCCGCGCAGAAGCTGGCCGAATTACAGCGCGTCCGGGCCGGGGAAGCGCGGTTCGGCCGCGCCTTGGTGAAATCCGGGAAAGCCTGGGCGGGCATTGTGCAGGTGGCCGAAAGACTGCCTGCCGACCTGGTGGTGATGGGCACCCACGGCCATAGCGGCTTGAAACTGGCCTGGCTCGGCAGCGTGGCCGAACGGGTCGTCCGGCAGGCGCCCTGCCCGGTCCTGACGGTCCGTCCGCGCGGCCGCGCGGCGGAATAGCCTGGCCCCGCATGCCTGCGACTGGAGAAAGGCCGTCCGGCTGGCACCATCCGCCCGAAGAGAGCGTGGCGGCCGCTGTCGAAGCACCCTGGCCGGAAGGCTTGACCGCGGCGGAAGCGGCCCGCCGGACGGCCCGCTTCGGTCCGAATGCCCTCCCCGATACCCGCCGGCGCCCGATCTGGCAGGTCGTCCTCCGCCAATTCGCCAGCCCGCTCATTTACATTCTGTTCGTGGCGGCGGGGATCGCCTTGGCGATGGGGCATCAGGGGGATGCCGGAGTCATTCTCGTGGTCGTCCTGCTCAACGCGCTGATCGGCACCGTGCAGGAAGGCCGCGCCGAGCGCTCGATGGACGGATTGCGGCGGCTTTCCGCCCTCCAGGCCCGGGTGTGGCGCGATGGCCGCGAGGCGCAGGTGGAAGCCCGGGCGCTTGTCCCGGGCGATGTGCTGCTCCTGGCCGCCGGCGACGCGGTGGGAGCCGACGCCCGGTTGATGGAGAGCGCGGCCCTCGAAGCCGCGGAAGCCGCGCTCACCGGCGAATCGCTGCCGGTCGCGAAACAACCGGGTCCGTGCCCGGCCGACACTCCCCTGGCGGAGCGCCGCAACATGGTCTACTCCGGCACCCATATTTCCGCCGGCCGGGGCAAAGCCATCGTGGTGGCGATCGGCCAGGATACCGAAGTGGGGAAGATCGCCCGGCTCACCGTCTCGGCCAAGGATCCGAAAACGCCGCTGGAAGTCCGCATCCAGCAGTTCGGACGCTCGCTCGCCGCCGCGGCCGTCGTGCTGTTCGGCCTCGTCTTGGCTGCCGGAGCGGCGCGCGGCCTGCCCTTCTCCGAGATTCTGATGGTCGCCATCAGCCAGATGGTCTCGATGGTGCCGGAGGGCTTGCCGGTCGCCATGACCATCGCCCTCGCCGTCGGGATGCAGCGCATGGCCCGCCACGGAGCCATCGTGCGCCGTCTCGCCGCGGTCGAAACGCTCGGGTCGACCCGGGTGATCTGTTCGGACAAAACCGGCACGCTCACGAAAAACGAAATGACCGTCACGGCGGTCTGGCTGCCCGGCCACGACGCGGGCCGCCAGATCGAAGTCACCGGAGTCGGCTATGCTCCCGCCGGCCGGCTCTCCGAACGGGGTCAGGAAATCGCGGCCGCGTCCGACGCCGGCCTCCGCGCCTTGCTGGAGGCCCTCGCGCTCTGCAACGACGCCCAACTGGTTCCCCCCGAACGCGACGAACCCCGGTGGCGCACCCTCGGCGATCCCACCGAAGCCGCCTTGCTCACCCTCGCCCGGAAAGCCTGCCTCGATCTCGAAGCGCTTCATCGCCAATACCCGCGCCACGGCGAAATTCCCTTCGACGCCGGCGCCAAAATGATGGCGACCCAGCACGGCCGCGGCCCCACCGGCCGGATTTTGCTGAAGGGCGCCCCCGAGGCCATCCTGGAATTGTGCGTCCAGGCGCGCGTGGGCGGGGAGAACCATCCGCTCACCGACCGCCGCCGCCAGGAGGCCGAAGCGGCCGGCCGGGGCCTGGCCGCCGGCGCGTTGCGCCTGCTGGCCGCGGCGGAAATCGCCGGCGCCACACTGGACGAGACGCAGGGCTTCCAGCAATTTCGCGGCCGCGCCGTTTTCCTGGGCCTGATCGGGCAGATGGATCCCCCGCGCGAAGAGGTGCGGGCCGCCGTCGCGGAATGCCGGGCCGCCGGCATTCGTCCCGTCATGGTCACCGGCGATCACAAGGTCACCGGCCTGGCCATTGCCCGGGCCCTGGGCATCGCCCGCGAAGGCGATCTCGCGGTCGATGGACGCGAGCTGGAAGCCATGCCCGAGCAGGATTTGCGCGCCCATCTCGGGCGGATTTCCGTCTTCGCCCGGGTTCACCCGGCGCAAAAGCTCCGCATCGTCGAAGCCTTTCAGGCCGAGGGCGAGGTGGTCGCCATGACCGGCGACGGCGTCAACGACGCCCCCGCCCTGGCGAGGGCCGACGTCGGCGTGGCCATGGGCATCACCGGCACCGAAGTGGCCAAGAGCGCTGCCAAGATCGTCGTCACGGACGACAACTTCGCCACCATCGTCAAAGCCGTCCAGACCGGCCGCCTGGTCTACCAGAACCTGCAAAAGGTGGTGCTCTTCCTCTTCGCCACGTCGCTGGACGAAGTCGTGGTGCTGCTCGGGGCGCTGCTCCTCGGCTATCCCTTGCCCCTCGCGGCCGTGCAGATCCTCTGGATCAACCTCGTCACGGAAGGCGTGCTGACGGTGAACCTCGTCATGGAGGAAGGCGAAGGGCACGAAATGCGCCGGCCGCCCATCCCCCGCAACGACCCGCTCGTGAGCCGCGCGATGCTCGGCCGGATGGCCTTGATGGTCGCCTGCTCGGTCGTTTCGGTCTTCGGCTATTTCGTCTGGCGCCTCTCCACCAGCGCACCCCTGGATCAGGTCCGGAGCGAGACCTTCACCGTCCTGGCCGTCTGCCAGTGGTTCAACGTTCTCAATTGCCGGAGCGAACGGAAATCCGCCTTCACCCTCGACCTGCTCCGCAACTACTGGCTCGTGGGCGGGCTGATCCTGGGCAATATCCTCCATGTCCTCGTGATCTACACCGAACCGATGAACAAGCTCTTTCATACCGTGCCGATTCCCATGACCCATTTCTTCCTCATCGGGGCCGTCGCCAGCCTCGTGCTCTGGGCCGAGGAAATCCGCAAATGGGCGGTGCGCTCCGCGCTCCGCCGCGCGGCGCCGGCCGTGTGAGCGAACGGCTGGGCCGGCGCCGGCCGCCGGCCCTCCGAGCCCGTCGATTATTCGAGGAATAGCCATGTTCATGGACTGGATGCTGCTCGCGGGAGGCTTGGTGCTGATCGTCAAAGGCGGGGATTGGTTCGTCTCGGCCTCGGTCCGGATCGCCCGGTTTTTCAACCTGCCGCGCGTCGTCGTCGGTTCCACCCTGGTCAGCCTGGCCACGACTTCGCCGGAGCTGGCAGTTTCGATCATGGCTGGCGTCCGAGGCGAATCGGCGCTTGCCGCCGGCAACGCGGTCGGATCGGTGATTTGCAATATCGGCTTGATTCTGGGAGCCACCGCCCTGTTCAAGCGGGTGCAGGTCCGCCCGCAAACCCTGCGCCTCCCGCTTCTGGCGATGCTCGGCTTGGGGGTGCTCCTGCTGGCCATGAGCCTGGACCAGCGCATCTCCCGCGGCCAGGGGCTCGTTCTGTTGCTTCTCGGCGTGGCCTACTATGCGTCCGACCTGACCCGCGCCCTCCGCGACCGGAAAGCGCGGAATGTCCTCGAGGCGGCCGCCATCGAGCAGGGCCTCCTTTCCGGCCGCCTCTTTTTGGAGACCAGAACCGGCTCCGCACTTCAGTTTGCGGCCGGCGCCTTCGTGGTGATCGCCGGCAGCCGCTTGCTGGTCGAGGGAGCCGTCAACGTCGCGGATGCGCTGGGTATTCCTTCGATCATCGTGGGCCTGACGGTCATCGCCTTGGGCACTTCGCTGCCGGAACTCGTCACCGCCCTCACCTCCATCCGGCAGAACGTCTCGGATCTGGCCGTCGGAAACATCCTGGGGGCGAACATCGCCAACCTCTCCCTGGTCGTGGGGGTGGCGGCCTTGCTCGACGAAGTGCCCATCGATCGCGCGACCCAATGGGTGAACTTCCCCGCCATGCTCCTCCTCATGGGGATTCTCGCCTGGATGCTCCGCTCGGAAGCCGGTTTGAGCCGGCGCGAAGGCGTCTGGCTGGTTTCGCTTTACCTTCTCTACCTCCTCATCGTGGCCGTCACCGCCCTGCGCGCCGCCGCCGCCTGACCCGCCGCCACCGCCTTGCCGGCTCCGATTCTCCACGATTCACCAGAACTCACCACTCTTCACCACAATCCGCCACTCATTCACCACTCGCCTTTTTCAGTCTACTTTATAAACCAAAATCGTTCGCCATGAACGCCTTGCCCACGATGAACCTCCCACCTCCCTCGGTGGATTCACCACCATTCACCACTCAATCCCTTTCATTCTCCACCACCACTTCGGCCCCGGTGGCCGAAGCCCTCGGCCGCTCTCCTGACGCCGGAGGAATTCATTTGGACCGGCTCCGAACCTCGCTGCGCCCTTCCCGTCGCCATTCCCCACCGCATCCCAGTTTTTCCCATCCCCTTGAACTACGCGAAAATCAAACCGTTAAAACGACCTCAAACGATGAACCCATCGCCCAGCCTCGCCCGCCTGCCTCGTGGACACCGTGGCGCTCTATTCTGGTTATGCCTGAGCACCTCCAACCCATCGTCCCCGCTCGCTTTCAAGCGCACCCGCGGAGGAGTTTCGTGGCAATTCGTTCTTCCCCACGCCCGCGCGGTCCGTTAAAAATACTTCGATATGGGTGCGCATGTCGCCGATGGTTACCAGATTTGGGGGATCGACAATGTGGTCTACGGACCGGTCGATCTGCCCACTCTCGTTGGCTGGGTGCATGAAGAGCGCGTGACCGCGAACACATGGGTTTACGAGCTGGAGCGGGATGCCTGGGTGAAGGCCGCGCAGCTTCCGGTCTTGAAAAACCTGTTCTCGGGAGAGCCCGGGACGATGGGACGTTCGAGTTCGGACACACAATTGCGCGCGCAGGCTCCGAATCTAAAGCCGGGATCGTTGCGGCGGATCAAGGTCTTCGCCGGTTTGTCGGACGAGCAGATCCAGCGGTTCATCCAGTATATGGAGCTGAAGGAAATCCGGCAGTTCACGCAGCTCGCGAAGCAGGGGGATCCGGGCGACGCGATGTATTTGATTTTGCAGGGGGAAATCCGGGTGCGCCTCATGATCGGGGGCAAGGAAACAATCCTGGCGACCCTTTCGAACGGCGAATTCGTCGGCGAGATTTCGTTGTACGACAACGGGCCGCGCTCGGCGGATGTCATCGCCAACAACGATTCGATCCTGCTGAAAATTGCCGCCAGCGCCTTCCAGAAGGTCGTGGAAGAAGCGCCCGATCTGGCCGCGCCGTTCCTGTTCGGCATGGGCCGGACGCTGACGGGGCGCATTCGCGCGGACAACAAGCGCTATCGCGATTCGATCGCCTTCGCCCGCGGGCTGAATTGACCGATGATCGAAAGCACTTCCGGGAACCGCTCCAGAGGGGCCGCACCGTGCGGCGGGAACAAACACCCCCGGACAACTTCGGCCGGATGAGCCACCAGGACACGTATACGCATAACGAGGCTTACGCCGAGTTTCTGGCGGGATGGGACGAGAATTTCTATTCCAAGTACGCCACGACCTTGCGGCCGGACCGGCCGGGAGGGAAGGTGCTCGATATCGGCTGCGGCGTCGGGCAGGTCGTGGCGCGCCTGGTCGAAGATGGCTTCGAGGCGCACGGCGTGGATGTTTCCGAACCGAGCATCGCCCGGGCTCGCAAATTTTGCGAGCGTTGCCAGGTTTATGACGGCCAGCGGCTGCCCTATCCGGACCGTCATTTCGACTCGGCTGGAGCGTTGAACGTGCTGGAGCATGTCGAGCATCCCGAAGCCTTTATCGAAGAAATGGTGCGGGTGGTGGCGCCGGGCGGGAAGGTGGTGCTTTCGAGCCCCAATTTTTTTCGGGTCGCGGGCTTTCGCGATTATCATCACCGGATGCGCGGGCTGACCAATAAGTGGCGGAATTGGCGGCGGCTGCAAGAGAAGCGGCGGCAGATGCGGCAGGAGCCGGACCGCGTCCAGTTCGACCGGATGACGCCGATCGACAAGCAGCCCTTCGAGCCGGATGACGATGCCATCGTGGCGACGAATCCCCTCGAGATGGCCTTTTTTCTCGAACGCTTCGGTTGCCGGGTGGAGAGCGTAGCCTGCACCGACCGCGACGTGGCCGCGCCCCTGGATTTTCTCCTCAATGCCACGCCGCTTCGATACGGGATGTTCAGCGGTTTCGTGGTGGCGCGCAAATTGGCGGCGCATTGACGCGGCTTTCCCGAAGCGGCGCGCGCATGGCTGCGAGGGGACAAAGTCCCACCCTCATCTTCGAACAACGTTTGGTGCCCGCAGCACCCCTGGCCCGGCTCGCCAAGCTGAGCTGGCCTCCTTATAGTGCGCGCATGTCCTGGCGTGCCGCGATTGCCCCGTTGCTCTTGTTTGTCGCGTTCGGTCTGGCCGGATGCGACCGGGGTGGTTCGTCCAGCCCGGCCAACCCGCCGGTGGCCAAGGCCGCGGACCGCCCGTCCCTCCCGGACGAATTTCTGAGCTTGATGAACGCCGGCAAAAACCACCTCGATCAAGGTGAGGCCACGAATGCGCTGGCCGTCTACCGCCGGGCGGAAGCACTCGTGGCGAACGACGCCGATCTGCGCTTGAACCTGGCCAACGCGCAGTTGCTGGCGGGAGCGGCGGCGGACGCGCTCCGGGAAGCGGATGAAGTCTTGAAGCTGGAACCGAATTCGGCGGCGGCCTATTTCGTGAAAGGTTCCGCCTGGCTTCGGTTGTCGAACCCGGAGGAAGCGGTCAAGGCGCTGGAGAATTCGAAGCGGATCGACCCGGGCGAAATGGCCACTTATTTCCAGCTCGGGCTGGCGCGGATGGGCCTGAAACAATGGGAAGCGGCCATCCTGGCTTTTCGAGAAGGGATCGGGATCGACCCGAACCGGTTGCACACCGGGCCGCGGTACCTCCTGGCGCAATCGCTGATTCGCGCGGGGCGGCAGGCGGAAGCCGATGAAGAACTCCAGCGGCATCAGATCGCCGCGGAGCAGGGCGGGCCGGCGCCGAACGCGGGAAGTTTCGAGCGCTGCAAATTCACGCAAGCCCGGGTGCCGTTCAAACTCGACCAGCCGGAGCGGGAAGGGATTGCGATCCGGTTTGTCGATGCGACCGCGGAAGTTTTCGGCGAGGAGGCCGCGCGGTTTTCGGGCCCGTTGGGAGTGATCGACCCCAACCACACCGGCTGGAACGGGCTCTTCGCGGTCGAGGCGGGGCAGGGCTTTCGCCTCCTCTGGAACAGCAATGGGGTGCTCCGGGCGCATGGGGCGACCTATCCGGGCAAGCCAGGCGGGGGCTACGCACGCATGCTGGTGGGAGATCTGCAGAATGATCGGTTCGAAGATGTGATCGTGCTGGGGAGCGGAGGGAGCCAGATTTTTCAATTTCAGACGAATGGGGTGGCGGCGGAGGTGGCGGTTGCGGGCTCATTGAGCGACCTTCGAGCGCGGGACGGCCTGCTGATGGACCTCGATTTTACCGGAAAGCTCGATCTCGTGGTCGTGAGCGAACCGGCGCAGGACGTGCGCTTGTTCCGCCAGTTCGGACCGTTCCAATTCAGCGAGACGAACCGGACGTCGGGCCTGCCGGCCTCGCTGCGCCAGGCGCGGCGGGTGGCGATGGAGGACTGGAATCGGGACGGCCACACCGATCTGGTGGTTAGCCGACAATCCGGAGCGCCGATGCTGCTGGAAAAGCAGCGGGGCGGGCCGCTCGTTCCACGCGAACCGCCCGCGTGGGCGGCGGGGGATGTTTTCACGATGGGCGATTTCGACAACGATTTGCGCGCGGACCTGGCCGTGGCGGGTGCGGAGGCCATCACGATTTCTTTCAACCACGGCGGGCAGAAAGTGATCCCTATTCCAGGCGGCATCAAGCCGCGCCGCCTCCTAGCGGTGGATTACGACAACGACGGCTGGCTCGATCTCTGGGCCGTCGGCGAAGGGATTCGCGCCTGGCGGAATCTCGGTTTGTCGGGGTTCACGGAACAAACGGCGGCGCTCGGTCTCGATCGCTGGACGGGCGGGCCGATTTCGGAAATTCACTTCGCGGATTTCGATCGCGATTGCGATTCCGATGCCGTGGTGGCGCTCGCCCAGGGCGGCTTGCGATATCTGCGCAATGACGGCGGGAACGCGCACGGCCAGGTGAAGGTGCAGTTGGTGGGAAATCGTTCGAACGCGAGCGGCGTGGGCTGCCGCGTGGAGATTCAGACGGGCGGCCTGCGGCTTATCCGCACGGTGGACCGATTGCCGGTCGAGATCGGTGTGGGAAAGCATGCGGTGCTCGATTCGTTCCTCGTGCATTGGTTCAACTGGCCCCAGGGTTCGGCGGAAGTGCCGTATCTCTGCCAGGAGCCGCTCTTCGCGCTGGAATTGACCATCCAGGAAGGCTCGTGTCCCTATCTCTACGCTTGGGACGGCGCGCGCTTCCGCTTTGTCACGGATGTGCTGGGCGCGGCTCCGTTGGGGTTGCCCGTGGCGGAAGGACGCTACATCGAACCCGATCCGGAGGAACTCGTTTGGATCGGCGACGAGCAAAGTTTCCCCGCCCGGCACGGCGCCTGGCAGGTGCAAATCACCGAGGAACTGCGGGAAGTTCTTTATCTGGATGAGGCGAAGCTGGCGGTGGTGGAGCACGAGCCGGGCACGGAAGTTCACGCCACGGACAAGTTGCTGCCCGGCCCGCCGTTTCCAGCCGGCGAGTTGATGACGCTGCACAGGCCTCAAGCGCTGCGGCGGGCCGAGAATCTGGAGGGGCGCGAGGTGACAACGGAACTGAGGGCCACCGATGGCCGGCGCGTTTCGCCAACGAAGTCCCGCGCGCCGCAACTGCGCGGCCTGGCCGAGCCGCATGGCGTCGTTCTCGATTTCGGCCCCCTCGCGGCGGAGCGGCCGTGGGTGCTGGTCTTGAATGGCTGGCTGCGCTTCGGAGGGGGCATGGCCAATATCGCCGCCTCGCACGATCCCGCGCTGCCCTTTCCGTTTCCGCGCTTCGAAGCGGAGGACCGTGGCGGCCATTGGCACGAGATCGCGGTCACCGTCGGTGCGCCCGCCGGCAAGACCAAGACCATCCTGGTCGATCTCGCGGGCCGGCTCCCGGAGGGTACCCGCCGGTTGCGACTGACGGCGGCTTTCGAAATCCATTGGGACCGCATCGCGCTGCTCGAGAAACAATCCTCTCCGCGGACGCGCGTGACCTGGATCGACCCTGCGGCGGCCGATCTGCAATTCCGCGGCTTCAGCGCGTTGAAGGAGCTTCCACCCGATTGGCCGCAAACGCCCGATGAAGAGCGCGTCGGCCCGAACTCGCCGTGGACCGTCATTCCCGGCGGCTGGTGTACGCGCTACGGCGATGTGCTGGAACTGGTAGGCCGCCGCGACGAGGGCCTGGCGTTGATCAATGCAGGAGACGCGCTCACGCTCAAATTCCCGGAGCTTCCCCGAACGCCCGGGTTGGCTCGGCAGTTCTTCCTGTACCTGGACGGCTGGGACAAGGATTCCGATTTTCACGTCGCCACCGGCACGCAAGTCGAGCCTCTGCCCTTCCACGGCATGGATGCCCAGCAGTACGGACGCCAACCGCGCCCCGCCTTTCCCTCCGATGCCCTGCATCGCCAATACAACACCCGCTGGGTCGATGGCCGCGCACTGAGGCAAATCAGTCGGCGATAGGACGGGTTAAGCAGCGCGTTTTGGAGCGGTTGCAGATTTGGCCAAGCCTGCGAAAGTCCTCAGCATGAGCCGAGCACAGCTCGAAGCTGCCATCGCGAACAACACGCCCTTTACGCTGAAAATGGCGGATGGGAAGGAGTATCCGGTGCCGCATCGGGACTACATCTCGCTGCCGCCGCGAGCGGCCTATGTGATCGTTTACGATGATCGAGGGCGATTCAACGTATTGCCACTCTTGACAATGACCGGGTTGGAAGCTGGGCCAAGCGCGGCTTAGGCAATCGGCGCGCCGGCGAAAGAAAGTGCCTCGTCGAGCCAGTCATCCATTTGGAGGACGGCGCGGCGTTGCTTGTAGGCTTGTTTCTGGGCGTTGCGCTGGGCGAGGAGAAAAGCGCCGTGGGCGATGCGGTGCTTGCCCGGAAGGCCGCGCCGGACGGAATTCTGCACCTGGCGGTAGATCGTGGGAGCGAGGTGACGGCGGAGGAGTTCATCCTCGATGCTGACGAAGGCCTGGGCGGAGCCGGGATCGCCCTGGCGGGCGCTGCGCCCGAAGAGCTGGCGATCGACGCGGCCGGACTCGTGGCGTTCGGTGGCGATGACGTGCAAGCCGCCGATTTCCTGGACGCCGCTGCCCAGCACGATGTCGGTGCCGCGCCCGGCCATATTCGTGGCGATGGTAATCTGGTTTTTCTGACCGGCCTGGGCGACGATGTTCGCTTCCTCCTGCAAGCGCACGGCATTCAAGAGGCGGTACTGGAGCCCGCGCTGCTCGAGGAGCGCGGCCAGGCGCTCGCTGGCCGTGACGTTGCGCGTGCCGGCCAGAATCGGGCGCCCAAGCTGGTGCAGGCGTTCGATCTCGGCGGCGATGGCCTGCCATTTGCTTTCCTCATCCTCGAACACGCGGTCGGGCCAATGCTCGCGGATGCACGGCCGGTTGGTGGGAATGCTGACGACCGGCAGTTTGTAAATCTGCCAGAGCTCATCGGCCGCTTCGCGCGCGGTGCCGGACATGCCGGACAGGCGGCGGTACAGGCGGAAAAAGCGCTGAAAACTCAGGCGGGCGATCGTCTCGGTGGGGTCGCTGAGATCGATGCCCTCCTTGGCCTCAATCGCTTGGTGCAACCCCTGCTTCCAACTCCGCTGCGGCATGGGCCGGCCGGTGAATTCGTCGACAATCACGACCTTGCCGTTCTCTAGAATGTATTGGCGGCCTTTGAGGAAAAAATGGCGGGCGGTGAGCGCCTGGCGGATCAGATCGGAGCGGCGGTCATGCCCGCGCCAGAGGCCGGAATATTTTTGGCACCGTTCGGCGAGGCGTTCGATGCCGCGCGGCGTGAGGTGAACTTCCTTGTAGCGCGGATCTAGTTCGAAATCCTCCTGTTCTTCGAGTTCGGAAACGATCTCGCTCGCGATGACGCTGGCTTCCCGGAGGTCTTCGTTCTTGTGCGGCGTGGAAATAATGAGCGGCGTGACCGCTTCGTCGATCAGAATGCTGTCCGCTTCGTCGACGATGGCGGTGTCTAGGCCGCGCATGACAAGCTGATCGCGCCCGGCGAACTGCGGCGAGAGCATGCCGCGGATGAGGCGGCGGGTGGGATCGGTGAGGCCGCCGAGCTGGAGGCGGTCCCGGAGAAAATCGGCCAGCACTTCCTTGCTGGTGGCGTAGGTGATGTCCTGCCCGTACTCCCGGCGGCGGTCGAGCGGCTTCATCTCGGCGGTGACATAGCCGACGGAGACGCCGCAGAACTGGTAGATCGGCTTGAGCCATTCCTCGTCGCGACGGACCAGATAGTCGTTGACCGTGATGATGTGGCAGGGGCGCTTCGTCCAGCCCGCCAGCACGGCCGCGAGGCCGGCGGTGAGAGTCTTGCCCTCGCCGGTGGCCATCTCCGCGAGAAACCCGCGATGGAGCGCCAGCGCGCCGAGGAGCTGGACGGGATAGGGTCTCAACCCGACCTGGCGGTCCGAAACTTCGCGAATCGCGGCCAGGGCATGGGCGATCAGCTCTTTTTCATCCCGGCCGCCGCGGCGAAAGCCCACCCGAAAATCGAGGAGGCGCTTTCGGAGCAGATGATCGGAGAGGCCGCTCCACTCGGGGGCCATGGCATCGATGCGGTTCGCCTCGGCTTCGAGTTCCTGAAAGACGCGCCGGCGGCGATGGAACAAGCCGATCCAGGAATTGACCCGGGCATCCAGGCCCTTGTTCAGCTTGGCCGGGGGTTGATGCCCGATGCGGCGATATTCCTGGGTCGGCGTGCGCATCAGATCTGGTACCGGCGCTGGAGCAACTGGCGGAGGCGGCGGATCCACCGTGGCAGCAGCGGCTCGGACGGCAACTCGAAACGAATCTTGCCCGCGCGGCCATGAACGAGCGTCACGCCTTCGAGCGGCTGAATATCGGCGCGGACTTCGAAAAAAGGCTCGGCGGCTTTGCGGCCTTCGGGGTCCCGGGGCGAAATGGGAATTTCACCGCCGCCCGACCACCCGAGCGCGGGCGAAGGGAGGACGCGTTGTTCGCCGGGGATTTTCCGTAAATTCGTCGCGGTGAGCGATTCGCCGGCCTGGCCGATCAGCCGGATTTCGGCGCCGGGAATCGGGCGGGTGAACAGCGAGTCGACATCCTCCTGGACGACCGTGGCGACAAATTCGTAATCGCGGGGATCGATCACCAGCCCCAGGGCGGTGCCGCGGGGCAGCCAGCGTCCCACGCTTTCCTCGACTTGAGGGGCGATCCAAAGGCCGGCTTGGCGGGCGCGCAGCGTCATCGCGGCGCGGTCGGTTTCGACCCGGGCGATGCGCTTCTGCACCGATTCGAGCTTCGCGCGGAGGGGTTTGAGATTGGCCGTCTCATAGCGCATGGCCTGGAGGAGGCGGGCTTCGGTCTCCTTCAAGGTGGCTTGCGCATGCACCAGTTCGAGTTCGAGTTCCGGGCTGCGGAAGGCAAGCAGCGGCTGCCCGGCCTCCACGGACGCGCCCGGCGGAGCGATGACGCGGTCGAGATAGGCCGGCGCGTCGGTGGCGACCTGCATCCAGGAGCGCGCTTCGATGACGCCGGGGGCGCGGAAATGATAGGGAAACGGAATGACTCCGAGCAGGACGATCAACACGAGGACGATGGCCGCCACCACTCCAACCGCGCGCGGCCGGATGCGGTCGAGCTTGGGATCGGACGCGAGATACTTCACCAGCTTGACGATTGGCACGGCGATCCACGAAATCGCGCACACCGCCGCCATGAGGATGCCGATAAGCAGGAGGCGATCGGCGACGAAAAGCAGAATGCCGCCAAAGACAAACACGCGGTAGACCAGGCTGCTGACGCCGAAACTGGCGAGCCACCAGGCCTCGCGCTTC
Organism: uncultured Verrucomicrobiota bacterium; assembly: GCA_964478815.1. GTDB lineage: Bacteria > Verrucomicrobiota > Verrucomicrobiia > Limisphaerales > SXQI01 > DASVNK01. Next base: position 36,940 of record CAYZKY010000028.1, read on the forward strand.
GAGAAAGCGGGCGCGGTGACTTTCTTGAGACCGAAGGCGAATTTCTCAATCAGGAATCGGAGCTGCTGGAGCGACCGCTGCGCGAGGTTCGGAATGTCTAGCCAGTCCGACAGCATGTAATAGCCGTCGAACCGAAGGAGGGGAATCAAGTTGAACAACACGGTCGAGACCGACGCGATGAAGATCATGTTGTAGCAGAGATTGTGGAGAATCGTCTGCTGCGAGGTTTTCGCCCAGATGAACATCGCGATGGCGGCCACGAACACCTCGACGATCATGCCCGCCGCGCCGACCAGGATGCGCTTCCAGCGTTCCCGGAAAGCCCAACTGGACGTGGCATCGACGTACGGGGTGGGCGTGAAGATCATCAAGAGGATGCCCATGACGTGGACTTCCCCGCCGAATTTTTTGGTGAAATAGGCGTGGCCGAACTCGTGGAGAGTCTTGATGACGATAAGCCCGACGTACAGCAGCGGCAGATTGTGCGGCGCCAGCACGCTTTGGGTTTGGTCCATGAGCGAGGTCCAGTTCTCGGCGGCGAGCTTCAGGCCGTAACCGACCATCGCGAGCCAGATCAGCGCGCCGAGCGGGCTGATGAACTTCCCGACGAGTGGAATGGTCTTGTTGAGAAACTCGTCGGGATCGAGCAGCGGGAAGCGCATGAACATGACGTTCATGAGCTTGGACCGGAACTCCCGCTGCTTCGTCTTTTGGTACCGCTCGAAAAGCTGGGTGCTATCGGCCGCCAGCTCGTATTGGAGCAAGTTGGAGAAGTAGAGCTGCGAGAGCAACTGGATCACCTGTTCCTGCCCCGGAGCCGTGTCCGGGAAGCGTTCCATGCATTCCTTCCACACCTCCTCGACCGTGCGGGAGGGGCGAAGGCGGGCGACGAACTCGTAGGCCGCCGGCTGCATGCGGAAGAACTGGTTGCTGAACGGGTTTTCGAGAACGACCCAACGCTGGCCGCGGAAGTTCTGGCGGCGGGTATTGATGCCCGCGCGCAGGCTGATCCGCTGGTTCGCGATGCGGTACCAGGACTCGCTAAAGGTTTGCGGAATCTCGGCCATGCGGAGCAGCGGTTACCACCACAAATAAAGCCGGAGGAAATCGACCGTCCGGTGCGTGAGAATCCAGAAAAGCGACCGCCGGCCGGCATCGAGCTTGACCAGGCCGCTCATGCCGGGCCGCCACCAATCGGCCGGCGCATCCAGCACCTGGCAGCGGACGATGAACAAATTCTCGCCCTCTTTGGGAAAGGCGGCGGGATAAATCCGCTCGACCTTGACGCGATACTTGAGCTTCGGCTGGGTGACGAACGCGATCTCGCCGTCGGATCCCGCCTTCAGCTCATGGACGTCGCGCTGATTGATCTCGGCCTCGACATACATGCCATCGAGCTTGGTCAGCTTGAACAGCGCGTCGCCCTGCTTGACGGGCGCGCTCAGCCGCTCGCGCAGATCGCCTTCGACGAGAATGCCATCGAACGGCGCGCGGATGGTGGACTGGGCGATCCGGTGGCGCATGAGATCGAGGCGGGCTTTGGCCTGATCGCCCAGGGAAAGGGCGATCCGCATTTCGGCGAGGCCGTTCGTGGCGCGGGCCTTTTCCGCTTCGCGCTGGTAGCGGACCTGCTCCGCCACGGCTTCGGCCTCCTGCAAGGCCAGATCGTCCGTATCGAGCTGCAGCAGGACGTTCGATGAAGCGAGCAGATCGCCCGGCTTGACGCGCACTTCTCTGATGAAGCCATCGAAAGGGGCGGTCAGATAGGCGACGGCATCGCTCTTAAGCAGGAAATTGCCTTCAACACGGTAATTGAACCGGCCGAAGATGAGCACGATCAGGGCGATGGCGCCGAGAATGGCGATCACTTTCGCCCAGGTATGCTCCGGCCCGACCCATTTGGCGCACTGGGTGCGGAAGCCGCGCACCGCGCGCGCGCCGATCCAGCCGTCCCTCTCCTTGAGATCGGACAGGCGCCGCGCGGCCTGATCGCACGCCAGGCGAAGTTGCTGCAATTCGGCGGCGGAAAATGGCTTGGACTGCCGTTCGCAGGTGAGCACCGCCAGCCCGGTGCGGTCGGCCCGGATGGGGATGGAAGCGAGAAATTCGACCGAGTTCTCTTTCGCGAATTTTTCGTGGTCGCGATTCACGAATGTGGCGCCTTCGGGCGTGGGATAGACAATCTCGTCGTCCTGATCGAAGCACTCCTCCATCGTGAGTTCGAGCGCTTTGATGGCGGCCATGTGCCGGTCGAACCGTTCCGTGCGGCTGATGGACTTGACCTGGATATAACCCTTTTCGAGCCAGCCCAGGCTCACCCGGTCGCAGCCATAGCGGGTGGCAATGGCGTTGCAGAGGGCCAGGGTGGCGCCGAGGAATTTCTTCTCGGCGTTGAGGAGCGTCATGACGTCCAGGCTGGCGGCAAACTTCTCGACTTCGTTCTTGGCCTGGCTGGCGGTGTGGCTCTGCAGGTAGGCCGACGGAGTGTCGGCCACCAGTTGCAGGCGGATCAGCGCCTCGCGGGCTTGCCGTTCGTCCGCGTCCGGCAGGAGAAAAACGCCGACACAGGTTTCTTCCGGGCGGTTCAACACCAGGCGGACCGCCGCCGCGAAATGGCGGGCCTCGGCGGCCGACGCTGCTTCAAGGGGAACCAGCGCGGTGCCATCCTTCTGCACCGTCTCGCCGATCTCGATCAGTTGGCGGTTAAAGGCCAGCGCCAGGCGATCCGGCTGGCCATTGTGGCTCCACTCGCTCAGCTTTTTCCAGGTGCCGTCCGGCCGGTGATCCTTCAGGATGAGAATGCCGCGGCTCGCTCCGAGCAAACCCGCCGCCGCGGAAAGATACGCCGGCCAGAACTCGGCGGGCGCCCCGCTGAATCGCCGCAACCGCGCGATTTCCGCCAGACTGGAACCTTCCTTGCCCATGAAACCTGCCTTTTGCATACGAATCAGGCATCCTTCGGAGCGGCCAGCAACATCCGTCCGGACACGCCCGGACGAATCCGGCCGTCAGGATTCTCGAACACGACTTTGACGCGCATCAAGCCGCTGGCGGGATCGACCACCGGCGAGACGAAAAAAATCGACCCGGCCACGCGGATATTCCGATCCCCGGATTCGATTTCCATTTGCACCGCCTGGCCCGCTTTGAGGGAGTGCCCGGCCCGGGCTTCGACATTGCAGATAAAATAGCAGCGGCGCGTATCGACCAGCCGGGCGAGTGGCTGTTGCGCCTGGCACGCCTCCCCGACATCCAGCAGCAGGGCGGTAATGGTTCCTTCGAAGGGCGCGTATAGATGGCGGCGGCGCAACTGCTCCTTGGCCAGTTCATGCTCGGCCTGGGCCACGGCGAACTCCGTCGCTTTCTTTTCCATCTCTTCCTTGCTGAGCGAAATGGTCCGTTCGAAAATCTTGCGGGAGTTCTCCAGATCGTTCCGGCGGAGATCGAGCACCGAGCGCCGGCGCTCGACCTCGAGTTCCTCGATTCGGCTGTCCAGCTCCATGACCGCTTCCCCCGCCTTCACGGAGTCGCCTTCCTTGAACGGGCGCTTGCCGACAATGCCGGCCGCGGAGGCGCTCAGCATGACATCGTTGATCGCTTCGGTGATGCCGTTGACCCATGACCCCTCCTGGCCGCGGGCGGGCCCGGCTAAAAGCAAGGCTCCGAGCAGAAGAGCGAACCCGGTATGACGTCTCATAATGCGTTTATTCGAAGATCGATCGGCCGAAACTTTGCGGCTTCTCCCAGGCGTCCAGATGGCCGATGCGGTTCTCGTACTCGGATTGGATCTCGCGCTTGAGATTGTCGAGTTCGGGGCCGCCGAAGCGGTTGGCGGCGATCATGCGGTCCGTCATCCGCTGCAGCTCGGACTTGGTCAGATCGAGCTGGCGGTTGGCCAGCACCATTCCCTGCACCAGTTCCAGCTCGATCATGCCCTTCTGGTAAGCCACCATCGCATCGATCATGGCCGTCCGGGCCTCGAACAGCTTTTCCTCCGTCTCCAGCACCGTCCGGCTGTCGATCACGCCCACCTCCAGCCGCGCCAACTGGGTCTTCAGCAACTGTTCGTGGAACGTGATGACCGAACGGTGGTTGTCCACCGTCGAGCGCAGATTCCGCACCTTCATCATCGAGGTGTTCAGCGCGTTGCCGATCTGCACTTCGATCTCCTTCAACCCCACCAGCGACTTTTGCTTCGCCAGTTGCGCGGCTTTATACTCGTTCCGCTCCTTGATGCCGCCCGTCAGCGGAATTCGCAGTTCGACGCCCACCGACCATGAAGGGAAGTCCCGCGACTCGATGTCGCGCCACGACGAGTTCACCGTCGGCCCCAGGCCGTTCAACCCGAAGCTGCTTTTCAGATCGAGCTGCGGGAGCAATTGATTCTTCGAGAAGGCCAGCCGCACATTCTCCGCGATGGCCGCGTGCTTCCGGCTCAGATAATCCGGATTGCGGTCGAACGCGTTTTTGTACCCTTGGAAAAAATCGAGGTTGACCTCCCGCAGCGATGGTTCTTCGGCGGCGCGGACGGGCGGGTTCGTGCCATAGGACGCTCCGGAGAAGAGCGTGCTCAGTTGATTCGCTGCTTCAGCCAGCTTCTGGCCCGCTTCGGAACGGCGCGCCTGGCGCAGGGAAAGACCCGCTTCGGCCTGCATCACTTCGAGTTCGGACGATTTGCCGACATCGAGCCGGGCCTTGTTATCCTTCAGGATCGATTCGGCCTGTTGGAGCGAATCCTGCGTGATCCGGTCCTGCTCCTGGGTCAGGTAAAGGTCCCAATACGCCGCTTCGGCCCGCGAGACGGTCAGCATGAGCTGCCGCCGATACTCCTGGAAGGCCATGTCGGAATTGATCGCCGCCAGCCGAATCCGCGCCAGAGTCGCACCGGTCCCGAAGTTTTTCAGGAGCGGCTGGGTCATGGTAAACCCGATCGTCGTGACGAACTCCTGGTTCGTGGCCGCTTGCAGGCTGTTGTCGAGACGCCGGACGTTGTACCCCAGCCGCAGGCGGCTGCCGATGGGCGAAAGAAATTCCAGCCCCCCGTTGTACAATTGGTTGCGCTCCGAGAAAGTCGGCGCTCCGAACAGGTTGCGTGCCTGCTCCGTCGTGTTCTCCCGGTTGTTGTCCACCAACTCGGCCGAACCGACGACCGCCGGCTCGAAAATCCCCTTCTCCGCCTTGTACTGCCGGCGGGCGATCTCCGCATCCAGCAGCTTGCTTTGCAGCGTTTCGTTATGGATCAGCACGCGCTCGACCGCCTCGCTGAGCGAGATGGCCGCAATGGGGGCCGGTTGGAGGGCCGCCTCCTGCGCGCGCCCGGCCGGGCTGGCTGCGAGGCCTCCGACCAAAAACAGCAAGTAACCGATAAAGCGATTGCGTATCATCCCTAAACCTTCCCGAGTGGCCTGCCTCCCTTGATTAACCGACAGCGACCTCGCTCCGCCCCTCGTCCAGACAGCGGGCCCCTCGACCGATGAGGCGGCCCGGAACTGCTCCTTGCGAGTAACGGCACATACGAAGCCCGGATTGTCTGGACGGTTCGTCCACGGTCAACTGCAAAGTGGAAAAATACGCCCGCCGCGCGCCCGCCCTTCGTCCAGGGCAAACGGGGACACGGGGAGACTCAACTTGCCAAAGCGGCTGCCCATTTGTTTCAATCCGGCTCGTGTCGAATCAACAGACGTTGCGGCAAAGCGCCAGTTATGCGGGGATCGGCCTGCATAGCGGCAACCGCGTGAACATGACCTTTCTGCCCGCGCCGCCCAATTCCGGCGTGCGGTTCCGGCGGATCGACCTCGAGTCCAGGCCGGAGATCGAGGCCCGGGTCGAGAACGTGATCGAGACCAACCGCTCGACGACGCTCGGCAAGGGGAACGTCAAAGTGCTCACGGTCGAACATGTTCTCTCGGCCCTGGCCGGGAACGGCATCGACAACGCGATTATCGAGCTGGATTCCAACGAACCGCCGATCGCGGATGGGAGCGCCCGGGACTACGCGGTCATGATCCGCGAGGCAGGCATTGTGTCGCAGGCGGAACGGCGCGAGATCTATACCGTCCGCGAGCCCATGCAGACCGAGGCGGGCGAAACCTCGCTGGCCATTTTTCCGCACCCCACCTTCAAGCTCACCTGCACCAGTTCGGATCGCGGGGGCCGTTTCACCGAATTCTTCAGCCTGGAGGTCACCCCTGAATCGTGGGAAAAGGAACTCTCGTCGGCCCGGACCTTCTGCTTTTTCGAGGAGATCGAGTATTTGATCAAAAACGGCCTGATCAAGGGAGGGAGCCTCGAGAATGCCGTGGTCATCCGCGACGACGCAGTGCTCACCAACGAGCCTTTGCGGTACCGCGAAGAGTTCGTTCGGCACAAGATGCTCGATATTGTGGGCGATCTGTCGCTGGTGGGCCGCCCGATTGCGGGGCATGTGGTGGCGGTCAAGCCTGGCCACGCCTCGAATTGCGATCTCGCGCGCCTGATCGCGGCGCAAATCAAGGCGCCTCCGCCCCCCCGGCCGCCCATTCCGCCCCCGCCCGCCGCCGGGATTGAGCCCGGCGCCGCCAGCCCGGCTCCGGGTCTCGAAGCCACCGCGCTCAACATCGATCAGATCATGCAGATGCTGCCGCATCGGCCGCCGTTCCTGATGATCGACCGGGTGGCGAAGCTCGAGGGCAACAAGATCACCGCGATCAAGAACATCTCGATCAACGAGCCGTACTTCGCCGGGCATTACCCGGGGCATCCCATCATGCCGGGCGTGCTCCAGCTCGAAGCCATCGCCCAGGCGGCGGGATTGCTGATGCTCAAGCTGGGGGAGAACGCGCATAAACTGGCCTATTTCATGTCGGCCGAAAGCGTGAAATTTCGCCAGCCGGTCCGCCCGGGGGATGTGCTCGTGCTGGAGGTGGAACTGACCAAGTCGCGCGGCAAGATCGGCAAGGCGAAGGGCGTATGCTCCGTCAACGGCACGCCCGTGAGCGAAGCGGAGGTCACCTTCATGCTGGTGGAGAATTGAAATAACGTGGCGACCATCCATCCCACTGCGATCATCCACCCTGGCGCCCGGCTGGGAGCGGAGTGCGACATCGGCCCCTATTGCGTGGTGGGAGAGCACGTCGTGCTCGGCGAGGGCTGCCGGCTCCATGCGCACGTCGTCATCGATGGGCACACCACGATCGGCGCGCGGAATCAGTTCTACCCCTTCGCCAGCATCGGGCTGCAGTCGCAGGACCTGAAATGGAAGGGCGGCGCCACCCGCACCGAAATCGGAGACGGCAATACCTTTCGGGAGTACGTCAGCATCCACAGCGCGACGGCCGAGGGAGATGCGACCCGGGTGGGCTCCCACAACCATATCCTGGCCTATTGCCACCTGGCCCACGATGTCGTCCTGGGGAACCACATCATCATGTCGAACTCGGTGGGCCTGGCGGGTCATATCCATGTCGGCGATCGGGCGGTCTTCGGCGGCATGGCGGCGGTCCATCAGTTTTGCCGCGTGGGGACGATGTCGATCATTGGAGGTTGTTCCAAGGTCGTGCAGGATGTTCCCCCGTACATGATGGTGGACGGGCATCCCGCCGAAACACGCACCATTAACAAGATCGGCCTGGAACGGAACCAGGTCCCGGCCGAGTCGCAAGCTGCCCTGCGCCAGGCCTTCAAGATTCTCTTTCGGGAAGGCTTGACCATCCCGAACGCTCTCGCCCGGATCGAAGCCGAAGTGCCGCAGCTTCCCGAGATTCTGCACCTGGTCGAATTCGCCCGCACCAGCTCCCGCGGCATTACCAAGTAAGCCCTGATCCCATCGCCAAGGGTGCTGCCTTTTGCGTCGGTCACCGCCGCCGCCGGAGAAAGCTTCCCCCTGGTCGGACGGCGAGACGCACCTGTTGGCAAAACTCGACCTTTTTTCTGGGCCACCTGCTTCCTTGCCGTAAACTATGCGTCGTTCTGCCAACGCAGACACTGGAGGTTGTCATGAATTTGCAGCTCGAAAATAAGACGGCCTTGGTCACCGGATCGACCAAGGGAATCGGATTTGCCATCGCCCGCGCTCTGGCTGCCGAAGGCGCGAATGTGATTGTCAATGGACGCACCGAGGAATCTGCTCGCGCCGCCGCGCAAAAAATCGGCGGTCGTGCCCGTGGCTTTGCTGCCGATGTTTCCACCGCCGCCGGCTGTGCGTCACTCCTCCAGCAAGCGCCCGAGGTCGATATTCTGGTCAACAACGCCGGCATTTTCGAACCGAAACCCTTCCCGGAGATTCCCGACGCCGATTGGGAGCGCTTCTACCAGATCAATGTCATGTCCGGCGTTCGCCTCGCGCGCGCGTATCTGACCGGGATGCTCCGCCGGAATTGGGGCCGCATGGTCTTCATTTCCTCCGAGAGCGGCGTCCAGATTCCCGATGAGATGATCCACTACGGCATGACTAAGGCCGCCCAGCTCGCTCTCGTCAATGGCATCGCCCAACTCACTCGCGCCACCGGCGTTACCGTCAATGCCGTCCTCCCCGGCCCCACCGCTTCGGAAGGCGTGACGGATTTCGTCGGCCAGCTCGCCTCGACCGCGCGCCAGACACCGGAGCAATTCGAGAAGGAATTTTTCCGCGGCGTCCGACCGACCTCCTTGTTGCAACGCTTCGCTACCGTCGAGGAAGTCGCAAACACCGTGACTTACATCTGCTCCCCCTTGGCCAGCGCCACCAACGGAGCCGCCGTGCGCGTGGATGGCGGCGTCTTGCGAGCGACCGTCTGATTCGAAGCGCTCCGGGCGAGCGCAAATGGAAATTTCGGCTCGACACACCGGGCCGGTTGGGGTGCGGTACCGCTCACACCTTTTCGAAGTGAATATGTCGTTCCGCAACAGCTCTGATGCCACCGTTGCCCGGCCGCGCAGCCACCGCCGTCGCTCTATCTGGCCGGGTGCCTTTGCCACCGCGCTCTGCGGTGCCTGGCTGATTCCCGCGGCGCACGCCGATTTCGTTCCCGCCCCCGAGCCAGGTCTGGCCTCCGTGCCCTCTCCGTTGATACCTTCCGCCCAGCAAGCGCAATTCCGGCTGCCCCCCGGCTTCGAGATCGAACTGGTCTCCAGCGAGGAGCAGGGCGTTGGCAAGCCGATCACCGTGGCGTGGGATGATGCCGGGCGCATGTGGACCATGACCGCGCTCGAATACCCGGTGGATGCCAATGAATCGGCGAAGGAGGCGGAGGCCTTGTACAAGAGCCACGCCCGGGACAAAGTCTTCGTGTTCGACCAGCCCTACCAGCCGGGTCCCGTGACGCCCCGCGTCTTCGCCGACGGCCTCGCGATCCCCTCGGGCATTCTGCCGACGAAGGAGGGCCTGCTCGTTCAGCACGGCCGCGAAGTCGTTCTGCTCAAGGATACCGACGGCGATGGGCGCGCGGATCGCCGCGAAGTCATACTGAGCGGCTTCGGCATCGAGGACTCGCATCTCTTGCCGCATCAATTCATGCGCGCCCCCGGCGGTTGGTTCTATCTCGCGCAAGGCGCTTTCAACTACTCGAAAGTCAAGACCCGCGACGGCCGGGAACACCGCTTCGACCAGACGCGTCTCGCGCGCTTCACGCTGGACGGGATGAAATTCGAGGATATTACCTGCGGCCCCTGCAATATCTGGGGCATGGCCATCGACCGCCAGGGGGAGACGTTCATTCAGGAGGCGAATGATTATGGGTATCCCATCATGCACATGC